>DATHUR010000041.1:0-3068 GCA_035462025.1 Egicoccus sp. | reverse complement strand
TGCACGCCCTCGACCGTGTCGTCGAAGGCCCGTCGTGCGGTCGCCGCGTACACGCCCGCGAAGCCGAGCAGCGCCCACGCGAACGCCGCGACGTGGAACATGCCGGCGCCCGCGAACCCGGCCGGACTCACGACGATGGTCCTCGGCCTAGTGGTCGTCGAGACCACCGTCAACGGCCGTCCGGGGCTCGCCGGCCACATCGGCGGCGAGACGATCCTGGTCCTCGCGTTCGGGGTGGAGGGCGACCGCATACGCAACCTCTGGGCCGTGGTCAACCCCGACAAGCTCCTGCCCTGGAACTCGAGCGAGCCGGCCGGACCCACGTAGTCGGCCGAGTGCGAGATGAGCGGTCTGCGTCACCCCGGGTTCGCGTGGCACGACCCCTTCCGGGGCGCGTCGCCGGCGTGGTGTCGAAGGCGGCTGCCGTTGCCGGCCGGTCGATGGGAGGCTGGAGGGGCGGGCCGTGATCCCCAGCTCCCGTGCGGCCTCCGCCGGCGTCCGGCCCTCCGCCACCAGGCACAGCACGTCGCGCTGCCCGGCCGGCATCGCGTCGAGCACCTCCCGGGCCGAATGGGCCTGGCGGGCGTCATCGATGGCCGCCTCGATCCGCTCGACGTCGTCGTGCCTGAGCAGGTCGCGCCCGCTGAGCTTGGCGACGAGCGCCCGATGCCGGGACCGTCCCCGGTGCAGCTCGCGCACGAGGTTGCCGGTGATCCCCAGCACGAACGCCGCCGGGTCGCCCAAGGCCGGGTCGTAGCGTGCCGCGGCCCCCATGAGCCGCAGGAAGGTCTGGGCCACGACGTCGGCCACGTCCTCGGCGTTGGAGCATCGGCCGGCCGCGAACGCCGACACCCGACGGACGTAGCGGACGTAGAACGCCTTGAGCGCAGCCACGTCGTGGGGCAACGCCGCCAGTAGCGCGGCGTCGTCCCGGGTGTCACCGATCCCCATGCTCCCCATTGACCGAAGGGCCCCGACGTTACGCCAGCATGGCGCGGTGACGGCCGATGGTGCCGATCACCGCGGTGGGTAGCTGGTCACGATGCGGCGGCGTGGCCGTACACCCCACGCTGTGAGGTCGGGGCGGTCCTGCGATGGTCGACCTTGCCGACGCAGGAGCCGAGCTTGATGCAGTGCCTGTCGGGCGCAGCATCGAGGTCGCCGAACAGGCGCAGGTCAGCGCTGTGACGTCTTCGCTGGTCCGGGCCTGGTGACCAGGGAGGGTGGCGGAGCCTCACGGTCAGGCAGACCGACAGGCGGCGGACAGGACGAGCGCGTCGGCGGGCTACGCCGGAGCACGCGCCGGCGTGGCGGATGCGTCTCGGCGGTACTCGCTCGGGCGGACGCCGTACACCCGCGTGAACGCCACGCTGAACGCCTCGGGGTTGGCGTAGCCGACCTGGCGGGCGACGGCGCCGACGGTGACGTCGGTTCGGTGCAGCAGGTCGGCCGCCAGGCACAGCCGCCAGCAGGCGAGGTACCCGATCGGCGGTTCGCCCACCAGGTCGGTGAATCGGCGGGCGAACGTCGCCCGCGACACGGCGACGCGATCGGCCAGCGTGGCGACCGTCCACGGGTGCGCCGGGTCGTGGTGGACGAGCCGCAGCGCTGGGCCCACGACCGGGTCGCTCAGGGCCTGGTACCAGGCCGGGGCGCTCGACTCCGGGCGGTCGAGCCACTCACGCAGCATCGATACCAGCAGCAGGTCGAGGAGCCGGTCGAGCACCGCCTGCTGGCCCAGGCGGGGGTGGGCCAGCTCGGCGACGATGAGGTCGACGCCGGCCGCGGGGCGGCTCCCGTCGGTCGCGGCCGGGACGGTGAGCACGCGGGGGAGGCCCCGGAGCATCCGGTCGCCCACGCTGCCCTGCACCCGGTAGCTGCCCTTGAGCAGGGCGGCTGCGTCGTCGTTGCCGATGTTGTCGCCGTCGTCGAGCGGGCGGTGGCTGCACAGGTGGGGGACGTCGTCGACCCGGGCGCCGCCCGGGCTGGTGCACACGTCGTCGTCGTGGATGACGACCCGGGGCGGGGCGTCCGGCTCGTCGCTGATCGTGAACGGCTCGGGGCCCACGAGGACGGCCACGTCGCCGGGCTCGACGCGCACGGGGTCGTGCCCGTCGGGCCGGACCCAGGCGCCGGTCCCTCCGCCGGCGATGTCGGGACCCAACATCGTGACCAGGGTGAGGGGAGCGTGGTCCTCGAACCGCAGCGACCAGGGTGCGCGCACGAACGACCGGTCGAACAGCGCGCCCTGGGCTCGTACGCCGTCCAGCAGCATCGACAGGGCATCGCTCACACCTTGAAGGTTAGACGTAGAGACAGCAGATTGAGCGTCTGGACCGGTGTTCGTCTCATGAGCAGCGGGTTGACTGCTCGCATGACCCACGCCGACACCGACCACAGGCCCGTGACCGTCCTCGGGGCGGGTGCTCTCGGGACCACGCTCGCCCGCACGTTCCTAGCGGGAGGCAACCCGGTGACCGTCTGGAACCGCACTCCCGGCCGGGTCTCCGCCCTGGTCGACCTGGGCGCTACCCCAGCGGCATCGGTCGCCGAGGCCGTCGCCGCCACCGACGTCGTCGTCGCCAGCGTGGCGACCTACGACGACCTCGACGCCGTCCTCGCACCCGTCGCCCTGTCAGGCGGGCTCACCGGGCGGACGCTGGTCAACCTCGTGTCCGGCACGCCGGAGCAGGCCCGGGCCACGGCGACCTGGGCCGCCGGGCAGGGTGCGGCGTACCTCGATGGTGCGGCCATGAGCGGCACCCGGCTGATCGGCACGCCCGAGGCGCTGTTCCTGTACGGCGGCCCGGCCGAGGCGTTCGCCGCCACCGAGGCGACGCTGGCCACGCTCGGCCGGGCCGTCCACCTCGGCGCCGACCCGGGGCTCACCGGCGTCTACGACACGGCGTTGCTGGGCGTGATCATGGGCGCCCTTGCCGGCTTCTACCACGCTGCGGCGCTGGTGGGAGCGTCCGGCGCCGACGTCCGGGACTTCGCACCGGTGGCGGCCCGACACTTGGAGTCGTTCGTCGCCGGGCTGGTGGCGGACCACGGCGGGCAGATCGCCG
>DATHUR010000040.1:0-13906 GCA_035462025.1 Egicoccus sp. | reverse complement strand
TCGAGCCGGCTCAGGGTCCGACGCAGCTCCCAGTACGCGGGCCAGTCCCCCAGCTCGCAGTGCAGGTGGCGGCCGTAGCCGGCCATCGCCTCGTCGAGCTCGGACAGCTTCTCGGCCGAGCGCACGACCGACTCGTCCGCCTCGAACTGGGCGAACGACGCGCCGAGCAGCGCCTCGGCCTGGGCGAGGTCGTGCCGGCGCAGCAGGTTGACCGCCATGTTGTACGACGGCGCGAACGAGCTGCGGAGTGGATACGTGCGGGTACCGACCAGCCCGGCGACGGTCGGGAAGTCGAGGTCGCGCTGGTAGAGCACGACCGCGTGTCCGACGGTGTCGATGCCGCGGCGACCGGCGCGTCCGGTGAGCTGGGTGTATTCGCCGGGGGTGAGCAGCACGTGGGACTCACCGTTCCACTTCTCGAGGCGTTCGATCACGACCGTGCGCGCCGGCATGTTGATGCCCAACGCCAGGGTCTCGGTCGCCACGACGACCTTCAGCAGCCCGCGCTGGAACAGCACCTCCACCGCTTCCTTGAACGCGGGCACCATGCCCGCGTGGTGGGCGGCGATCCCGTCGAGCAGCGCGGCGCGCCAGCGGTCGTAGCCGAGCACCCGCAGGTCGGCCTCGGGCAGGTCGCCGAGCAACGTGTCGACGGTCGCGGCGATCTCGTCACGCTCGTGCCGGTCGGTCAGCCGCACCCCGGCCTGGACGAGTTGGGCGACCGCGTCCTCGCAGCCCTGGCGGGAGAAGACGAAGACGATGACGGGCAGCCAGCCGCGGTGGGCGAGTTCCTCGACCACGTGGGGGCGGGACGGCCAGCGCAGCCTGATGTCGGGGCCCATGCGCCGGCCCTTGTTGCTGACCCGGTTGCGGGTCCGGGCACGGCGCTCGAGCATGACCACGTCGGGGTTGGGCACGCCGGCCAGCGCCTGTGCGGCCCGCTCGCGGTGCTCCTTGCTCGCGCCACCCTTGCGGCCGGCCCGGAAGGTGTCGTAGAGCTTGTCGTTGACGAAGTAGTGGTGGCGCAGCGGGACCGGCCGGGCCTCCTCGATCACCAGTTCACACCGGCCCCGAACCTGGTCGAGCCACCGGCCGAACTCCTCGGCGTTGCTGACCGTGGCCGAGAGCGCCGCCAGTTGCACCGACGCGGGCAACTGGACGATGACCTCTTCCCACACCGCGCCCCGCGAACGGTCGGCGAGGTAGTGGACCTCGTCGAGGACGACGTGGCGCAGGCCGCGCAGCGTCGGCGACGCCTCGTAGATCATGTTGCGCAGCACCTCGGTGGTCATCACGACCACGGGCGCCTCGCCGTTGACGGACCGGTCCCCGGTCAGCAGGCCGACGCGTTCCTCGCCGTAGCGGCCGACCAGGTCGCGGTACTTCTGGTTCGACAGCGCCTTGATCGGGGTCGTGTAGAAGCACTTGCCGCCGTGGTGGATCGCCTCGTGGCAGGCGAACTCGCCGACGACGGTCTTGCCGGCACCCGTCGGCGCGGCGACGAGCACCGAACGTCCGCGCAGCAGGGCATCGATGGCCCGGACCTGGAACGGGTCGGGCGTGAAGCCGAGGTCGTCGACGAACCCGGTCACCACCGGGTCGTCCGGCAGCTGCGGTCGGCCCTCGTCGCGTGCGACGGCATCCATGTCAGTCCTCGCTGCCGGGGTCGTCGAACCCGGGCAGTTCGGGCAGCCTGGAGACGCTGCCCCCGTCACCGTCGAGGTCGGCGATCCCGGCACGGGCGCTCTGCACGATCTGCTCCCCGCGCATCCGCAAGCGTCCGACCTCGACCAACAGGGCCGCGCGACGGTCGGCGTCCTCGATACTGGCCGCGCGCTGGAGCAACTCGACGGCGTCGCGCATGAGCGTCACCCCGTTGACGAACTGGCGTTGGACGGGGCGCCCGAGCGGGTCGACCTCGACGGCCGCCATCCGGTCCAGCAGCGTGTCGTACGTTTCCAGCCAGAAGGCGCCGTGGTCGGTGACGATGCCGCCGTCGGCGTCCTGTTGCAGTGCCACCATCGCCTCGCTCACCGACGGCTCGTCCCGGGCGGCCGACGACCAGATGCCGTCGGCGTCGAGCACGAGCGGCAGGACGTCCTGCTCGAGCTGCCGGGCCACGGCGACGGTCGGCGCCTCGCCGGTCTGACGCCCCAGCAGGAACCCGGCGATCAGTGCGAGGACGACGAGCAGCAGCGCCCACCCCATGCCGGTCCGGCGCGCGCGGTACACGATCCGACGCAGCCGCAGTGCGGTGGAGTCCCCCAGCTCGTCGGTGCCGCCGCCGGCGGGCCGCTCACCGGCCGGTGCGTCCGGGGTCACGCGGTCTCCCGTCGGCGGCGCGAGCGTTCGATGAGCCGGGCCGCCACGATCGACAGTTCGTAGAACAGCAGCATCGGGCCGGCCATCAACAGCAAGGTCACGGCGTCGGTGGTCGGCGTGATGACGGCGGCCACGATCACGATCAGCACCGCCGCGTACGGCCGCCATTCGCGCAGGCGCGCGGAACTGACGACCCCGACCAGCGCGAGGAAGACCAGGATCAGCGGCAGTTCGAACACGAGCCCGAATGCGACCGAGGTGGTCAGGAAGAACGACAGGTACTCGTTGGCGGACAGCAGGGTCTCGATGTCGGGACCCGCGATGCCCAGCAGGATGCGCAGCCCCTGGGGGATGACCAGGTAGGCGAAGCCGATGCCGAGCGCGAACATGACCTGGCTTAGGACCACGAAGGGCAGCGCGAATCGCCGCTCGCGTCGGGTCAGGCCGGGCGTGATGAAGCGCCACAGTTGGTAGAAGATGACCGGTCCACCGACGAACAGCCCGATCACGACCGCCGACTTCATCCGGACCGAGAACGGCTCGAGCGGACGGAGTGCGACCAGGTTGCAGTCGTCCCCGGGGCGCAGCACGGCCAGGGCGTCGCAATAGGGCGCCACGAGCAACTCGAGCAGCCACGGAAAGACCACGTAGCCGACGATGCTGCCCAGCGCCAGGGCGATCAGCGCCCGGAACAGCCGGGTCCGCAGCTCGGCAAGATGCTCGAAGAGCGTCATCTCGCCGGGAGCGTGCCCCTCGGCGATGGCGTCAGGACTCGGGGTCACGGTGGGGTGCGGGAGGCTGCTGCTCGTCTCGTGCCCGCGTTTCCGCGTCGGCCTCGTCGCTGGCCTTGCGGAACTCCTTGATGCTCTTGCCGACCGACCCGGCCAGGTCGGGCAGCTTCTTGGCCCCGAACAGCAGCAGGACGATGAACAGGATGATCACCAGTTCGCCACCACTGGGCATGGTCATGCGTCTACCTGCCGTCGGGAACGCCTCCGGGGCGGCTCGCCCCGCTCCGCACGAGTCTAGCCGTTGTGCCCGTTTCCGCCGCGGGCCGGGTCGCGACTGCGGGAGCCGATGGCGTCGCCGACCCGGTCGAGTTCGGCCGAGGCCAGGGCCGCACGCTCCTGCAGGTCGGCCAGGGCGGGACCGATGCGCTGCTCGAGTGCGCGCAGTTCGCCCGCCACACGCGCGAGCCGCCGGACCAGGACGACCACGAGTACGACCATCACGACCAGCGTGGCCACCAGCACGCCGACGAGGACGGCGACGACGGGGACGGGCATGCGCAGGCCTCGACATGGCTCGGGACGCCCACCGGATCCGGCGGACGCCCCGAAGTCTAGGGTGCGGCGGCGAGCGTCAGGAGGTGAGCAACCGGTCGAACCAGTCGTCGCGCTCGAGCAGTTCGTGCATCGCCAGTACGTCGTCGGCGGTGAAGGCCGGGCCACCTGCCGGACGTTCGGGGTGCGGGGGCAGCAGGGTCTTGAGCACCGCGTCGAGGTCCTCGAACTCCTCGATCGGGACGCCACCGGTGCTCAGCAGTTGGGCGATGCGCTCGTCGGCCGGCTTCGTCACCAGCTCGTCGCAGGCCGGACACAGGAACCGGTAGGTGCTGCCATCGCCGACCAGGCCGTCACTCGCACGCATGATGCGCAGTGTCACGTCCGGTGGGGTCAGGTCGACCTCCCCGCAGCCGGGGCAGTTCGCGCGGATCCTCGTCATCGCCGGCCTCCTTCGGGCGCCAGTGAAGCTCCCCGTCGGCTGCCGACCGCGTTGGTTACAGCGGTTCAACCCGCATATCCCCCGCAGGTGGGGTCGCTTCACTAGTCACCTCCGGTAGCGCGCGAGCGCCTCGTCGGCCAGTGCGGCGACCTCGTCCGCGAGCGTGGCCGGCGCGGTCACGCGGGCGTCGCCGCCGGCGGTGAGCACCACCCGCGCGAGCCAGCCCGGGGCGTCGGTGCGCAGGCGCACCACGGCGCCGCCGTCGGGTCGTTCCTCGACCTCGTCAGGGGCGACCGCATCGAGCACCCAACGGCCGGCCACGTTCAGCGCGAGTTCGACCTCGAGGTCATCGGGGCCGGGTGCGTACCCCGGCGGGGGCAGATGTTCGGGCGCGGGGACCGCACGCGGCTGCTCGGTCGGCTCGACCTCGATGGCACGGTCGAGCCGGAACGTACGGGCGCCGTCCGCGCCGACGTCGTGGGCCCGCAGGTACCAGGTGCCGTCGGCGACCTGCAGCGTCCACGGGTCCACGGTGCGCCACTGCGGCTGCTCGTCGGCGCGGCCCTGGTAGCGAAGCCGGACCTGTCGCTCGTCCGCGATGGCGCGACGCAGGACCGGGACCACGTCGTTCGCCCCCGGCTCGACGACGTCCGCCACGCTCTCGGGGATCCCGAGCGCCGCACGGACCTTGTCGACCGCGGTGCGCAACGCCGGGACCTCGTCGGCCAGTGCCTCGCTGACCGCGTCGACCGTCAGGACCAGGCGCAGCGCCTCGCGCGGGGTCGGCCGCAGCGGGCGCTTGAGCTCGTCGGCCATCTGCACGACGACCCGCTCCCCCACGATGTCGACCTCGAACAGGTCGCCACCGCCGAGTCCGGGCAGACCGCAGAAGTCGAGGTGGCCGAGGTCGCGCCGGATCGTCGCCTCGGACACCCCGAAGGCCGCGGCCGTCTCGGACACCGATGCACCCGGGCGCTCGAGCAGCCAGGGCACCAGCGTCAGCATCCGCGCGACGTCTCCTGCTGCTGTCATTTCCGATCCCGCCCGCCGCCCCGATCGTCTCGCTCGCTGCGCTCGCTCGTTGCCCCGCCACTGAGGCGTTCGAGGGCCGCTACCACCTCGGCGCGCAGCGGCTCGGGGGCGAGGACCTCGACGTCGGGCCCGAGGCCGAGCAGCCACGAACGGTCGCGGACCGGGTCGAGGTCGGGCAGGCGCAGCACCGGTTCGCCGTGGTGGGTGCGCCCGGTGTCGACTCCGCCGCGCAACTCCACCGCCCACCTCGCGGCCGGACGGACCGCCACCTCGACGTCGACCCGCGCACCTTCGGGACCGCGCACGTGCTCGGCCGGGTCGAACCCCTCGGGCACCGGATAGCTGCCGGGTGGCCCGGCCTCGCGGGCCCGCCCCACCATCCGGTCGAGCCGGAAGGCACGGATCGCGTCACGGTCGTGGTCGCGGCCGACCAGGTACCAGGCGCCGCGACGCTGCACGATCGCGTAGGGGTCGACGGTGCGCCGGGCGGTGTCGCCGCCCGCCGTGCGGTAGGGGAAGCGCAGCGGTATGCGCGCCACGACGGCGTCGGCGACCGCGTCGACGGGGTCCGGAACGAGGCTGACCCGGGTCGTGGCCGAGGTGGCCAGCTCGGCGGGGTCGGGCGCCCGGGCGGCCAGCTTCGCGAGTGCGAGGTGCGAGCCCTCGCTGCCGGTGAGTTGGACGGCGAGCGAGAGCGCCGCGACCTCCTCGGCGGTGAGGTCGACGTCGGCCAGTTCGTACGCGGCCCGGTCGACCACGTAGCCGACCTCGTCGCCGAAGGCCACCTCGCGGGTCTCGATCGGGACGCCGAGCCGGCGCAGGTCGTCCTTGTCGCGCTCGAACATCCGGCGCGACGACTCGGGGTCGCCCTGGGTGTAGTAGCCGGTCCGCCGGCGCAGCTCCGCCAGCGTCATCGGGCGACGTGCCTCGAGGAACGCGACGGTCAGGTTCACCAGCCGTTCGACCTTCGCCGTCACCTGCGCAGCCCCATCACATCGCCGCGATGAGTTTGTCGACCCGCTCGTCCTCGTAGCGGAACGGGTCCTTGCACAGCACGGTGCGCTGGGCCTGGTCGTTGAGCTTGAGGTGGACCCAGTCCACGGTGTAGTCGCGCCGCTTGGCCTTGGCCTGCGCGATGAACCTTCCCCGCAGAGCGGCCCGCGTGGTGGCCGGCGGATGGGTCATCGCGTGCTCGATCTCGGCGTCGTCGAGCAGTCGCTGGGTGCGACCCTGGCGCGCGAGCAGGTAGTACAAGCCGCGGTCGCGCACGACGTCGTGGTAGGCGAGGTCGAGCATCTGCACCCGGGCGTGCGCCAGCGGCAGGTCGTGCTTGGCCCGGTAGGACTCGATCAGGCGGTACTTGGCGACCCAGTCGAGTTGGCGGCCCAACGACATCGGGTCGTCAACCAGCGACTCGAGGACGTGGCGCCACTCGGTCACGACGCGCTTGGCCTCGTCGTCGGCGTCGTGCGACGCCTCGACGAACCGCTCGACCCGCTCGAGGTAGACCTGCTGGATCTCGAGCGCCGACATCTCTCGGCCGTTGGCCAGCCGGATCCGGCGGGTGCCGGTCAGGTCGTGGCTGATCTCGCGGATGGCCCGGATCGGGTTGTCGAGGGTGAGGTCGCGGATCACCGCCTGTTCCTCGAGCATCCGCAGGACCAGGTCACAGGTGGCGACCTTGAGCCAGCTGGTGTACTCGCTCATGTTCGAGTCGCCGACGATGACGTGCAGCCGCCGGTAGCGCTCGGCGTCGGCGTGGGGTTCGTCGCGCGTGTTGATGATCGGCCGTGACCGCGTCGTCGCCGACGAGACACCTTCCCAGATGTGCTCGGCGCGCTGGGACAGGCTGAACACCGCGCCGCGCGGGGTCTGCAGCACCTTTCCGGCGCCGGCGAAGACCTGGCGGGTGACCAGGAACGGGATCAGGGCCTCGGCCAGACGCTGGAACTCCCCAACCCGGGCCACGAGGTAGTTCTCGTGACAGCCGTAGGAGTTGCCGGCCGAGTCGGTGTTGTTCTTGAACAGCGAGATCGTGCCGGAGATGCCCTCCTCGTGCAGGCGCTGCTCGGCGCCGAGCACGAGGTCCTCGACGATGCGCTCGCCCGCCTTGTCGTGGACGACCGCCTGCCGCGGCGAGTCGCATTCGGGCGTGGCGTACTCGGGGTGGGAGCCGACGTCGAGGTACAGCCGGGCGCCGTTCTCGAGGAAGACGTTCGAGGAGCGTCCCCACGACACGACCCGCCGGAACAGGTAGCGCGCGACCTCGTCGGGGCTCAGGCGTCGCTGGCCCTGGAAGGTGCAGGTGACGCCGTACTCGTTCTCGATCCCGAAGATCCGTCGGCGCACGCGGTCCCCTTTTCCCTGAAGCGGTGGGGCGATGGTGCCCCATCGACCGGCCGGCTGGGCGACAACCGGACCGCTCAGCCGCTCACGGCGGCCAGCAGCGCCTCGTCGCGCAGCCGGAAGAACCGGCGGCGCGGCCGGGTGACGTCCAGCCCCGACACCTCGAGGTCGCCGGCCTCGATGGTGCGCCCGGCCGCCTCGGCCAGGGCTTCGACGCAGGCGCGGATGGCGGCGTCGCGGGTCATCTCGGGTTGCCACCGCCGCTCGAGGCCCTGTTCGATCGGTTCGGTCTCGCCGCCGATGGCGACGTAGCGGTGCTCGTCGACGATCGAGCCGTCGTAGAGGATGTGGTACAGCTCGAGCTTGCTGCTGTCGGAGGACTCGTGGCCGACCTCGGCGATGAGCAGTTCCACCTCGTAGGGCTTGGCCTCGCCGCCCATGAAGATCGCGCCGAGCGCCTGCGAGTAGGCGTTGGCGAGCGCCTTGGCCGTGACGTCCTCGCGGGCGTACTGGTAGCCCTTGACGTCGGCGAGGCGGATGCCGGCGACCCGCATGGACTCGAACTCGTTGTAGCGGCCGACGGCGGCGAACCCGATGCGGTCGTAGATCTCGGAGGTCTTGTGCAGTGACCGCGACGGGTTCTCGCTGACGAACACCACCCCGTCGGCGTACTCGGCGGCGACGAGGGTGCGGCCCCGGGCGATGCCCTTGCGGGCGTATTCCGCCCGGTCCTTCATCATCTGTTCGGGGGCGACGTAGAACGGCGTGGCCACGGCTGGGACCTTCCTTGTCAGCGGTTGCGGCGGCGGGCGATGGTCGTCTCGACGTGGGCCGCCACCTGGTCGTCGCTCAGCTCGCGGTAGCCGTCGAGGTCGATCTCGGCGACGATCGGATAGATCCGCCGGATCAGGTCGGGACCGCCGGTGGCGCTGTCCTCCTCGGCGGCGTCGAACAGCGCCTCGACCGCGACGTCGGCGGCGCCCCGCAGGTCGGCCTCGGGTTCGACCAGCCGCTTCAGCGTCGCGCGGGCGGCCAGCGAACCGGACCCGGTCGCGGCGTAGCTGGTGGCGAGGTAGCGACCACCGACGGGGTCGTACTCGAAGATCCGTCCGACCCCCGTCCGGGGCTCGACGCCGGCGAACAGCGGGACCACGATCAGGCCCTGCATCGCCATCGGCAGGTGGGCGCGCACGAGCCCGGCCAGCTTGTTCGCCTTGCCCTCGAGCGAGAGCGGCTCGCCCTCGACCTTTTCGTAGTGCTCGAGTTCGGTCGCGAAGATCCGCGCGAGCTCCATCGCGGGTCCGGCCGTCCCGCTGATCCCGACCGCGGACCAGTCGTCCGCCGGGTAGATCTTGCGCACGTCGGTGCGCGAGATCAGGTTGCCGGCGGTCGCGCGCCGGTCACCGGCGATGACCACGCCCTGCGCGCTGACGACGGCCAGCACGGTCGTGCCCTCGACCAGGCGCTCACGCAGGTGCTGGTGCATCGTGCCGTCGAGGACGGCCGGGACCGCGTCGGGGGCCTGGCGACGCAGCACCTCGAAGAAGGAACTGCTGCGCGCGTCGAACGGCGAGGGCAGGCCCGCCAGCAGCTCGTCGGCACGAAAGGTCACGCGGCGCTCCTGTCGAAAGCGGGGACCGGGCAGCGTAGGCCCGACCGTGCCGGCACGCCCGCACCCTGCAACCGGCTCCCGCAGCCGTGGGTCGCGACGGACGACCGGGCAGACGCCGGCGTCCGCAGGGCGCCCATAGGCTGTCGTGCGGCCCCCGACCCTCGAAGGGTGGGACGCCGACCGTCCGAGACCACGAGGCCGACGTGCACAGCGAGCCATCCAACGTCGACGCGTCCGCCGACGCGGCGCTGAACCCGCCCACGGTGACGGTCCGTCGAAACCTGCTGCTGTCGACCGCGGCCGTGTCGGCCGCCGCACTGCTCGCCTTCCTGCTGGCCGGCCCGTCGCTGCCCGCGATCACGACTGCCGTCCCTGCGGTACTCAGCTTCGGGATCGTCGCCGCGCTGGGTGGCAGCTGGTTGCTGTCGGTGTACGACGAGGGCGACCGCGACCCGGCGCTGCGCTGGATCGCCCAGGGATCCGTCGTCGCAGCGCTCTGCATGTTGCTGGCGATCCTGGCCTTTCCCACGCTCCTGCCGACCGGTGCGCTGCTGCCCATCGGTCCGAACGGGATCGCGGCGCTGTACCTGAGCTGGAAGCTCGTGCTGGGCGTGATGGCCCTGCTCGGGGTGTCGCGGGTCGCGGGCGCCGCACGCTGGCGGCGGGTGGCGGTGGTCGCGGCCCTCGCCCTGACGGTGCTGGCCGCCTGGAGCGACGGCAGGAGCGGCCCCCTGGTCGACGGCATCGGGCGCTACACGCCAACGTTCCGGGCCCTGCTCACCGTGGTGACCGTGGTCGTGGTGGTGGCCACCTGGCGCTGGGTGGCGTCGGCCGGCCGCGAGGCGACCTGGCCACGCGCCTGGGTGTCGGTCGCCCTGGGGCTCCACGCGTGGGACCTGGTGCTGTACGGCTTCGCCGAGCGTCGCTTCTCGATCCCCTGGTGGGCGGGCCTCGGCACCCGCCTCGCCGCGTTCTCGGTGCTCGCCATCGGGCTGCTGGTGGGGCTGCGGCGCGTCTTCCGCACCCTCGACCGGTATGCCGCCCGGCTCGGTGACGTGGCCGTCGAGCGGACCGCCGCGGCGACCGAACTGGCGGCCGCCAACGACGAACTGCAGGCCTTCGCCCACGTCGTCGCCCACGACCTGCGCACGCCCTTGACCGCGGCGAGCGGGTACGTCGGGCTGGCCAGGTCGGCCCCGGACCCGCTACCACCCGACGTCGCGGACCTGCTCGACCGCGCCGGCGTCCAGCACCGCCGCATGGCGAGCCTGATCACCGACCTGCTCGAGTTCGCCGAGGTCGCCAATGCCCACCTGCAACGCGAGTGGACCGACCTCGGCTTCCTCGCGCGTGAGGTCATCCGGGACCGTGCCGCCGAGACCGTGGTTGACCTCGACGTGCTGCCTGCCGTCCTGGGCGATCCGGGGCGGTTGCGGCAGTTGCTCGACAACCTGGTCGGCAACGCCATCAAGTACGTGCCTCCAGGCGTCGAACCGCACGTGTGGATCTCGACCGAGGCGGTCGACGACGACACCTGGGCGGTCCATGTCGACGACAACGGCATCGGTATCGAGGCCGACCGCGCCGCCGAGATCTTCCGCCCGTTCGTGCGCGGCACCGACGCCCGCGCCGGCTACCCCGGGACCGGCATCGGGCTGGCGATCTGCCAGCGCGTGGTCGAGCAGCACGGCGGCACGATCCACGCCAGTCCGCGCGCCGCCGGCGGCAGCCGGTTCACCTTCACCCTGCCACGCGCCGCCTCCCCAGCCGCCGACCCGGTCGACGCGCAGCGGTCACCGTCACCGGAAGGGCAGCGCGCCCGACCCTGACGGTGGGAACTCGCGGCTACTGGCCGCCCTTCTGGACGTAGCCGCGTACGAACTCTTCGGCGTTCTCCTCGAGGACGTCGTCGATCTCGTCGAGCAGTTCGTCGACGTCGTCGAGCAGGTCCTTCGCGGACTCGTCGGTCTCGGTCGAGGTCGCCTCGACCTCCTCGACCTCGTCCTGCCGGCCGCCGCCCTTCTTGACCTGGCCACCGTCGCTCATGGACCCACCTTCCGTGAAGCGCGAAGCCGCAGGGTACCGGTCAGCTGCCGAGTGCCCGCAGCAACTCGGACGCGTCGGCGACCGAGTCGAGCAGGTCGCCCACGTGCTCGCGCGTGCCACGGCCGGGCTCCATCATCGGTACGCGCTGCAGGGCGTCGCGGCCGGTGTCGAAGATCAGCGAGTCCCAGCCGGCCGCCACGACCTGCGAGGGGAACCGGCGTAGGCACTCGCCCCGGAACCAGGCCCGCGTGTCGGTCGGCGGCGTGGTCATGGCGGCCTGGATCTCGGCTTCGGAGACCAGGCGCTCGACACGCCCACGGGCGGCGAGGCGCTGGTAGAGGCCCTTGTCCTGGCGCACGTCGTGGTACTGCAGGTCGACCATCTTGAGCCGGTCGTGGCCGAAGTCGAGGCCGTGGCGCTCGCGGTACTGCTCGAGCAGTTCGAGTTTGGTCGCCCAGTCCACCTGGCCCGCCAGCCGTCGCGGGTCGTGCTCGGCCGTGGTCAGCAGCGCCTCCCAGCGATCGAGGACCTCCTGGGCCCACGGCGCGGCACGGCCCTGCTCCTTGACGTAGCGCGCCGCCGCCTCGAAGTAGTGCCACTGGATCTCGAGCGGGGTGACCGTGCGCCCGTCCTCGGTGGTCAACGGCAGGCGCGCGGTGAGGTCGTGGCTGATCGCGTGGAACGCCTGGACGGGGCGGTGGATCACGGGCGCCTCGGGGAGCGCCTGGTCCTCGATCAGGTCGAGCACGAGCAGCATGGTCCCCACCTTGAGGAAGGTGGCCACCTCACACAGGTTCGCGTCGCCGTTGATGACGTGCAGGCGGCGGTAGCGCTCGGGATCGGCGTGCGGTTCGTCGCGGGTGTTCATCAGCGGGCGCTTGAGCGTGGTCTCGAGCCCGACCTCGACCTCGAAGAAGTCGGCCCGCTGCGACATCTGGAACGGCACGTCCTCGCCGCGGAACTCGGTCCCGAGCCGCCCGGCGCCGACGTAGAGCAGCCGGCTGAGGAAGAACGGCTGCAACTGCCGCGTGAGCCGCCCGAACGGCACCTCGCGCGGGACCAGGTAGTTCTCGTGGGTGCCGTACGCGGCGCCCTTGCCGTCGGTGTTGTTCTTGTGCACCAGGACCCGGTGACCGGCGGGCAGCGTGGCCGCGGCGCGGCGGGCCGCGTCCTCGAGGATGCGCTCACCGGCCTTGTCCCAGATCACCAGGTCGCGGGCGTTGGAGCACTCGGGGGTGGCGTACTCGGGGTGGGCATGGTCGACGTAGAAGCGGGCACCGTTGGTCAGCACCGTGTTCGCGAGGCCGAGTTCGTCGTCGGTGACCGGCTCGTGCGGGTCGGGGGTGTCGTAGCCGCGGGCGTCGCGCATCGGGTGTTCGTCGGTGTGGTCCCAGCGGACGTCGCGCTCGCCCGCCTGCCGGTAGGCGCCGACCACCAGCGACGAGGCCAACACCGGGTTGACCTCGCGCGGACCGTCGACGGCGATGCCGTACTCGGTCTCGACGCCGACGAACTTGGGGGTCGCCACGTGTCTCCTAGAGGTACTGACCGGGGTTGAGGTTCTCGATGGCACGGCCCGGCCCGGCGCTGTCGCCGCTGATCAGGGTGCGCACGTAGACGATGCGCTCGCCCTTCTTGCCCGAGATCCGGGCCCAGTCGTCGGGGTTGGTGGTGTTGGGCAGGTCCTCGTTCTCGCGGAACTCGTCGCGGATGGCCCGTAGCAGGTCGTCGGTGGACAGGCCCTTGGGGCCGCCTTCGAGCACGCGCTTGATGGCGTACTTCTTGGCCCGGGCCACCACGTTCTCGATCATCGCGCCGGAGTTGAAGTCCTTGAAGTACAGGACCTCCTTCTCACCGTTGGCGTAGGTGACCTCGAGGAACTCGTTGTCGCGGTCGTCGGCGTACATCTTCTCGACCGTCCGGTCGATCATGTTGCGCACGGCCGCGTCGGCGCTGCCGTGCGCCGCGACCTCGTCGGGGTGCAGCGGCAGGCGCGGGTGGAGGTAGATGCCGAAGATCTCGCGGGCGGCTTCGGTGTCGGGCCGGTCGACCTTGATCTTCACGTCGAGGCGGCCCGGACGCAGGATCGCGGGGTCGATCATGTCCTCGCGGTTGGACGCGCCGATGACCACGACGTCCTTGAGGCTCTCGACGCCGTCGATCTCGGCGAGCAACTGAGGCACGATGGTGGTCTCGACGTCGGAGGACACCCCGGATCCGCGGGTGCGGAACAGCGACTCCATCTCGTCGAAGAACACGATGACCGGGAACCCCTCGGCGGACTTCTCGCGGGCGCGCTGGAAGATCAGCCGGATCTGGCGTTCGGTCTCGCCGACGTACTTGTTGAGCAGTTCCGGGCCCTTGACGTTGAGGAAGTAGCTGCGCACGTCCTGGCGGCCGGTCTTGTCCCGCACGCGCTGGGCGAGCGAGTTGGCCACGGCCTTGGCGATCATGGTCTTGCCGCAGCCGGGCGGGCCGTACAGCAGGATGCCCTTGGGGGCGCGCAGCTCGTGCTCGACGAACAGATCGGCGTGCAGGTAGGGCAGCTCGACCGCGTCGCGGATGGCCTCGACCTGCTCCTTGAGCCCACCGATCTGCTCGTACGAGATGTCGGGGACCTGCTCGAGCACGAGTTGCTCCACCTCGGCCTTGGGGATGCGCTCGACGGCGGTGTTGGAGCGGGTGTCGACCAGCAGGGAGTCACCGGCCTTGAGCGGCAGTTCACGCAGCGGGTCGGCGAGGTGGATGACGCGTTCGTCGTCGGTGTGACCGAGCACGACGGCACGGCCGTCGTCGAGCAGCTCGGCGATCACCATCAGCTCG
>DATHUR010000039.1:0-15891 GCA_035462025.1 Egicoccus sp. | reverse complement strand
CGGGCCGATGCCGCCATGTACGCCGCCAAGGCCGCCGGGGAACTCGTCGCGCTGTTCAACGACGACCTGCTCCGCAACGTGCCGTCGCGGCTGTCGATGCTCGCCGAGTTGCGCCGCGCGATCGGCCGCGGCGAACTCGAGGTCCACTACCAGCCGAAGGTTGCGGTCGCGGACCGCCGCACCGTCGGACTCGAAGCGTTGGTGCGGTGGCGTCACCCCGAGCGCGGCCTGCTCCAACCCGGTGACTTCCTGCCCGTCGCCGAGCGCACCGCCGTGATGCGATCGGTCACCGCCGCCGTCCTCGACCTCGTGCTGCGCCAGGTCCGGGCCTGGGACGTGGCCGGGATCGCCGTGCCCGTCGCCGTCAACACCTCCCTGCACGACCTGTCCGACCCCAGGTTCGCCGCCACGGTGCGCGCCGGGCTGGCGGCCCACGGGCTGGATCCGTCCATGCTGGTCCTCGAGATCACCGAGGACGCCCTGCGGGGCGACGCGACCCGGGCCCTGCAGACGCTCGACGAGTTGCGGGCCGTCGGTATCGAACTCTCGCTGGACGACTTCGGCACCGGCTATGCGTCGCTGCGCCGGCTCAAGCGCCTGCCCGTCAGCGAGGTCAAGATCGACCGTTCGTTCGTCATGCACCTCGACCGGGACGGTCGCGACAACGCCATCGTCCGCTCGGTCGTCCAGCTCACGCACGGGCTGGGCCTGCGCTGCGTGGCCGAGGGCGTCGAGTCCGAGGCGGCCCTGGCCGTCCTGGCCGACCTCGGCTGCGAGGTGGCCCAGGGTTACCTGCTCTCGCGGCCGATTCCCGCCGCCGAGGCGACCGCCTGGCTGCTCGAGGAGGCCGTACCGGCGGTCGGGGACCTGGTCGCCGACCGCTAGCCTGCGGGGTCGAGTCCACCCTTCAGGAGGCCCCCGTGGCACTCTCCGCCGACGAGGTCCGGCATGTCGCGCGGTTGGCGCGGCTGGCGCTGACCGATGCCGAGGTCGAGGCGCTCGCCCCGCAGCTGTCGCAGATCCTCGCCTATGCCGAACAGGTCGGCGAGGTCGCGGCGCAGGACGTCGAGCCGACCACGCACCCGTTCGCCCTCCGCGACGTCAGCCGCCCGGACGAACCGCGGCCGTCGCTGCCGCGCGAGGTCATCCTGGCCGCCGCGCCGCACGCCGAGCAGGACCGGTTCGGCGTGCCACGCATCGTGTCGGAGGAGGGCTGAGATGGCGCTGACCGACCTGTCCGCCGTCGAACTCGCCACGAGGCTGCGGGCCATGGACGTGTCCGCCGTCGAGGTCGTGGACGCGCACCTCGACCGGATCGCCGCCATCGACGGGGTGGCGGCCGAGGGCGACGTCTGGCGGGCCGCGCCGGCCGACGAACTGACCTCGCGTGACGTCCACGCCTACCTGCACGTGACCGCCGCGGCGGCGCGCGAGCACGCGGCCGACGTTGACCGTCGGCGCGCGGCCGGCGCGGAACTCGGTCCGCTCGCCGGCGTGCCCTTGGCACTCAAGGACGTGCTCACGATGCGCGGCGCCCCCACGACCTGCGGGTCGCGGATGCTCGAGGGCTGGCTCCCGCCCTACGACTCGACCGTCACCGAACGGCTGCGCGCCGCCGACATCGTGGTGCTCGGCAAGACCAACATGGACGAGTTCGCCATGGGCTCGTCGACCGAGAACTCCGCCTACGGCCCGACCCGCAACCCCTGGGACCTCGGGCGCGTGCCGGGTGGCTCGTCGGGTGGGTCGGCCGCCGCCGTCGCCGGCCTGATGGCGCCGCTGTCGATCGGCACCGACACGGGTGGTTCGATCCGCCAGCCGGCGGCGCTGACCGGCATCGTGGGGGCGAAGCCCACCTACGGCACCGTCTCGCGCTACGGACTGGTCGCCTTCGCGTCCTCGCTGGACCAGGCCGGCCCGTTCGCCCGGACCGTCGAGGACGCCGCCCACCTGCAGACGTTGATCCACGGTCACGACCCGCGCGACTCGACCTCGATCACCGACACGCCGGCCGACCTGCTCTCGACCCTTCGCGACGGGGTCGAGGGCCTGCGGATCGGCGTGGTCACCGAACTGCAGGGCGACGGTTACGAGCCCGGTGTCCGCCGGGTCTTCGACGAGGCGCTCGAACGTTTCGAACGGCTCGGCGCCAAGATCGTCGAGGTGTCGCTGCCGCACGCCGACTACGGCCTGCCGGCCTACTACCTGATCGCCCCGTCCGAGGCGTCGTCCAACCTCGCCCGCTTCGACGGCGTGCGCTACGGCCTGCGCGTCGACGCGCCCACGGCCGAGGAGATGAACGCGGCCACCCGCGCGGCCGGGTTCGGGCCCGAGGTCAAGCGGCGCATCATGATCGGCACGCACGCGCTGTCGTCGGGCTACTACGACGCCTACTACCTGCAGGCGTCGAAGGTCCGCACGCTGATCGCCCGGGACTTCGTGTCGGCGTTCGAACAGGCCGACGTCCTGGTCAGCCCGACCTCGCCGACGGTTGCGTTCGGGCTCGGTGACAAGACCGCCGACCCGCTGGCGATGTACCTCAACGACGTCGCGACGGTGCCCGCCTCGCTGGCCGGCATCCCGGCGCTGTCGCTGCCCGCCGGCACGGCCGAGGCGCCCGACGCGCCGCAGGCGTCGCTGCCGGTCGGCCTGCAGATCATGGCGCCGCTGCTGCGCGACGACCTGATGTACCGCGTCGGCTGGGCGTTCGAATCCGACCTCGGGTTCACGCCGATCCCTGCCGGCGACACCGCGATCGAGAGCTCCGGGGCAGGCCCTTCGACGGAGGTGCAGTGATGACCGCGACGACGATGAGCGGCGAGCCGGTCTCGGCCACGACCGCCGCCGAGCACGGCGTCGGCCTTCTGCAGGGCGAGACGGGCGAGTGGGAACTGGTCGTCGGCCTCGAGGTCCACGTCGAGTTGCAGACCCGCACCAAGATGTGGTGTGGCTGCTCGACCAACTTCGGCGACGAGCCCAACACCAACGTCTGCCCGGTGTGCACCGGCCAGCCCGGCGCCCTGCCGGTCGTCAACGAGCAGGCGGTCCGCGACGCCACACTGCTGGGTCTGGCGCTCAACGGCGAGATCGCGCCAGTCTGCCGCTTCCACCGCAAGAACTACTTCTACCCCGACCTGGCGAAGAACTACCAGATCAGCCAGTACGACGTCCCCCTGGTCCACGACGGCTGGCTCGTCGTCGAGGTGCCGACCGGTGACGGTGCGTCGGTGAGCCGTCGCGTGCGCATCGAACGCCTCCACATGGAGGAGGACACCGGCAAATCGCTGCACGTCGGCGACACGGGTCGTCTCCACGGCGCCGACCGGTCGCTGATCGACTACAACCGCTGCGGCATCCCGCTGCTCGAGATCGTGTCGCGCCCCGACATCCACGACGCCGACACCGCCCAGGCCTACCTGCGCGAGTTGCAGTCGATCGTGCGCGCCACGGGTGTGTCCGACGCGCGGATGGAAGAGGGCTCGATCCGCTGCGACGCCAACGTCTCGGTCCGCCGTCCGGGCGACGAGCTCGGCACCCGGACCGAGATCAAGAACCTCAACTCGATCCGCTCGCTCGGCCGCGCCATCGCCTTCGAGGCGCAGCGTCAGATCGGAGTGCTCGAGGACGGCGGCACGATCGTCATGGAGACCCGCCACTGGGACGAGGGCCGTGGCGTGACCGAGACGCTGCGGGTGAAGGAGTCGGTCACCGACTACCGCTACTTCCCCGACCCCGACCTGGTCGAGATCACCTCGCCGGCCGAGAAGGTCGAACAGATCCGCACGTTGCTGCCCGAACTGCCCGCCGCCTCGCGGGCCCGGATGGCCGAGGCGGGCGTCACGCCCGAGCAGGCCGCCGCGGTCATCGCGACCGGGCTGTTGCCCTGGTTCGACGACGCCGTGGCCGCGGGTGCCGACGGTGCGGCCGCGGCCAACTGGCTGGTCGGTGACATCGCCGGTCAACTGTCGGCCGAGGGCCTCGAGATGCAGACATCCGGCCTGACCGGTGCGCACGTCGCCGAACTCATCGCGCTGATCGACGACGGGACCCTGTCGACCAAGCTGGCCAAGCAGGTCGTCGCCGGCGTGATCGAGTCACGCGGGGCGAGGGGGCCGGCCCAGGTCGCCGACGAACAGGGGCTGCAGCAGGTCTCCGACGAGGGCGAACTGCGTGGCATCGTCGAACAGGTCGTCGCGAACAACGCCGACACCGTCGAGGCGATCCGCGGCGGCAACGACAAGGCCATCGGCGCCCTGGTCGGTCAGGTCATGAAGGAGACCCGCGGCCAGGCCGACCCGCGCAAGACCAACGAACTGCTCCGCGAGGTCATCGGCTCCTGACCGTCACGATCCGGCCGGAACGCCCGGCAGACGAGCGCGCCGTCGAGGCGCTGCTCCTGGCTGCTTTCGGCGATGACGACGTGCCGGCCGAACTCGTGGCGCGGTTGCGCGTGTCCCCGTGGTATCTGCCGGAGTCGAGCTTCGTCGCCGTCGTCGGGGACGAGATCGCCGGGTTCGTGATGCTCAGCCGGCTCGAGGTGGACGTGCCTGGTCCCGACACCGCCCCCTCGCTGTTCGAGCACCCGGCCGTCCTCGCCGGTCCCGCGACGTTCGAGGCGCTCAACCTCAGCCCGTTGGCGGTCGCGCCGGCCCACCAGGGGCGGGGGATCGGTCGGGCGCTCGTCGAGCACGCGGTGGCTGCGGCCAACGAGACCGACACGCCGTTCGTGATCCTCGAGGGCGACCCCGCGCACTACCGGCGCTACGGGTTCGAGCCGGCATCCACGGCCCGCCTGTACCCGCCGTCACCGCTCATCCCCGATGCGGCCTTCATGTTCCTGCCGTTGCGCGGGTTCGATCCGCGCCGCCACGCCGGCCTGGTCCGCTATCCGGACCCGTTCATGGAGCTCAACGCCTTCGGCCCGCCGCTGCACGGCCGGGTCGAAGCGGTCAGCAGCGACGACGACCACCGGTTCTCGAAGGTGGTGCGTGCCGAGATCGAGTTGCTCACCGGCGTCGGTGTGGCCGGCGACGCGCACGCGGGTACGACGGTGCGGCACCGTTCGCGGGTGCGCCGCGACGCGACGCTCCCGAACCTGCGTCAGGTCCACCTCGTACATGCCGAGTTGTTCGACGAGCTGGTCGCGGCCGGTCACGTCGTCACGGCCGGCGACATCGGCGAGAACGTCCTGACCCGGGGTCTGCCGCTGCTCGACCTGCCGGTCGGCACGCGTCTGGGCCTGGGGGAGCAGGCGGTCGTCGAGCTCACGGGGCTGCGCAACCCCTGCCACCAACTCGACCAGTTCCAGCCTGGCCTGCAGAAGGCCGTCCTCGACCGGGCCGACGACGGGACGCTCGTGCGCAAGGCCGGCGTGATGGCCGTCGTGGTCGCGGGCGGTGTCGTGCGCGCCGGCGACGCCATCGAGGTCACCCTGCCGGCCGCACCACACACGGCCCTCCTCCCGGTCTGAGGTCGGCAGCGAGAGTTGACGCAGAGGTCCGAACGGGCACGTCGAACGGGCGTTGCGCACGTTGCCGTGGCGCGTCTGCTCGTCGATGTCGCACGGGACCGTCAACACTGGCGACCAGCCGCGACATCGACGTGTGCCAGTGGCATCGACGCGTCCGGGTGACACCGCTGCGCGTGGTCGAGGGAGGCCGTCACGGTCGGCTCAGGCCGTCATCGGTGACGGTCTGCCTCGTCCGAGCACGGGAGGTTCGACCGGGTGGCGGGCGTCGACGGTCCCGGTCGGGTGACCGACATGGCGAAACCGCCGTATCTGCAAGATGCCCCGGCGCGGTTGCGATCGCCCCCACGCCCGGTGCTGTTGGGCCCATCTCATCAACACCCGCTGCCGAATTCATCCCGGTCTGACCCGGCTTCGGTCAGCGCAACTCGCGAGGCGGGGGCGGGATCGGGTGCTCCGCCAGTTCGCGCAGTTCGCGGGTCTCGACCGGCGGGCACACCTCGTCGGGGATGCGGGCCTCGACGCGACGTACCCGCGGCGAGCCGTAGCGGTCGCGCATACGCACACGTAGTCGCGCGAGCGTCCGCTGGCCGTTCGGTGACTGCGACAGGACCAGCGCTGCGCCACCTGCAATGGCCAGCAACCCCGGGCCGGGCAGGACGAGCATGGCCACACCGGCGATCATCAGCAGGACACCGAGTCCGGCCTTGAGCACACGCGCCAGCATGGGTGGCCTTTGCCGTCGTGGGAAGCGCCCGGGTCGGTAGCGATCGGACCGTTGGCCGCCGTGGTTCGCGGGCCGGTGCATTGTGCCCGCGCGGGCCGACGGTCGCCCTCCGTCCTTCGGACGGCGGCTCGATCGGTCACCGCACCGCCGGTGAGCCTCGCGCCCCGGTGCTTCCGGCAGCCCGTCGTAGGCTCCGCTCGTGCCCGTGCCACGGATCCCGCAGCCCTCGTCCGCCCAGCGGCTGGTCGTCGCGCTCGACCGCGACGGCCCGTACTGCGTGTGGTGCTCGCGCGAGTTCGGGGATCTCGTCCGCCCGACCCGCGAGCACGTCATTCCCCGGGTCAAGGGTGGACCCAGCATCCCGGAGAACGAGGTCGCGGCCTGTGCCCGCTGCAACCACGAACGCGGCCATCGCTCGCCCGTGCAGTACCTCGACGAGGTCACCGCACGTGGCCGCACCCCACGACCGGAGGTGATCGAGGCCTCGCTGCGACGCCTCGCCGCCCACATCGATCGGCACGGTGGCCTGCGCCGCATCCGCGGCTATCTGCGCACCGAACTCCGCAAGCTCCAGCGCTAGCCGCGGGCATCCGAGACGCGCCCGGGGTGGTGATGCTGCGGCGGGGGCGGGAGAGCCGGACGGGCGCCGGCCCGGCCGGCCCCCTCCGCCCGCTTCGGGCTACGTTGAGGATTCAAGAATCAAGAGAACGCGCAGGAATCCACGTGGACAGTGAGCTTCTGAATCGGTTCGCAGCGGAGCGCGACCGCTACTCCCTCTTCACCTCTTCGGTCGAGAATCTCATCAGGCGGCTGTGTAGTGATGCCGGAATCTCTGTCGAGATCGAGGCGCGGACCAAGTCAGTTGAGAGCCTGACCGAAAAGGTCCGCCGCAAGAATTATGGGACGCTGAGTGACATCCCAGACCTCAGCGGAGTCCGTGTCATCGTGCAGTACACAGACGATGTCGAGCGCGTGTGCGACATCTTGACCACTTCACTTGTCATCCGAGACGATGACCAGCACGTCTTCGATGCTCCCGACGCTTTCGGCTACGCGAGCCGCCACCTCGTGGTCCAGCTCGACGACGATCGTGCATCGCTGCCTGAGTGGGGCTCCGTGAAGGATCTGCAGTGTGAGATCCAGGTGCGAACGATCCTTCAGCACGCCTGGGCCTCCATCAGCCACTCGCTCGACTACAAGAACGAGACTGATGTTCCACGGGCTATTCGCCGGAAGCTCTTCCAGGTCGCGGCGCTCATCGAGGTCGGAGATCAACTTTTCGAGGACTTCAGAACGGACCTTGCCGAAGTTCGTGCGGAGTACTCGGATCAGACTGGCGGCGGACAGTGGCAGCAATTGCCCGTGGACGTTGAGTCGCTCCGCGCCACTTGGCCTATGTGGGATCCCGCCCCAGTAGGACACGCTCTAGCCGAGCGAGGTGTGCACATAGCCGATTCGGATCGGGCTGGGGCGTTCGCGGAGACGGATCCTGAACCCCAGATCCTTTCCGAAATCGCCGACATGGCGGCTTCGCTCCGATTGAGGACCATCGGTGCGCTCGCAGACTTCGTTAACGACGCCGACACCCTCGACGGATTCCTTGATCGCTTCGGCGCCGGAACGAGCTCGGCATACTCCACTGACTACCTTGCGCTCCTCCGACTCTTCGACGCGATTCGTGAGCGAGAACTAGACATGCCAGCCACGGTCGAGGCCTCGCGCCACGCACGCAGCTTGGTGACAGACCTTTGAGACGCGGACTCCACTGGTGGGCAATATGGCGACTAGAAGGTGGATGTCGATGTGGCCGGCAGATTGTTCCGCAGGGCGCGCTGCCAGGGCATGGCGTAGTCCCGCACGAAGGTGAGACGACCGTGCAGCCCGGATTCGTTCGTTACCGGGGTGTCGTGAGGGGCGGCAGACCTTCAGACAGCCAGCCGTACAGGACCGGTGTTTGCGGGTTGATCCCGCCCAGGGACAACCCCGACCGGGTGTGTGGTCGTAGATTGCGCGGATGCACGAGTACACGTTCACGGCCGAACTCTGGGAGCACGACGGTCCCGCCGCCTGGTGTTTCGTCGACCTGCCGCACGACGCGGCCGACGACATCGCCGACCTGGCCGACGACCGGACCGCGTTCGGCAGCGTGCGGGTCGAGGTCACCGTGGGTGCGACGACCTGGCGTACCTCGCTGTTCCCCGATCGCACGCGGGCGACCTACGTGTTGCCGATGAAGCGCCCCGTTCGGGTCGCGGAGTCCCTCGAGGTGGGGGACCGGGTCGACGTGCGCCTACGGCTCCTGGACCTGTGACGCACATCCCATCGACACGTCGGCGACGAAACCTGCACATCCGGCCCCAGTGACGGTGACCGCACGGTGCAACGAGCCCCTGGATGTCCCCTACGCTGGCCCGCAGTGCGCGGAGCACCAGAGGAGGAGCCCGACGTGGTGCTCGAAACCATCGACTCACCGGCCGAATTGAAGGCGCTGTCACCCGAGCAGCTGCCCGTCCTGGCCGAGGAGTTGCGTGCCGCCATCGTCGCGGCTGTCGCCAGGGTCGGCGGACACCTGGGCTCCAACCTCGGCGTCGTCGAACTGGCGATCGCGCTGCATCGCACGTTCGACTCGCCGCGCGACCAGATCGTGTGGGACACGGGCCACCAGGCCTACGTCCACAAGATGCTGACCGGCCGCCGGCCGCTGTTCGACACCCTGCGCCAGGCCGGCGGGCTGTCCGGCTACCCCTGCCGGGCCGAGTCGGCGCACGACCTGGTCGAGAACTCCCACGCGTCGACCGCCCTGTCGTGGGCATTCGGGCTGGCCCGCGCCCAGGTCGACGTGCCGCGCGAGGACCGTCGCCGCGTGGTCGCGGTCGTCGGGGACGGCGCGCTCACCGGCGGCATGGCCTACGAGGCCCTCAACAACCTGGGACATCACCAACTGCCCGCGATCATCGTGCTCAACGACAACGGTCGGTCGTATGCCGAGACGGTCAGCCGACTGTCCGAGCGGTTGGCCGACCTGCGCACCGATCCGCGGTTCCGCAAGGTCCGCGGGCGGTTCGACCGGATGCTCGACCGGCTGCCGCTCGTGGAGCGGCTCACGGACGCCGGACTCGAGGCGGTCAAGACCGCCGTGTCCGAGGCACCGGCCCTGCAGTCGTTCGTCGAGGCGCTCGGGGTGCGCTACCTCGGCCCCTACGACGGCCACGACATCGCCCGGCTCGAACACGCGCTGGTGACGGCCGCCCGCCTCGACACGCCTGTGCTGGTGCACGTGCTGACGCAGAAGGGCAAGGGCTACGAGCCGGCCGAGACCGACCCCGAGAAGAAGCTGCACGACACCTCCGCGTTCGACATCGCCACCGGGCGGTCGACCGGCAACAAGCCGCGCTCGTGGACGCAGGCGTTCAGCGAAGCGGTGCTCGAACTCGCCGACGAACGACCCGACCTGGTCGCGATCACCGCGGCGATGCCCGGCTCGACCGGGCTGCTGCCGCTGCTCGAACGCGAACCGGACCGGGTGCTCGACGTCGGCATCGCCGAGCAGCACGCGGCGACGGCCGCCGCCGGGATGGCGCACGCCGGCAAGCTGCCGCTGATCGCGGTCTACTCGACGTTCTTCGCGCGGGCGTTCGATCAGGCCAACCTCGACATCGGCCTCCACGACGAGCACGTGCTGTTCGTCTTCGACCGGGCCGGCATCACCGGTGACGACGGCCCGAGCCATCACGGCATCCTCGACATGTCCCTGGCGCTGCGGATCCCCACGATGTCGGTGCTCGCGCCGTCGTGCGAGGAGGACCTGCGGGCGCTGCTCGGCGTCGCGGCGGGTCTCGAGGGGCCGGTGACGCTGCGGTTCCCGAAGGGTGCGGCGGTCGCAGGTCCCGGGATCGGCGTCGACACGGTCGACCGTGACCTCGGCCTGCGGGCGCGGCAGTTGCGCGAGGGCGACGACGTGTGCCTGCTCGCGGTCGGCGACCGCGTCAGTGCCGCGCTCGAGGCCGCGGAGCTTCTGGCCCAGGACGGCCACGAGGCCGCGGTGTGGGACGTCCGCAGCGTCCGTCCCGCCGATCCGGCGATGCTGGACGCCGCCGCGCGCGCCCCGCTGGTCGTCACGGTCGAGAACGGCGTGGTCGGCGGAGGCGCCGGGACGGAACTGGCCGACCGCCTGACCGAGCGGGCCGGAGTCCGTCACGCGCCACCGGTGCTCAAGCTCGGCGTGCCGGCGAGCTACCTGCCCCACGGCAACCCCGACCGCATCCTGGCCGAGCTCGGCCTCGATGCCGCAGGCATCGCCGCGGCGACGCGCAAGGTCCTCACCGACGATCGCTGACCGCCCATTGGGCGGCGCCAGCCCGCCGCTGGCGGGCGGACGCGCACCGCACAGCGGCGTGCGAGTTGCGTCTACGGGCGCGATCGGGGACTATCGACCCCGTGCGGTCGAGACCGGCCCACGACAACGGACTCCCAGGAGCGGCAGGTTGCTGCGTAGCGAGATCACTCGTGCAGGGCGCATCGGCGTCCTGCCCGTGCTCGTCGTGGTCATCGTTATGTAGCGCGTGCTCGGCTCTCGAGTACGCGCGAACCTCCCGGACCGGGGGGTTCTTGCGTAGGAGGGGCCGGACGCCGGGAGACCGGCGGTGCGATCAACAGGGGTATCACCAGGAGAAGAGCGCATGGCGGGTGGCAACGCAGGCAGCAGCCCGGAGATGGTGACGGGCGCGCAGGCCGTCATCAAGAGCCTCGAGGCGCTCGGCGTCGACGTCGTATTCGGGTACCCCGGCGGCGCGATCATGCCGGCCTACGACCCGCTCATCGACGCGGACCTGCGGCACGTGCTCGTCCGCCACGAGCAGGGCGCGGTGCACATGGCCGAGGGCTATGCCCACGCCACCGGACGCGTCGGCGTCTGCATCGTCACCTCGGGCCCCGCGGCGACCAACCTCGTCACCGGGCTCGCCGACGCGCACATGGACTCGATCCCGGTCCTCGCGATCACCGGCCAGGTCGCCCGCTCGGCGATCGGCTCGGACGCGTTCCAGGAGGCGGACGTGACCGGGATCACGATGCCGATCACCAAGCACAACGAACTGGTCCAGTCGCCCGAACGCATCGCCGGCGCCATCCACGAGGCCTTCCACGTCGCGAAGTCCGGGCGTCCCGGCCCGGTGCTGGTGGACATCCCGAAGGACGTGCTCAACGCCACGCTCGCCTGGTCGTGGCCCGAACGGGTCGACCTGCCCGGCTACCGGCCGACCGTCCGGGGACACGGCAAGATGATCCGCGAGGCCCTGCAACTGATCAGCGAGGCCGAACGCCCCGTCATCTACGCAGGAGGGGGCCTCGTCCGCTCCGGCGCCGACCAGGAACTGTTCGAGTTCGCCACGCGGCTCGGGCTGCCGGTCGTCACCACGCTGATGGCCCGCGGCGTGTTCCCCGACACCCACGAACTGGCGGTCGGGATGCCCGGCATGCACGGGCACTACAGCGGGGTGATGGCGCTGCAGGAGGCCGACCTGCTGGTCACGCTCGCGGCCCGCTTCGACGACCGGGTGACCGGCAAGCTCGATGACTTCGCGCCGCACGCCAAGGTGATCCACGTCGACGTCGACCCGGCCGAGATCGGCAAGAACCGGGCGGTCGACGTCCCGATCGTCGGTGACGTCAGGGTCGTGCTCGGGCAGTTCCTCAAGGTGCTCGACGACAAGGCGGACGGCGAGTTCGTGCCGGCGGCCGACGCCTGGCGGGACCACCTCACCCAGATGAAGCGCGAACATCCGCTGCGCCTCGAGCAGCCCGACACGGGCGTGCTCAAGCCGCAGACCGCGATCCGGGCCATCCACGAGACCTGGGGTGACGAGGCGGTGTACGTCGCCGGCGTCGGCCAGCACCAGATGTGGTCGGCCCAGCACATCCCCTACACCCGCGGACGCCAGTGGATCAACTCCGGCGGCCTCGGGACGATGGGCTTCGCCGTGCCCGCCGCTATCGGCGCCAAGGTCGGGGTCGGCAGCGACACGCCGGTCGTGGCCATCGACGGCGACGGCTGTTTCCAGATGACCTTCCAGGAACTCGCCACGGCCGTGCAGCACGACATCCCGGTCGTGTTCTGCGTGATCAACAACGGCTACCTCGGCATGGTGCGGCAGTGGCAGCACCTGTTCTACGACGACCGGCTCTCGCAGGTCGCGCTGCCGCAGGACTGCCCCGACCTGATGAAGATCGCCGACGCCTACGGCATCCCGGGTTTCCGGGTCATGACCGTCGACGAGCTCGACACCACGCTGGCCAAGGCACGCGAGATCACCGACCAGCCGGTGCTGATCGAGTTCCGCGTCGACCCCGACGAGATGGTGTTCCCGATGGTGCCGAGCGGCGCCAGCAACGACGACGTGATCGAGTCCGCGGAACAGTGGCACGCCCGCCTTGCCGCCGCGGCCGACGACCAGTAGGAGACCCGCGATGAACCGCCACACCCTCTCCGTGCTGGTCGAGAACAAGCCCGGTGTCCTGACCCGCATCGCCGGGATGTTCGCCCGGCGCAACTACAACATCCACTCGCTGGCGGTCGGCCCGACCGACGACCCACGGGTGTCGCGTCTGACGCTGGTGGTCGGGACCGAGGCCGTCCAGCTCGAGCAGATCGTCAAGCAGCTCAACAAGCTCGTCCACGTGCTCAAGATCGTCGAACTCGACGAGGACGAGTCGGTCGTGCGCGAGATGCAGTTGGTCAAGGTGGCCGCCGAGCCCAGCCACCGCAGCCAGATCATCGAGTTGGCCGACGTGTTCCGCGCCAAGATCGTCGACGTCGACCACGACTCGATCACCATCGAGGCGGCCGGCGACCCGAGCAAGCTCGAGGCGATGATCAGCCTGCTCGAGCCCTACGGCATCCGCGAGATGGTCCGCTCGGGCACGATCGCGCTGGCGCGCGGGTCGAAGTCGATCACCGACGGTTCGAAGGTGCGCATGCAGCGGGTCGTGTGACCCTGCCTCACTAGGGTGTGCGCTCGCCGGCGCTGTGGCCGGCGACCGACGCACGACCAGGAGCCACGCATGGACGCCTTTCCCGCCGCCATCCCGCCGGAGCGGCTCCTCCTAGGACCCGGCCCCAGCCCCGTCCACCCGCGCGTGCTCGAAGCTGCCGGCCGAGGGATCATCGGCCACCTCGACCCGTTCACGTTCGAGATGGCCGACCAGATCGTGGCGATGCTGCGCCACGTGTTCCGTACGGCGAACGACCGCACGTTCGTGGTCTCGGGCACGGGTTCCGCCGGCCTCGAGACCGCCGTCGTCAACCTGATCGAGCCCGGCGACACGGTGATCGTCGGCGTCAACGGGGTCTTCGGTGGCCGGCTCGCCGACATGGCCCGCCGCGCGGGCGCCGAGGTCGTCGCCCTCGAGGAACGCTGGGGGCGGCCGATCCCCGCCGACCGGGTCGAGTCGGCGCTCAAGGCCCACCCGGACGCCAAGGCGGTCGCGCTCGTGCACGCCGAGACCTCGACCGGCGCCCAGCAGCCGCTCGAGGAGATCGGGGCGATGCTGCGCGACACCGACACGCTGTTCATGGTCGACGCCGTGACCAGCCTTGGCGGCCTACCGCTCGAGGTCGACGCCTGGGGGATCGACGCGGCGTACGGCTGCACCCAGAAGTGCCTGTCCGTGCCGCCCGGCCTCGCACCCATCACCTTCTCGCCCAAGGCCGAGCAGGTCATCGACTCCCGGCAGACCACCGTCCGGTCCTGGTACCTCGACATGAAGGGCGTCTACAACTGGTGGGGCCCCAACCACAGCTACCACCACACCATGCCGGTCACGGCCCTGATGGGGCTGCACGAGGGGCTGCGGATGGTGCTCGAGGAGGGCGTCGAGGCACGCTGGGCCCGCCACGAGGAGGTGGGGCGGCTGTTCCAGGAGCACGTGCAGGACCGCGACGCCGTGCTGCTCGCCGAGGAGGGCCACCGGCTGCCGCACCTCATCCCGCTCGCCTGGCCCGACCACGTCGACGAGGGCGACCTGCGCCGTCGCCTGCTCGAGACGTACAACATCGAGGTGGCCGGCGGGCTCGGCGAGTACGCCGGCAAGGCGTGGCGCGTCGGGCTCATGGGCGAAGGAGCCCGGCACGAGCACATGGACCGACTGCTCGATGCCGTCGACGAACTCCTCGAGACATGACGTCGGGCTCGGGGCGAGCGCGGCTGACCTGGAAGTGGCGGGTCATCGCGGGGCTGGTGATCGGGCTGGTCAACGCCGGCCGGTGGCGCGTCACCGTCCAGGGCCTCGAGCACGTCCCGCGCGACGGCGGAGCCGTGCTCGCGTTCAACCACCACAGCTACCTCGACTTCGTCATGGTGGCGTGGGCGCCGGTCCGGCAGTTGAAACGTCCGGTCCGCTTCCTGGCCAAGCGCGAGATCTGGGCCAGCCGGTGGCTGGGCTGGATGGTGCGGTGGGCCGAGGCGGTCCCGGTCGACCGGGGCTCGTCGCAGGCGAGGGCGGGTGCGTTCGACGCGGCCGCCTCGGCGCTGCGCAACGGTGACCTGGTCGCCGTCGCCCCCGAGCAGACGATCTCGCCCTCGTTCGACCTGCTGCCGCTGCGCACCGGCGCGGTCCGGATGGCGCAACTGTCGGGCGCGCCGCTCGTGCCGGCGATCGGCTGGGGCTCGCAGCGCGTCGCGACGAAGGGCCGCCGCCCGCGGGTCGCGCCGGGCACACCGATCGTCATCCGCTACGGCGAGCCGCTGTTCGTGGGACCGGACGAGGATCCGGTCGCGGCGACCGAGCGGCTTCGCGAGGCGATGGCCGACCTGCTCGACGTCCTGCAGAAGGAGTACGTCGACGGTGCCCCGGCCGGTGCCTGGTGGGTCCCGGCCCGCCTTGGCGGCTCGGCACCGTCGCACGACGAGGTTCTGCGTACCCACCAGCGGCGCTGGCGCGGTCAGGCCGGGTCGTAGCCGACCGGCTCGCGGTGGCGCGACTTCATCGCGTACATGGCCGCGTCCGCACGGTGCAGCAGGCGTTCGACATCGTCGTCGGGACAGGCCTGTGACGCGCCGATGCTGGCGCCGATGACGACATCGCCGCAGGACAGCCGGTAGGGCGCGCACAACGAGCGCAGGATCCGGTCGGCGGTCACCTCGGCGTCCGCGAGCGTGCTGCCGGGACACAACACCACGAACTCGTCGCCGGCCAGGCGGGCGGCGAGGTCACCGCGCCGGACGGCGTCCTCGAGACGTTCGGCGACCACGGTCAACAGTTCGTCGCCGAGTGCGTGCCCGTGGGCGTCGTTGACGGCCTTGAACCCGTCGAGGTCGATGAACAGCACGCTCAACGGCGTGCCGTCCCGACACGATCGGGCGAGCGCGCGGGTGAGTGCATCCGAGAGGTTCGCGCGATTGGGCAGGCCCGTCAGCGGGTCGTGATGCGCACGTCGGGCCAGTTCCCGTTCCGCAGCGTTGCGCTCGACGAGCAGCCGGGCCAGCCGCCCGAGCACGAGCAACACGCACAGCGAGGCCGCCACGGTCGCGGCCACCTCGGCCAGTGACATGTCGCGGTGGATGTTGCTGACCGGCAGGGCGAGCAACGCCAGCCCGATGGCCGCCAGGCGGCCGAGTTGCCAATGTTTCGGATCGACGGCCGTCGGGGCGGCGAGCACCCCGAAGGACGGGTGTGCACAGCCGACGGCGAGCAGCGTGAA
>DATHUR010000038.1:0-6039 GCA_035462025.1 Egicoccus sp. | reverse complement strand
AGGGCGCCGGCGGGGCGGATGCGGCCGCTGCCGTCGGGCGCACGGACCCAGTCGATTCGAGGCGTGCGACACGGTCCGCCAGGCCGGCGACGTCGCCGGCCGCCCCGGGGACCGCCAGCCGCGCGAGGGTCAGCTCGAGCGGCAGCCGCGGGGAGCCCTGGCGTTGTTCGACGACGGTCTCGGCGAGCAGGCCCACGGCCCGCAGCAGGGATTCGCGCGGCAGCGCCGCGGTCTGTGCCTGCAGTTGACGCCGCCGGTCGTCGGTCGCGTCGACGAGGTCGGGGCGGTCGGACGCGACCTGGAGCACGAGCAGGTCGCGCAGATGCTGGACCAGGTCGAGCGTGAAACGGCGCAGGTCGTGGCCCTCGTCGAGCAGCCCCTGCACCATGCCGAACAGGCCGGCCAGGTCACGACCGGCGACGAGTTCGACCGTCTCGAAGACGCGGTCGGCCGGTGTGTGCCCGAGCACCTGGCCGACCGCTTCGGCCGTGACGGTGGTGCCGGCGAAGGCGAGGACCTGTTCGAGCACCGACTGGGTGTCGCGCAGCGACCCGTCGCCGGCGCGCACGACCGCCTCGACGGCGCCGTCGTCGATCGTGTAGCCCTCGGCGTCGCAGATGCGGCGCACGTTGCCCGCGACGTCCGAGGCGGACACGCGCCGCAGGTCCAGGCGCTGCACGCGCGACAGGATCGTGGGCAGGACCTTCTGCGGGTCGGTGGTCGCCATCGCGAACAGCACGTGCGACGGCGGCTCCTCGATCAGCTTGAGCAGCGCGTTGAACGCGGCCGTCGAGGCCATGTGGACCTCGTCGAGGATGTAGACCTTGCGGCGGGCACGTGCCGGCGCGTACAGGGCCCGGTCGCGGAGTTCGCGGGCGTCGTCGACGCCGCCGTGCGAGGCCATGTCCAGTTCGATCACGTCGACCGAACTGCCGTCAGCGATCGACGTGCAGTGCTCGCAGGTCCCGCACGGCGTGGGTGTCGGGCCGTCCTCGCAGTTGATCGCCTTGGCCAGCAGGCGGGCGGTCGAGGTCTTCCCCGTGCCGCGCGGTCCCGTGAACAGGTAGGCGTGGTGCAGACGATCCGTCTCGATGGCGTGGACCAGGGTCTGGATCACGTGCTGCTGGCCGACCACCTCGCCGAAGGTCTGCGGGCGGTACTTGCGGTACAGCGACACGTAGGCCACGCGTTCAACCCCAATGCGACGGATGCCGGGTTGCCGTGCGCCCGGCACGCGGGCGCGAGGCCACACGGTAGCGCTGGACCAGGACACCCCGGGGCGATGGTGACGACGCGGTTCGCCACGCCGGACGACGACGCGCGCGGGGCCGCACTGCCGATGGTGTGTGGCGACGGGCGCCCGGCTCGGCACCCGTCCGAGAACGGCTTAGGGCTGCTGCCTCTCGGCCCTGACCCGGTTCACCGGGGGACGTCACCGACGGACGCCCGTCACCGCACACCACGGCAGGTTGCGACCCCGCGTGGGGGCGGACGGTACCAACCACCGTCCGCCCCGGCGAGTGTGGCGCTAGGTCCGCACGGGCGGCGCGACCGCGCCGGTCCGCTCGGCGACGTCCTTGATGCCGAGCCCGATGAGGACGAACAGGATGCCCATCGCGACGGCCATGGCCGACACGCCGAACGCGAGCACCGACGTGAACAGCGAGGCCTGCAGGAACGACGCGTTCATCGCGACGTTGCGCAACGGGTCCTCGCGGTCGAGTTCGGCGTAGGTCATCCCGCCGGTCGAGTCGAGCGCGTGCGTCTCGATGATCTTGGCCTGGCAGTAGGCGGTGAACGGTCCGCTGACCTCTCGCTCGGGCAGACAGGCGTCTTCTGGTGTCGTGATCCGTTGGTCGGACAGCATCGAACTGACCATGACCCAGGTGCCGATGCCGCCGATGATCAGGACCACGCCGAGCACGATCGAGGCGATGGATGCGATTCTTCGCATGAGCATTCCTTGTCTTCTAGGGGACTGCCGACGACGCTAGGCAGCCCACGTCCACCTCAGAGATGGCCACCCTGCCCCACTCGGAAGGTCTCATGGCCCCCGCCGTACGGACGTTCGCACCACGAGGTATCAGGCCGTCTGGCCCGCGAGATGAGCCTGCAGGTGCTCGGCCACGGAGGGATGCCAGCACAGCCCGAAGTGGTTGGCGGGCACTGCGAGGACGTGCACGCGCTCACCCTCGATGTGGCGGCTGCCGTCGCGTCCGGTCGCCGACGGCGCGGTGACGAGCAGGTCGCCGAACACGCGGTTGACCGGGTGCCGTTCGCCGCGGGCGAGGCGGCCGACCACGAGGTGATGGTCGACGTCGGCGAGCCACGGTTCGTCCGGCGGCGGTTCGACGGCTTCGGCGAGGTCTGCGGCCTGTTCGGTCAGCGACCCGTGCCGCAGGTCGCGGATGCCGGCGCTGCGCCGCTCGAGGATGTCGATGAAGGGGGCGACCTCGGGCACGCGCCCGAGGGTCCGGGTCCACCGGTGCACGACCTGCTCGAGCGGGGCACCGAGATGCGGTGTCCCGAGATAGACCACATGGTCGAGCGGGCGTGTCCAGGTGTGGCCCCGCTCGCCGGCCTGCAGGCAGGCCGAGCGGGCCACCAGACCACCCATGGAGTGACCGACCAGCACCAGTTGGCTCACCGGGACGGGCCAGCCTGCGACGAGGGCCTCGAGCAGGTCGGCGAGCGCGGCGCCGTTGCGTCCGATCGGGGTCCCGGTGCCGTAGCGCAGGCGCACCGGCGTGAGACCCTGCTCGGCCACCGCGGCCGGCAGACAGAGCCGCTCGGTGCGTGTCTCGGACGGCCCCCAGATCGTCTCGTCCTCGACCAGGCCGTGGAGGAAGACGGCGACCCGACCCGTCGCGTCGGGAAACGCGGCCGCGAGGGCGTCACGGTCGGGTGGGACGGTCGTGCCGGCCTCGCGGATCACCAGGGGCAGGTCGAGTGGCGGCGCGACCTGGGCGAGATCGCCGAGCAGTCCGTGGGCGACGGCGGCAAGGCGCGAGCCCGCGGGTGAGCGCTCGTGCCACGGCAGGTCGTGGTGTCGCGAACGGAAGCCGGCCACGAGGCCTCCGAGCAGTCCGGCACCGCGCACCGAGCCGCGGACCAGTGCGTACACGCCCTCGGAGACGACGTCGTGACCGAGTCTGACGGGGGCGGCGATCGGGCCGATGGTGGTGAACACCCGGTCCGCGACCGCCCGATGGACGTGGTGGACGGTGCGGGCGACGACGCCGTCGGCCACGTGCCCGGCCAGTCGGCCCCAGCCACGTGCCTCGTCGGTCACTGCGCTCATCCGGTCACGTCGGCGACCAGTCCTATCGTCTGTTCGAGGATCATGTCACCGAAGCAGCGGTCGATGGCGTAGGCGTCCTCGTACTCGAGGCCGAGGGGATCGCCCACGAAGCCGGCGCCGGTCCGTGCGAGGTCGTCGGCCTCGAACGACTGTACGACGTAGCCGAGCCCGTCGTTGACCAGCGCGAGGGGCAGGGTGATCCCGTCGGGATGCTGCTCCCTGATCGTGTTGGACAGGTTCGAGAACGTCTCGCCCGGCGCGCCGGTGATCACCAGCGGACCGATCGCCGCGGCATTGACCTGGGTCGTGACGCCGACCGGCGAGGTCGAGCGGCAGCGGTTGGCCTCGTGCGTGCCCACATCGACCGTTGCCGGCCCCGCGTCGAACGGGCGGTCGAAGAACCCGGGCAACGCCAGCGCGGTCAAGGCGGGGTTGGTGACCGGATGGGTCCAGCGGTGGGCGGCGACCTCGATGTCGGTGTCGGTGAGCACCTGGCCCTGCCCGAGGGCGGGCAGCCGGGCCGCGAGGTCGACGCCACCGTGCTCGTCGAGGTGACGCGGTGAGAGGTTGCCGAGCCCGGTCGCCAGCACCATGGCCACCCCGCCGTCGCGGGCCTCGACGTCGGCGGCGAACACGGCCGGCCAGTCGCCGTGCGCCACGCCGCTCCCCGCATCCCGTGTGACCGGATGGGCGGCGTAGGCGGCGACCGTGGCGATCACCTCGGGTGGTTGGGGCGGCCGACGCCTGTTGGCTCCGCGGGCCGGCTCGTCCTCGACCGCGAGCGCCCGCAGCCAGGTCAGTCCGGGATCCTCGGCGCTGCGGTAGGTGCCCCGCCTTTCCCGGTTGAACTCGCGGGCGAAGACCTCGCCGACCTCGAGCACGGCCGGGCGGGCGTCGCGGATCGCCTGGTGGATCGCCGCCTCGATCGAGGTCGAGACCTGGCGCAGATACCAGTCGGGCACACCACCCCACCCACCGATCAGGTCGGGCGAGGTGTGGCTGTGGGTGGCAGCGACGAACACGCCGGCAGGGTCGATGCCGAGGTCGGCGCCAACCCGTTCGCCGATGTCGAGCGCGCCGCACCCGTCGCACATCTGGCCGTAGCGGCCGAGGTAGTAGATCGCGTCGAGCAGCACCAGCACGACGGTCTCGTCGCCGTCGCCGAACGCGACGGCGCGGACGTGCAGGCCCGCCTCGTCGTCCCAGCCGGTGATCGGGTTCATCGGGCCGATCCCGTAGCCGCCCATGTACAGGCAGTCCGGCGCCTCGGGCCAGCGCGACTGGTCGACGTTCAGGGCGTGCGTCACGGTCTGGGCGCCGGCGTCGGTCCCGAAGGTGGCGCAGCCCTCGGTGCGCCAGGTGCCGCCGAACTCCTCCGGCCGTGGGCGCAGGTCGATGCGCGCGGCACCGGCGACCAGGTGGTCGGCGTCGAGGTCGGCCAGGGCACGGCGCAGGTCGGACTCATCGAACGTGGCCGTGGTCCCGTCGACCGTGACCTCGGGTGTCGGCGCGACGGCCACGGCAACCCAGGCGGACGCCAGGGAGACGGCCGCGACGGTGACCGACGCGAGGACGCCGCGAAGCGGTCGGCTCACCATGGCTCGAAGCCGTCGCCGCAGGCCTCGGGGTTGTGGGGGCCGCGGCACTGGGTGGTCCAGTACGGCTCGCCGCGCCGCGTGTCGACGATCACGCCGGTCTCGAAGAACCGGACCCGCTGGGCGTGGGCGTATGCGTCGCGGCGCGGGTCACCGTGCGGATCGGTACCGGCCGTCGGCGGCACGTTGCCGTGCGGCGGCATCTCGTTGCCCGAGTCGATGTACACCAGCGCCGAGCCACGGTGGGCCAGCACACCCCCGACCGTCCGCGCGCGGAAGGGACGCAGGCCGAAGTGGCGCTCACCGGAGACGTCCGCCCAGTGGCGGCCCTCGGCCAGCGAGGTGGTCAGCATGGCCGCGCCGGCCGTGCGCGCCATCACCTCGGCGGCGAGGTTGGCGACCTGGTGGTCGGCGTAGGCGACGTGCAGCAGCACGCGGTGGTTGGGGGTGTCGGGCAGCGACCGCTTGCCGAGGAAGTGCGCGTAGCCGTTGGCCTCGCCGCGGTCCCACAGCATCTGGATCAGGGCGAAGGCCAACTGCTGGTCGACCTTGTCCGGGTAGGCCGCGTACATGATCTCGCCGTAGGCGCCCTCCCAGTCGACCGAGCGGTTGAGCAGGGTCGAGTAGTTGGCGCCCGGCACGCCGAGGACGGCGCGGGTGAAGTCGGGCGCGAGCGCGGTCAGGGCACCACCCATGATCCCGCCCTGGGAGTTGCCGTCGTAGACGAGGCCGCTGCGGTCGAAGCGAGCCCGTCCCTCGGCGTCCTGGAACGCGGGGTCGGTGACGAAGCCGTGCGGGTGGGCGAGCAATCGGCCGAGGTAGAGGAAGTTGACGAACCCCTGCTGTGCCCGGTCGGGCAGGCTGGCGAAGTTGCCCATGTCGGCCAGGATCGTGGCGACGTTGGCGACGTCCTCGGTGGACATCCCGATCCAGGGCGTGGCGCACACGAGGTGGTTGTCCTCGCGCAGCAGGCTGGTCGAGCCGCCACCGACCTCACCGAGCGAGCCGAGCAGGCCGTGCCCGTACAGCGTCGGCCGTGCCCGGTCGCGGGCGCTCGCGTCGTGTGGCAGGAAGGAGGCGTACTCGGCCTCCATCGTCGGTGCCACCGGGTTGACCTGGGGCAGCGCCATCGGGCCGGGCGTC
>DATHUR010000037.1:0-10828 GCA_035462025.1 Egicoccus sp. | reverse complement strand
CGTTCCTGGCCGTGTTGGGCCCACGCAGCCCGGTCAACACCGTGCTCGCCGGCGTGTTCGGCGAGGGCGCCCCGACCCTCGACCTGCGCCGGACCGTGACCGCGATCCTGCTCGCGCACGTGTTCTTCAACTACGCCGTGGTGGTCCGCACGGTCGGCGGGTTGTGGAGCCTGCTCGACCCACGGCTCGAGGAGGCCGCGCGCACGCTGGGCGCGTCGCGCTGGCAGGTCCTGCGCGAGGTGTCGTGGCCGCTCGTGCGCCCGGCCGTCGCGTCGGCGGCGGCGATCGTGTTCCTGTTCACGTTCACCTCGTTCGGTGTCGTGTTGATCCTGGGCGGGGTCGCCCGCGCCACCATCGAGGTCGAGATCTACCGGGCAACGGTGCAACTGCTCGATCTGCCGCTCGCCTCGGTGCTGGCGCTGTTGCAACTGGCCGCCGTGACGGTCGCGTTGCTGGTCTATGGGCGGCTGCAGCGCCGCGTGACCGCCCAGCCGTTGCGCAGTGCCGCGTCGACGGCGCGGCCCCCGCGGACCGCGGGCGAGCGGACCTTCCTGGCGGCCAACCTCGCGATGATCGCGGTGCTGCTGGTGCTGCCGCTCGCCGTGCTCGTCGAACGCTCGCTCGCCACCGACACGGGCTACGGATTCGACCACTATGTGGCCCTGTTCGGGACCCGGCGCGACACGGTGCTGGCCGTGGCGCCGCTCGAGGCGATCCGCAACTCGGTCCTCTACGGACTCGCCGCCACGCTGGTCGCGCTGGTCGTCGGCGGCTGCGCCGCGACGGCCGCGTCCCGGCCCGGCTGGGCCGGTCGCGTCCTCGACCGGGCGCTGATGCTGCCCTTGGGGACCTCGGCCGCGACCATCGGGTTCGGGTTCCTGCTCGCCCTCGCGCGTCCGCCGTTCGACCTGCGTGGCTCACGGCTGCTGATCCCGGCGGCGCAGGCCCTGATCGCCGTCCCGTTCGTGGTGCGGACGCTGCTGCCGGTGTTGCGTTCGATCGACCGGCGGCTGCGCGAGGCGGCTGCCGTGCTCGGTGCGCCACCACGACGCGTGTGGCGTGAGGTCGACCTGCCGATCGTTGGCCGGGCGCTGCTCGGTGCGGCCGGCTTCTCGTTCGCGATCGCGGTCGGCGAGTTCGGCGCGACCGTGTTCCTGGCGCGCGGCCAGACGCCGACGATGCCGGTGGCGATCTTCCGCCTGCTCGGCCGGCCCGGGATCGCCAACTTCGGGCAGGCGATGGCGATGGCCACGATCCTGATGGCCGTGACAGCGGGCGCGATCGCCGTGATCGACCGGCTGCGGGTCGGCCAGGTGGGACGGTTCTGATGCTCGAGGTGCGTGGTGTGCGGGTCCACTACGGCGAACACGCCGCGGTGGACGGCGTCGACCTCGACGTCGGCGAGGGCGAGATCGTCGCCGTGCTCGGTCCCAGCGGCTGCGGCAAGTCGACCCTGCTGCGGGCGGTCGCCGGACTCGAGCCGCTCGCCGACGGCCGGATCGTGCTCGACGGCCGCGACCTCGCCGGCCTGCGCCCCGACCAGCGTCCGGTTGCCCTGATGTTCCAGGACAACGTGCTGTTCCCGCACCGCGACGTCGGCGGCAACGTCGGCTTCGGCCCGCGCATGCAGGGGCTGCCAACGGTGGAGGTCGCCGCCCGCGTCCGCGAGGCGCTCACGCTGGTCGAGCTCGCCGGTACCGAACGTCGCGCGGTGCAGGAGTTGTCCGGAGGTGAGCAGCAACGCGTCGCGCTGGCCCGGGCGTTGGCCGTGCGCCCGCGCCTGCTCATGCTCGACGAGCCGCTCGGGTCGCTCGACCGGGCGCTGCGCGACCAGTTGCTGGTCCAGTTGCCCGACGTGTTCGCCCGGGTCGGTTGCGGCGTGCTGTACGTCACCCACGACCAGGACGAGGCGCTCACCCTGGCCGACCGCGTGGCGGTGATGCGGGCCGGCCGGCTGCACCAGGTCGCCGCGCCCGAGGTCCTGTGGCGCCGACCCGCCGACGAGTTCGTTGCCCGTTTCCTCGGCCTGCACCAGATCGTCGACGCGCAGATCACCGATGGCGTCGCGGACACGGTCTTCGGGCGGATCCCGGTGGCGGACGCACCCGACGGACCGGCCCGGCTGCTGGTGCTGCCCGACGCGTTGGAGGTGGCCGGCGACGGCGACCGGCAACCCGGGCTGGACGGCGAAGTGGCACGCCGCCGCTTCTCCGCCGAACGCAGCGTCCTGGTCGTCACCGCGGCCGGCCGCGAATGGGAGGTTCCCGCCTCGCCGGTCGCACCCGACCAACGACCGGGATCGCGGGTCCGGCTGCGGCTGCACCCTGAGCGGGTCCACCTACTGTGACAGGAAGGTTCGCCGTGCCAGGCAGTGCCGCCCCGGATCCCGACGAGGACCTGATCGAGCTCATGACCGAACCGGACGTCGGCTACGCCACTGCGCTCAGCCGGCTCAGCGGCCTCCTGCTCGACACCGGCAGCCTCGAGACGATCCTCCAGGGCGTCGTCGACGGCGTGAAGGTCGCCGTTCCGCAACTCAGCGCCGTCAGCATCACCACGGTCGGCGAGGACGGCGGCTACACCACCGCCGTCGCGACCGACGAGCGGGCCGTGGCGGTCGACAACGTCGAGTACGACCTGCACCTCGGGCCCTGCGTCGAGGCGCTCGAGACGGGCGAGGACCAGTACGTCGACGACGTGCGCACGGACACCCGCTGGGGCCCGTTCAACGACGAGGCGCTTCGCCAGGGCTTCCTCAGCGCGGCCGGGATCGCCCTGAAGGCGAACGGACAGACCTACGGGGCGCTGAACCTGTTCGCCGACACCGCCGCGGGCATCGACGAACGCACCCGCGACCTGGTCCATCGGCTCGCGCCGACGCTGGCGGCCACGCTCGCCAACGCGCGCGCGTTCACCACTGCCGAACGCCTGTCACGCCAACTCGAAGAGCGCCTCGAGGACATCGCGGTGCTGCACCAGGCGGTGGGCATCCTGATGGCCGAGCGTGGCTGCGACGCCGTCACGGCGACCACGCTGCTCCACGAGACGGCCACGGCCACCAGCCGCCCCCTCCACGACGTCGCCGCGCAGATCGTCGCAGCGACCGTGCGGGGCGGCGGCTCGGGACCCGTCGGCTGATCAGCCGGCGGCGTCGGCGGCGTCGTCGGCGGCGTCGCGCATCCGCTGGCGCTCGTCCTCGGCTCCCAGCGCGATCGGCGCGGCGACGACCTCGTCGGGGATGGCCCAGGCGTCGACCAGCAGTTGCGCGAACGGCCGCAACTGCGTGCACAGGTCGTTGACGGCGGTGGTGATCGCCTTGGAGCGCTGGGCGTTGAAACGACCGTGTTCGAGGTACCAGCCCCGGTCGGCTTCGATCGTGGCCAACGCGTGGAGGTCGCAGACCCGGTCGAGCAGCGCCGCGACCTCGGGGTCCTCGCATGCCTCGACCGAGGCGGCGAAGCGTTCGAGCACCACCCGGTCGATGTGCGACTGGGCCGCGAGCAGGACGTGGTCCTGGACCTCGTTGAACACGTCGAAGGCGTCGCGTCCGGCGTCGATGCCCTTCTTGAGCCGCCGGGCCACGCCGGCGATGACGTGCTGTTCCCGCCACGCCAGGGTCTGCAGCTGCCAGGCGCGGTCGTGCAGGTCGGTGTCCTCGTCGCGGCTGACGATGCCGGTGATCGACTGCCACACCTGGCGTGCGGCGGTGCGCTCGACGACGGTCTCGACCACCTGGTCGGCGACGAAGCGGACCGTGCCGAGCGTGTCGAGCGAGCCGAACTCGTCGCGGTAGTCGGTCAGCAGCCCCTTGGCGACCAGCTGCAACAGCACGGTGTTGTCGCCCTCGAACGTGGTGAAGATGTCGGTATCGGCCTTGAGCTCGACCAGGCGGTTCTCGGACAGGTAGCCGTTGCCGCCACAAGCCTCGCGGGAGGTCTGGATGGCGTGGGTCGCGTGCCACGTGGTCGCGGTCTTGATCCCGGCGGCGAGCGCCTCGAGCTCGCGTCGGTCGGGCAGTTCGTCGGCGTCGAGTTCGACGTCGAACGACGCGTGCAGTTCGGCGATCAGGTGCTCCTGCGCCGCGTGCAGCGCATAGCTCCTCGCCACCAGCGGCAGCAGGCGGCGCTGGTGCTGGCGGAAGTCGAACAGGGTGACCTCGCGCTCGGCGTCCGGCGCCTTGAACTGGCGACGCACACCGGCGTAGCGGACCGCGATGGCCAGCGCGGTCTTGGCCGCCGACAGTCCCGAGCCGGAGATGCTGGCCCTTCCGGTCACCAGCGTGCCCAGCATGGTGAAGAAGCGACGGCCGGCGTTCTCGATCGGGCTGGTGTAGGTGCCGTCCTCGGCGACCTGCCCGAACCGGTCGAGCAGGTTCTCGCGCGGGACGCGGACCTGTTCGAACGTGATGCGGCCGTTGTCGACGCCGTTGAGGCCGCCCTTGTGGCCGCAGTCCTCCAGCGTCACGCCGGGCATCGGGTTGCCGTCGTCGTCGCGGATCGGCACCAGGAAGCAGTGCACGCCGTGCGTCTCGCCCCGGGTGACGAGTTGGGCGAACACCGCGGCCATCCTCCCGTCGCGCGCGGCGTTGCCGATGTAGTCCTTGCGGGCGTCCTCGTCGGGGGTGTCGATCACCCACTCCTGCGCGTCGGCGTCGAAGGTCGCGGTCGTCCGCAGCGACTGCACGTCCGAACCGTGGCCCGTTTCGGTCATCGCGAAGCAGCCGGGCAGGTCGAGGCTGATGACGTCGGGCAGGTAGGTGGCGCGGTGGGTGTCGTTGCCCAGTTGCATGATCGCGCCGCCGAACAACCCCCACTGCACGCCGGCCTTGACCAGCAGCGACAGGTCGCCGTGGGCGAGGGTCTCGAACGCGGTCAGGGCCGCACCGAGCTCGCCGCCGCCGCCGTACTGGGTCGGGAACAGCTGCCGCGGCCCCTCGGTCTTCGACAGGTGCTTCGCCTGCTCGAGGGTGCGTTCGCGGTGTTCCTCGACCGACAGCCCGTGCCGCGGCTGCATCAACGGGTGGCGCAACTCCTCGCGCGTCATCTCGCGCACCTCGGCCCACCGGCCGTCGAGGTGGGCCTGGACCCGCTCGGCCGTGACACCGTGGTCGAGTTCGGGGAGGGGGGTGCTGGCACTCATCACTGATCCTTCGAGTGGCGATCGGTGGGGGCGTCGAGGTGGCCGCTCAGGTGCAGGCGCTTCCCGGAGCGGTCGTGCAGGGTGAACGTCCAGCCGTCCGCGGTCCGCTGCGAGCGCAGCGCCACGGTCGAGGGCAGCGGGACGGGCTGTTTGAACGCGACCTCGAGCGTCGCGGGCCCCGTGATCCGGTCGGTCAGAGCGGCGACCGACCGGGCCGCGGTCCACATCCCGTGCGCGATCGGTCGGGAGAAGCCGCCCAGCCGCGAGGTCAGCGGCGAGAGGTGGATCGGGTTGACGTCCCCGGACACGGCGGCGTAGCGCTTGCCGAGGTCCTTCGGCAGCCGCCAGGTCGACATCGGCGGGCCATCCGGTTCGGCGGGCTCCGCCACCACCGGCTCCGGCGGGGCGTCCGTGCCGCCGCCGGGGGCATCGGGGACGCTGCCACGACGCAGGTAGGTCGAGGTGCCGGTCCACACGGTCCGGCCGTCACGGTCGACCTCGGCCACGACGTCGAACTGCCGGCCCCGCTTGTGCGGCCGCAGGTCGGTCGTGCGCACCCGCACGTCGAGGTGGTCGCCGACGCGCACCGGGTCGGACTGTTCGATGCGCTGGGCCACGTGCACCAGCCCGGGCAGCGCGAAGGGGAAGTCGTCGGCGACCATCAGGTGCACCGACAACGGGAACGCGAGCATGTGCGGGTAGGTCAGCGGCACCATGTCGGCGAGGCCGAACCCGCACACCCGCCCGTACGCGGCCACCTCGTCGGCGGTCACCTCGACGTCGGCTACCTCGACGCTGCGGTCGGGCAGGGCGTCGCCACGGCTGCCGCCCGGCAGTGGCAGCAGCGCCTTGAGCGAGCGGGCGTACAGCGGCCCGAGGGCGGGCAGGCCGGGGAGTTCGGTCACGACACCCACGCTCAGGCTCCCAGCAGGCTCTGGCCGCAGACCCGCACGACCTGGCCGTTCACGGCGCCCGAGCGCGCGTCGGCGAGCCACGACACCGCCTCGGCGACGTCGACGGGACGGCCGCCCTGGCCGAGGCTCGACATCCGCCGGCCGGCCTCGCGCACCCCGATCGGCATCCGGGCGGTCATCGCGGTCTCGATGAACCCGGGCGCGACCGCGTTGATCGTCGCCTGCCGGCCGGCCATCTCGTCGGCCAGCGACTCGACGCGACCGATGACGCCGGCCTTGGAGGTGCCGTAGTTGGTCTGGCCGCGGTTGCCGGCGATGCCGCCGATCGAGGACACCCCGATGATCCGGCCGTGCGCACGCAGCAGGTCGGCCGCGAGCAGCGCCTCGTCGAGGCGTTCCTGGCTCGACAGGTTGACGTCGAGCACGCTGTCCCAGCGGGCGTCGTCCATGCCGGCCAGCGTCTTGTCCCGCGTGATGCCGGCGTTGTGGACCACGACGTCCAGACCGCCGTGCCGTTCCTTGATGTGGTCGACCAGCGTCTGCGGCGCCGAGGGGGCGGTGACGTCGAGGTGCAGCGTGGACCCGCCGACGTGGTTGGCGACACGCGCCAGGGCCTCGCCCTGGGCGGGGATGTCGGCACAGATGACGTGTGCGCCGTCGCGGGCGAGCACGGCGGCCATCGATGCGCCGATGCCCTGGGCGGCGCCGGTGACCAGGGCGATCCGGCCCGCGTGAGGGCGTGCGGGGTCCTCGACCTCGGCGAGCGGTTCGTCGCCCGGCCGCAGCGTGACGACCTGGCCGGCGACGAACGCCGACTTGGCCGACAGCAGGAACGCGAGCGTCGAGGTGGCCCGGTCCTCGGCGCCCTCGGCGATCCGGACGAGGTTGCAGGTCGAGCCCTGGCGCAGTTCCTTGCCGAGCGAGCGGGTGAATCCCTCGATGGCGCGTTGCGCGGTGCGGCGGCGTGTGTCGCCCTCGTCGGTGGCGCCGGCCAGCACGAGCAGGCGCGCCGACGGGCCGGTCTTGCGGATCGCGGCGTGGAAGAACTCGTACAGCTCGCGCAGGCGGCTCGAGTCGTCGATGCCGCTGGCGTCGTACACGAGCGCGCCGTACGGGGTGACCGAGTCGTCGACGGTGCGGCGGACGTCCGCGCCTGCATCTTCGAGCACGGCGAGTGCGGCGGGCAGCAGGCGGCCGCCCTTCGACTCGCCGACGAGGGCGAGTCCCTCGATCAGCGGCTGGCCGGGCTCGTAGCGGCGCAGCGGCTCGGGCACGGGCAGGCTGAGCGCGTCGGCGACCTGGCGGCCGAGCGGTGAGGTGACGAGCTGCTGGTAGCGATCTGCCATGTCATTCAGCCTTGCTTCTCGAGGATGGCGACGACGCCGTTGCCGCCGGCGGCGCAGATCGAGATCAGCGCCCGTCCACTGCCGTTGTCGTGCAGCAGCTTGGCGGCGTTGGCGACGATGCGGCCACCGGTGGCGGCGAAGGGGTGGCCGGCCGCCAGCGACGAGCCGTTGACGTTGAGCTTGTCGCGGTCGATCCCACCCAGTGCGCTGTCGCGGCCGAGCCGCTCCTTGCAGAACCGTTCGTCGTCCCATGCCGCCAACGTGGCGAGCACGGTCGAGGCGAAGGCCTCGTGGATCTCGTAGAAATCGAAGTCCTGCAGGGTGAGCCCGGCCTTGTCGAGCATGCGTGGCACGGCGTAGGCGGGCGCCATCAGCAGACCCTCGGGAGCCGAGCCGTCCTCGCCGCCGTGGACGTAGTCGACGCCCGCGGTCTCGGCGTAGGTGAGGTGGGCGAGCACGGGCAGGCCCTGTTCGGCGGCCCACTCGTCGGTGCCGAGCAGCACGGTCGATGCGCCGTCGGACAGCGGCGTCGAGTTCCCCGCCGTCATCGTGGCCTCGTCGCCGTACTGCTTGCCGAACACCGGCTTCAGCGTGGCCAGCTTCTCCAGCGAGGAGTCCGGGCGCAGGTTCTGGTCGCGCGTCTGGCCGAGGAACGGCGTGAGGAGGTCGTCGAGGAACCCACGTTCGTAGGCGGCCGCGAGATTGGTGTGGCTGGCGACGGCGAGCTCGTCCTGCGCCTCGCGGGTGATGCCCCACTCGTGGGCGGTGATGGCGGCGTGGTCGCCCATCGACATCCCGGTCCGTGGTTCCTCGTTGCGCGGGATCTCGGGCGCGAGGTGCTTGGGCCGGAACTTCGCGATCAACTTCAGGCGCTGCTGGGCGGTCTTGGCCGCGTTGAGCCGCAGCAGCAGTTGGCGCAGGTCGTCGTGGACGGCCAGCGGTGCGTCGCTGGTGGTGTCGGTGCCGCCGGCGATGCCCCAGTCGATCTGGTTGAGCGCGATCTTGTTGGCGACCTGGACGACGGTCTCGAGGCCGGTGCCGCAGGCCATCTGCACGTCGTAGGCCGGTGTGGCCGGGTCGAGCGACGAGCCGAGCACCACCTCGCGGGTGAGGTTGAAGTCGCGGCTGTGCTTGAGCACCGCGCCCGCTGCCACGACCCCGGCCCGCCGGCCCTGCAGGCCGTAGCGTGCGACCAGACCCTCGAGCGCGGCCGAGAGGAGGTCGGCGTTGCCGGCCTTGGCGTAGGGCCCGTTCGAGCGGGCGAAGGGCGTGCGGTTGCCGCCGAGGATCGCTGCGGGACGGACCTGCATGGCTGCTCCTTGCGAACGGTGGCTATGCGACACCAGATGATGGTACGTAGATCGGCGTCACGGATAACGACCGGCCATCCCGGGAGTGACGCGCCCCTGGCGCGTCACGGCCGTCGTCACGTGGCGCCCATTGTTCTCGTGCCGCACCCGCCCCCGCCAGGGCCCGACACGGGCGAGCGGCCCCCACCCATGATCGACGTCAGCCTCGACTCCGCGCGACGTCAGGCCGAGTCGCGGACGACGAGTTCCGTCGGCAGGACCTCGTGCCTGGGCGTGTGCTCACCCTGCAGTTGCGCGCACAGCAACTCGACCATGCGCCCACCCATCGCCTCGACCGGCTGGCGGACGGTGGTCAGCGGCGGTTGGGCCGATGCGGCCACCAGCGAGTCGTCGAAGCCGACCACGGCCACCTCGGCCGGCACGGCGCGGCCAGCGGCCGAGAGCACCTGCAGTGCGCCGAGCGCAGCCAGGTCGGAGGCCACCACCACGCCGTCGACGTCGGGCGCCTGCGCGAGCAGTCGCGTCATGGCGCGCCCACCGCCGTCGCGGGTGAAGTCCCCCACCGCCTCGAGTTCGGGCGGGAGCGGGCGGCCGGCGGCGGTCATGGCCTCGCGGAATCCCGCGAGGCGGTCGCGCCCGGCCACCATGTCCTGTGGGCCCGTCAGGACACCGACCCGCCGCCGTCCCCGGGCGAGCAGGTGTTCGGTGGCCCGGCGGGCCCCGCCCCGGTTGTCGGCGTCGACCCAGGACACCTCGAGGTCGTCGGCGTCGGGGCGCCCACCGACGACCAGCGGCACGCCGGCGCGGGCCAGGCGTGCGGGCAGTGGGTCGCCCCCGTGGAGCGAGAGCAGCAGGGCGCCGTCGACGTGACCGCCGGCGAGATAGGCCTCGACCCGGGCGCGACCGTGCGCGCCATCGGGATCGACCTCGGGATCGGCGCCGCTCATCAGCAGGGCGAGTTGCAGGTCCGTACGCCCGACCGCGGCGCTCACGCCACGCACGATGCCGGCGAAGAACGGTTCGTCGAAGACCCGGGTCTCGGGTTCGGCGACGACCAGCGCGATCGTGCCCGTGCGCCGCGTCGCCAGCGACCGCGCCGCACGGTTGGGCACGTAGCCCAGTTCGGCCACCGCGGCCTCGACCGCCCGCCGCGCGTCCTCCGAGACACGCGGGTGGCCGGTGACGACCCGACTGACCGTGGAACGCGAGACACCGGCCAACGCCGCTACCTGCTCGAGCGTGGCCGGGCCGGACCGCGACGGCGGGCGGGTCATCACCGTGCGGACGACCGTGCGGCGAGCAAGTGGCGGTACCAGTGCGCCGATGCCTTCGGGATCCGCTCCATCGTGTCCCGGTCCACGCGCACGATGCCGAACGTGCTGCGGTAGCCCTCGGCCCACTCGAAGTTGTCCATCAGGGTCCACACGTAGAAGGCGCGCAGGTCGACCCCGTCCGCGGCGGCCCGCGCGAACGCCTCGAGGTGACCGTCGAGGTAGGCGATGCGATCGGTGTCCTCGACGTGGCCCGCGTCGTCGGGCACGTCGGGGAAGGCACCGCCGGTCTCGGCGATCGCCATCGGCACGCCGTAGTCGACGCGCAGTCGCGTGAGCAGGTCGTACAGGCCGGTCGGGTCGATGCTCCAACCGAGCGCGCTGGTCGGCTCGGGACCCGGGACCTCGACGATGTGGTCCTGGCCCGGCCCGGCCGGCGTCCCACCGCCGTGCCCGGCCGAGCGGGCACCGACGTAGACCGGCGTGTAGTAGTTGATGCCGAGCAGGTCGACCGGTGCGGCGATCTCGTCGAGGTCGCCGTCGAGGTGGAGCGCGTCGAGGTCGGCCAGCGGTTCCCAGGCGGCGAGGACGTCGTCGGGGTAGGCGCCGCGGAACAACGGGTCGGTCCAGACCCGGTTGCGCAGACCGTCCGCCAGCGCCACCGCGTCACGGTCGTCGGCGTGGTCGGATGCCGGCCGGACCGGCGCCGGGTTGAGCACGAGACCGATGCTCGCATCGGGTCCGAGGATGCCGCGCAGGACCCGCGTCGCCCGGCCGTGCGCGAGCAGCAGGTGGTGCGCCGCCGAGAGCGCCAGCCGGTGGTCCTGCCGCCCGGGGGCGTGCTGGCC
>DATHUR010000036.1:0-18173 GCA_035462025.1 Egicoccus sp. | reverse complement strand
GGGGACGGATCTCGGTCGCCGCAGTCCGGTGAACAGCCGCGTCACCGCCGGCGTGGCCGAGCGGAACGCGCCGTCGGGCGGCGTCACCGTGGTGGCGTGCACCCGCACGCGCACCTGGCCCGGACCCGGGCGTGGAATCGGGACGCGGGTCACCCGCAGCACGTCGGGACCACCGTAGGCCAGTTGGGTGACGGCCCGCATGGTGTCGGTCACGGCGTGTCCGTTCCGGTCGGGTACTGGAACACGTCCTCGAGTGCGACGTCGAAGACACGGGCGATGCGGAAGGCCATCTCGAGCGAGGGTGAGTACCGGCCCTTCTCGATGGCGATGACCGTCTGGCGCGTGATGCCGAGACGCTCGGCCAGGTCGGCCTGTGTCATCTCGCCGTTGGCGAATCGCAGTTCGCGGATGGTGTTGGTGACCCTGGTCGGCTTGACCATCGTCACAACCCCCGCCGGTAGGCGATGATCTTGACGGTGGACGCGGACACGGCATTGAGCAGGTACGCGCCGTAGATGGCGTTGGCGATCCAGAAGTGGTCGGCCTCGAACATCGCCAGTGCGAACGCCGGGAGGAACCCGACGGCCAGCACGAAGAACCCGATGAACTCACCGTGTCGGTTGATCTCGCGGTCGCGTTCGTCCTTCTGCGCCGCCCGCACGGGGGGCCGCACGAACGTCGAGAGCACGATCGATGCGGCGATCGCGACGAGGATCGGCCGCTGGAACCCGAACTCGTCGATCGAGGTGTGACGGGTCTGTACGACCACGTAGACCAGGTAGGCGAACCCGGTCAGCACCGACACGGCCGCGTAGGCCCAGGTGTTGCGTTCCTCGGCAGTCATGCACGTCTCCGGATGTAAACAATCTTGAACATTGGTAGTGTCTGCGAAACCAGACATGGTGTCAAGAATTTTTTACCTACCCCGAACTGCAGACGTTGACGGTCAGTGACCAGATCCTCATGATCCCCGGGATGGGACCGCGCGTGCGCCTGGCACGTGACACCGGCCACCGCGTTCTGGATTCTCGTCTCGGACCCCGGCTCGTTCATCATGGAGCGCAAAGATGTTGCTCGGAATCGAGGCGCGGGCCGAGGCCGCCGGCACGCGCTCCCCCGCCCTGGACGGCCACACCGACGACTGAAGGTCTTCGCCATGCCTGCCCACTCGTCCCGCCGCCCCCGGGCGCGGTCCGCCTTCGCGCTGCTCGGGATCGCACTGTTGCTCACCGCCTGCGCCGCAGGGGCCAACCCCGAGGCCGGCACGGGGGCCGGCTTCTGGCTCGGCCTGTGGCACGGGCTGATCGCCCCGGTGACGTTCGTGATCTCGCTGTTCAGCGACACCGTGGGGATCTACGAGGTGAGCAACACCGGCGCGTGGTACGACGGCGGCTTCGTGCTCGGGCTCGGGTTCATCGTCGGCGGCAGTTCGTCGGGGGCACGCAGCGCCCGTCGGTAGGCGGCCGCACGCGGCCGGCTCACCGCGACTGGAGGGCGTCCAGGGCAACGGCCATCGCGATCACCAAGCGGCGGTCGAGGCGGGCCTCGTCGATGGTGACCACGTAGCGGTCGCGCACCCCCCACTTCTTCACCACCGAGAACGCCGGCGCGCCGTCGAGCACGAAGTCGAAGTGGTAGGGCAGCCACGACAACGACTCGAGGAACCGGCGGGCGATCGCCACGCCCTGGCTGCGCTCCTGGCCCGTCAGCGTGCCCAGGCCCGGCTGTTCGACGACCCACGACGAGCGCAGCAGCGACGCGCGGAAGTCCTTGCGGAACAGGCCGATGGCACGTCCGTCCGCCGCGGTCACATCGTAGGTGGCCCCGAGATCCATCACCGAGCGGGCCTTGAACCCGCACAGCGTCGAACTCTTGTCGGCGTCGCGGTAGAGGGTGACCTGTTCCTTGAACGCCATGCGCTTCTGCTGGGCGAACGCGACCAGCGGGCCTTCGCTGCCGTCGGGCGACACCGTGTGGACCTGGTACTGGTTGACCATCGGACGCAGGCGCTGGCGGATCAGCAACTGCTGCTGTTGTTGCAGGCGATCGAGTTCCACGGCAGGCCTCCTCGAGGGCGCCGGCGGAGGACGTCGGCCACGGCCCGGTAGGTGTCAGTAGACGTCGGGGTCCTGATCGACGACGCGCGTCTCGCGGACGACGGCGTTGCGGCGCCGCAGGGACAGACCGACGATGAGGCCGATCACGCCCCCGATCATGAGGATGAACCCGATCACCTGGATATCGAGGCCGGCGACCTCGAGCGTCACCGCGAACGCCAGGATGGCGCCGAGAACGATCAGAGCGATGCTGCCGCCAATGGTCATGTCGCTACTCCCCTGGTCACGTCGGCGACCGAGCGCCATCCGTCGTAGCCACTCTACGCCTACGGGTCAGCGCAGGGGCATGGCCGAGGCGGGGATCGGGGCGGGCAGGGCCGAGCTACCCATCAGGTGCTGGTCGACCGCACGGGCAGCCGCGCGGCCCTCGGCGATGGCCCACACGATCAGGCTCTGTCCGCGACCCATGTCCCCGCAGACGTAGACACCGTCGACATCGGTGGCGTAGCCGTCGTCGCGGGCCACGTTGCCACGGTCGGTCAGGGACACGCCGAGTTGGTCGAGCAGGCCGTCCTTCTCCGGTCCGACGAACCCCATGGCGAGCAGCACGAGGTCGGCTTCGAGTTCGAAGTCGCTGTCGGGCACCCGTTCGAACCGGCCGTCGACGAACTCGACCTCGTGGGCCTTCAGCGCTCGGACCCGGCCGTCGTCGTCGCCGAGGAACGCCTCGGTGTTGACGCTGAAGACCCGTTCGCCGCCCTCCTCGTGGGCCGAGGACGTGCGGAACTTCATCGGCCAGGTCGGCCACGGGTTGGCGTCGGGCCGCTCCTCGGGTGGGCGGGGCATGATCTCGAACTGGTGCACGGACACCGCGCCCTGCCGGTGCGAGGTGCCCAGGCAGTCGGCGCCGGTGTCGCCGCCGCCGATGATCACCACCCGGCGGCCCCTGGCCGAGATCGGGATGTCCTCGACCGCGAGGTCGCCCTGCTGGGCCCGGTTGGCCCAGGGCAGGAACTCCATCGCCTGGTGGATGCCGTCGAGGTCGCGGCCCGTGATGGGCAGGTCGCGTGCGACGGTGGACCCGCCGGCGAGCACGACGGCGTCGAAGTCGGCCCGCAACTGCTCGGCCTCCATGTCGACCCCGACGTTGACGCCGGTGCGGAACTCGGTGCCCTCGGCCTCCATCTGCGCGATCCGCCGGTCGACGTGGCGCTTCTCCATCTTGAACTCGGGGATCCCGTAGCGCAGCAGGCCGCCGATGCGGTCTGCCCGCTCGAAGACGACGACCTCATGACCGGCCCGCGTCAACTGCTGAGCGGCGGCCAGGCCGGCCGGGCCCGAGCCCACGACGGCAACGCGCTTGCCGGTCGTGACCGACGGGGGCCGCGGCACGACCCAACCCTCGGCCCAGGCCCGGTCGACGATCTCGACCTCGACCTGCTTGATCGTGACGGGGTCGGCGTTGATGCCCAGCACGCACGCGGCCTCGCACGGCGCCGGACACAGCCGGCCGGTGAACTCGGGGAAGTTGTTGGTGGCGTGCAGGCGGTCCATGGCCTGCTTCCAGTGGTCGCGATAGACCAGGTCGTTCCAGTCGGGGATCAGGTTGCCCAGCGGGCACCCGTCGTTGCAGAACGGGATGCCACAGTCCATGCAACGGCTGGCCTGGGTCTGCAACCTCTCCGGCGCGAACGGCAGGTAGACCTCGCGCCAGTCGCCGACCCGTTCGCCGACCGGCCGCCGGGCCGGCAGTTCGCGTTCGTGCTTCAGGAATCCCCGGACGTCACCCATGTGGTCGCTCTCGTCTCGTTCGTCCCGCCCACGGGGGCGGTTTCCGGCAGTCGTCCGTCGGTCAGCCGCGCGCGGAGGCCATGATCGCCTCGTCGACGTCCTGGCCCTGTTCCTCGGCCAGCCGGCTCGCCTCGAGCACGCGCTTGTAGTCGCGCGGCATCACCTTCTTGAACCGGCGCACCTGGCGGTGCCAGTCGGCGAGCAGACGCTCGGCGACGGTCGACCCGGTCACCTCGAGGTGGGTACGGACCTGGTCGCGCAACCAGGTCTTGTCGGGCTCGTCGAGCGGGTCTAGGTCGACCATCTCGGGGTTGAGCAGCCCGCGGAAGGCATGGTCGGGGTCGTAGACGAACGCGATGCCACCCGACATGCCGGCCCCGAAGTTGCGCCCGGTCGGGCCCAGGACCACCGCGCGGCCGCCGGTCATGTACTCGCAGCCGTGGTCGCCCACGCCCTCGACGACGGCGGTCGCACCCGAGTTGCGCACACAGAACCGCTCGCCGACCACGCCGCGCACGTAGGCGCGACCACCCGTGGCGCCGTAGAGCATGACGTTGCCGGCCACGATCGAGTCCTCCGCGACGAAGTCGGGGTGGACCTGCTCGGGCGGACGGATCACCAGCGTGCCGCCCGAGAGCCCCTTGCCGACGAAGTCGTTGGCGTCGCCGAACAGCCGCAGCGTGATGCCCTTGGGCACGAACGCGCCGAAGCTCTGCCCGGCCGAACCGCGGAAGGTCACGTCGATGGTGTCGTCGGGCAGCCCCAGACCGCCGTAGCGCTTGGTCAGTTCATGGCCGAGCAGCGTGCCGACGGTCCGGTTGAGGTTGGCGATCGGCAGGTCGATCTTGACCTGCTCGCCCCGCTCCAACGCGGGCTCGGCCAGCGCGATCAACTGGTTGTCGAGCGCCTTGTCCAGGCCGTGGTCCTGCGACTTGGTGCAGTGACGGTCCTGCTCCCACGGCGAGGTGGGCACGTGCAGGATCGGACCGAGGTCGAGGCCCTTGGCCTTCCAGTGCTCGACCGCGTCGGCGACCTCGAGCGCGTCGACCGCGCCGATGGCCTCGTCGAGCGTGCGGAACCCCAACTCGGCGAGCAGTTCGCGCACCTCCTCGGCGACGTACTCGAAGAAGGTCACGACGAACTCGGGCTTGCCGGTGAACTTCGCGCGCAGTTCCGGATTCTGGGTCGCGACCCCCACCGGGCAGGTGTCGAGGTGGCAGACCCGCATCATGATGCAGCCCGAGACGACCAGCGGCGCGGTGGCGAACCCGAACTCCTCGGCGCCGAGCAGCGCGGCCACCACGACGTCACGGCCGGTCTTTAGCTGCCCGTCGACCTGGACCACGATGCGGTCGCGCAGACCGTTCATCAGCAGGGTCTGCTGGGTCTCGGCGAGACCGAGCTCCCACGGGCCACCGGCGTGCTTGAGCGAGTTGAGCGGCGAGGCACCGGTCCCTCCGTCGTGGCCCGAGATCAGCACCACGTCGGCCTTGGCCTTGGACACCCCGGCCGCGACCGTGCCCACCCCGACCTCGGCCACGAGCTTGACGTGCACGCGGGCCGAGGGGTTGGCGTTCTTGAGGTCGTGGATGAGTTGCTTGAGGTCCTCGATCGAGTAGATGTCGTGGTGCGGCGGCGGGCTGATCAGCCCGACACCGGGCGTGGAATAGCGGGTCTTTGCGATCCAGGGCCACACCTTCTGCCCCGGTAGCTGGCCGCCCTCGCCGGGCTTGGCGCCCTGGGCCATCTTGATCTGGATGTCGTCGGCGTTGGTCAGGTACTCCGAGGTGACGCCGAACCGGCCCGATGCGACCTGCTTGATCGCCGAACGGCGCAGGTCGCCGTTGTCGTCGGGCGTGAAGCGGTCGGGATCCTCGCCACCCTCGCCCGTGTTGGACTTGGCGCCCAGCCGGTTCATCGCCACGGCCAGGGTCTCGTGCGCCTCGGCCGAGATCGACCCGTAGCTCATCGCGCCGGTCGAGAACCGCTTGACGATCTCGGAGACGGGTTCGACCTCGTCGATCGGGACCGGCGGCCGCTCCCCCGTCTTGAACCGGAACAGCCCGCGCAGCGTCATCAGCCGCTCGGACTGCTCGTCGACGCGGGCCGTGTACTCCTTGAAGACGTCGTAGCGCTGGGTCCGGGTCGCGTGCTGGAGCTTGAACACCGTGGTCGGGTTGAACAGGTGCTCCTCGCCCTCGCGCCGCCACTGGTACTCGCCGCCGACCCACAGGTCGCGGTGGGCGGCTTCCTCGGGACGGTCGAGGTGGGCGAAGCGGTGGCGCAGCGCGACCTCCTCGGCGATCTCGTCGAGGCCGATGCCGCCGAGCTTGGTCGACGTGCCGGTGAAGTAGCGGTCGACGAGGTCCTGCGACAGGCCGATCGCCTCGAACACCTGCGCGCCGGTGTAGGACGCGACGGTCGAGATGCCCATCTTCGACATGATCTTGAGCACGCCCTTGGTGCACGCGTCGATGTAGTTCTGCACGGCCTCGTCGTGGTCGACGCCGCCGAGGAAGCCCTCGCGGATGAGGTCGTCGATGGTCTCGAAGGCGAGGTAGGGGTTGATCGCGGCGGCGCCGTAACCGATCAGCAGCGCCATGTGGTGTACCTCGCGGGCGTCGCCGGCCTCGACGACGAGCCCCACCTTGGTACGGGTCTTCTCGCGGATCAGGTGATGGTGGACCGCGCCGGTCAGCAGCAGCGACGGGATCGGCGCCAACTCCTCGTTGGAGTAGCGGTCCGAGAGCACGATGATCCGGGCGCCGTCGGCGATGGCCGCGCTGACCTTCGTGCACACCTCGTCGAGCGCCCGGCGCATCCCCCCGCCGCCCTCGGCGACCGGGTACAGGCCGTCGATGGCGAACGGCTCGAACCCGGGGTTCTCGCCGTCCTCGTTCACGTAGAGGATCTTCGCGAGGTCCTCGTTGGACAGCACCGGCTTGGGCAGCACGATCTGCCGGCACGAATCGGGACCCGGCTCGAGCAGGTTCGCCTCGGGGCCGATGGTGCCCGCCATCGAGGTGACCAACTCCTCGCGGATGGCGTCCAGCGGTGGGTTGGTGACCTGGGCGAACAGTTGGCTGAAGTAGTCGAACAGCAGGCGTGAACGCTGCGAGAGCACCGCGATCGGCGTGTCGGTGCCCATCGAGCCGATCGGCTCGTAGCCGATGCGCGCCATCGGGCCGAGGATGATCTTGAGTTCCTCGGTGGTGTAGCCGAACACCCGCTGGCGCTTCACCACCGACGCGTGCTGCGGGGTCAACAGGTCCCGGTCGGGCAGGTCCTCGAGGCGCAGCAGTCCGTCACGCAGCCAGTCGCCGTAGGGCGCGGCCCCGGCGAGCTCGGCCTTGAGTTCCTCGTCGGCGACGATGCGGCCCTGCTCGGTGTCGACCAGGAACATCCGGCCCGGCTGCAGCCGGCCCTTGGTGACGATCGTGACGGGGTCGATGTCGAGCACGCCCACCTCGGACGCCATGACGACCAGGCCGTCCTCGGTCACCCAGTAACGCGAGGGCCGCAGTCCGTTGCGGTCGAGCACGGCCCCGATGACGGACCCGTCGGTGAACGCGATCGACGCCGGGCCGTCCCATGGCTCCATGATCGCCGAGTGGTAGGCGTAGAAGGCGCGGCGTTCGTCGGTCATGGTGGCGTGGTTCTCCCACGCCTCGGGGATCATCATCAGCACGGCGTGCGGGAGGCTGCGACCGCCGAGGTGGAGCAGTTCGAGGCACTCGTCGAAGCTGGCCGTGTCCGACGCACCCGGCGTCATGATCGGCAGCGCCCGCTCGAGCGTGTCGCCGAACAGCGGCGTCGAGATCCCTCCCTCACGCGCCCGCATCCAGTTGCGGTTGCCCATCACCGTGTTGATCTCGCCGTTGTGGGCCACCCTCCGGTAGGGGTGGGCCAGCGGCCACGACGGGAAGGTGTTGGTCGAGAAGCGCGAGTGCACCAGCGCCAGCGCGCTGTCGAGACGCTCGTCGCGCAGGTCGAGGAAGAAGTCGCCCAACTGCACGCTGGTCAACATGCCCTTGTAGACCAGGGTGCGGCCCGACAGGGACGGGAAGTAGACCGTCGAGGGTGCGGACTCGGCCCGCGCTCCCTGCTCGGCCGCGCCGATTCCTTCCCCGGAGCCCACCGAACCGGTGCCGACCTCGTGTTCGATCCGCTTTCGCAGCACGAAGGCGCGCCGTTCGAGGTCCATGCCCGACAGCGGGGCGTCGCCGTCGCGGGCGGCCACGATCAACTGCCGGAAGGTGGGTTCGACGTCACGCGCCATCGACCCGATCGCCGAGTCGTCGACGGGCACGTCGCGCCAACCAACGGTCCGCAGCCCCTCGTCCGCCACGATCGCGTCGACGGCCTTCGCGGCCGCGTCCGCCTCGGCGGGGTCCTGCGGCAGGAACGCTGTGCCAACCGCGTACGTGCCGACCTCGGGCAGCGGGAAGTCGCAGACCTCGCGCAGGAACGCGTCGGGTACCTGGATCAGGATGCCGGCACCGTCACCGACGTTGTCCTCGGCGCCGGTCGCCCCGCGGTGATCGAGGTTCTGCAGGGCGGTCAGCCCCAGCGACACCATCCGGTGGCTTCGGCGTCCGTGCATGTCGACCACGAACGCGACGCCGCAGGCATCGTGCTCGAACGCCGGGTCGTAGAGACCCTCGGCGTCGATGGGCAGAGCGGACGAAGACATGGGTGCCACCACGGCGAGCCCTTACCGGTCGGGGATGTGAACGGACAGGCGGGGGCGCCGTTGCCACCAGCGACGCAAAGGATAGCGCCCGACCGGCGTGAATCGTGAACCCGCAGGCAGACACTGTTCGGCCGTCCCCGCAACACCCTTCGCCCCCGAACGACGGTGACGGCAGGCGTGACATCGTGGCCCCGGAGGCTCATGCTGTTCCCACGCAACTTCTCGCAACCGCGGAGGGACACATGGGCATCATCGGATTCCTGGTCGCCGGCCTGATCATCGGGGCGCTCGCACGTCTCATCAAGCCGGGCAAGCAGAACCTCAGCCTGATCATGACGCTGCTGCTCGGCGTCGTCGGCTCGGTGATCGGTGGCCTCGTCGCCAACCTCCTGGGCACCGGCGACATGTGGGAGCTCAACACGATCGGGTTCATTGTGGCCGTGGTCGCGGCCGTCGTGCTCATCGGCATCGCCGAGGGCATGTCGTCGGGCCGGCGCGGCACGACCGTCTGACCGACCCAGCACCGCCCGCTCGGGCCCCGCACCACCGCCGGTGGTCGGGGCCCGAGCGGCGTCGGGCGCGGCCGTTCGCGCGGGGCGTGCCCGCCAACCGCGTCCCCGCGAGCGGTAGCCTCGTTCAGCGGAGAGCGCCGCCGTCCCGGCGGTGCCCCGGCGACACAAGAAGGCCGTTCGTGCCTCCCAGTCCCGGCAAGCACGCGACACGGTCGGTCCTGCCCCGCCCGCGGCTGCGCGGGTGGATCCACGGGGCCGCCGTTCCCGCCGCGGCGGTGACCGCCGCGCTGATGTGGCGTGCGGCCGCACCGGGGACGCCCCGGCTGAGCATCGCCGTCTTCGGCGTCGGCCTGGTGGCCCTCTACCTGGTCTCGAGCATCTACCACGTCCCCCCGTGGCCCGAACAGGTGCGCCGGTGGCTCGCGCGGGTCGACACGGCGATGATCCAGTTGTTCATCGCGGCGTCGTTCACCCCGTTCGCCGTGCACACCCTCGGCGGCGCGTGGCGCACCTGGAGTCTGGGTGTCGCCTGGACGATCGCGATCATCGGTGCCGGCGTCGCCATCTCGCCGCTCAAGGGGCCGCGCTGGCTCACCGTCGCGGCCTACTCGTCGTTCGGGTCGCTGGCCGCCATCCCGATGATCCGGGTCGCCGGCGAACTGTCGCCGGTTGGCCTGACGCTGATCATCGCCGGCGGCGTGCTCTACATCGTCGGCGGCATCATCTACGCCCGGCAGGGACCCAATCCGGCGCCGGCCTGGTTCGGCTTCCACGAGGTGTTCCACGTGCTGGTGGTCGCCGCGAGCGGCCTGCACGTCGTCGCCATCTGGCGCTACGCCCTCCCGCTCGCCTGACCGGGCCGCCCGGTCGCCTAGCGTTCCGGCACGACCGGGAGGCCGAGCACCGATGGACCTGACGACCCTGCTCTACGACGTCCACGACGCGATCGCGACGATCACGCTCAACCGGCCCGAGCGCCTGAACACGATCGTTCCTCCGATGCCCGAGGAGTTCGAGCAGGCGGTCCGGACCGCCACGCGCGACCCGCAGGTCAAGGTGATCGTGGTCCGCGGCGCCGGGCGCTCGTTCTGTGCCGGCTACGACTTCGGGGGCGGGTTCGAGCACTGGGACGACTACATGACCACCGACGGGCGCTGGGACCCGGGCAAGGACTTCGCCTTCTCCACCGCCCCGCAACTGGCGCCCACCCAGCAGTTCATGAGCATGTGGCGCTCGCCCAAGCCCGTGATCGTCCAGGTCCACGGCTGGTGCGTGGGCGGCGGCAGCGACACCGCACTGTGCGGCGACCTCGTCATCGCCTCCGAGGACGCCCGGATCGGCACGCCGTACTCACGCATGTGGGGCGCCCACCTGTCGGGCATGTGGCTGTACCGGCTCGGGCTGACGAAGGCCAAGGAGTACGCCCTGACCGGCAAGCCGCTGTCGGGACGCGAGGCCGCCGACATCGGGCTGATCAACGAGGCGGTGCCGTTCGCCGACCTCGAGGCGACCGTGCGCGAACGGGCCGAGCAGTTGGCGTCGATCCCCTCGTCGCAGTTGGCCGCGATGAAACTGATCGTCAACCAGGCCTACGAGAACATGGGTCTGGCCAGCACGCAGACGCTCGGCCCGATCCTGGACGGCCTGATGCGCAACACCCCCGACGCGCTCGCGTTCATCGAACGGGCCGAACGCGAGGGCGTCGGCGCCATGGTCGCCGAGCGCGACGGCCCGTTCGGCGACTACAGCCAGGCGCCACCGGAGGAGCAGCCCGACCCGAACAACGTCATCGAGCCCTGAGGTCTGCGCCGGTCAGGTGTCGAGGGCCTGGTCGAGGTCGTCCTGCAGATCGGCGACGTCCTCGAGGCCGACCGAGATGCGGATCACCCCGTCGCCCACCCCCATCTGCGCCCGGACCTCGGGGCCGATGCGATGGTGGGTGGTCGACGCCGGGTGGGTGACCAGTGTCTTCGCGTCGCCGAGATTGTTGGAGATGTCGATCAACTCGAGCGCGTCGATGACGGCGAAGGCCCGGTCGGTGCCGCCCGGCACCCAGAACGTCACGATCGAGCCGCCACCGCGCATCTGCCTCGTCGCGAGGTCGTGCTGCGGGTGCGAGTCGAGCCACGGATAGCGAACGGCCTCGACCGACGGGTGGTCGGCCAGCCACGTGGCCAGCCGCAGGGCCGACGCGGTCTGGTGTTCGACGCGCAGGCGCAGGGTCTCGAGGCTCTTGAGCACGACCCAGGCGTTGAACGGGCTCATCGTCGGACCCGTGTGGCGCATCAGCGGCTTGAGGTCCTCCTGCACGAACTCGGTCGAGCCGAGGATCGCGCCGCCCAGGGTGCGTCCGTGGCCGTCGAGGTGTTTGGTGGTCGAGTACACGACCACGTCGGCACCGAGGTCGAGCGGCCGCTGCAGGACGGGCGTGGCGAAGACGTTGTCGACGATCACCCGCGCCCCGGCAGCGTGGGCGAGTTCGCACACGGCGGCGATGTCGACCAGTTCCTGCATCGGGTTCGACGGCGTCTCGAAGAAGACGGCCTTCGCCGGAGAGGACAGCGCCTGTTCCCACTGCGCGAGGTCGGCGCCGTCGACGAAGTCGGTGTGGATGTCCCAGCGGGGCAGGATCTGGTCGAGCACCTGGAAGCACGATCCGAACAGGCCGCGTGCCGCGACCACCCGGTCACCCGACCGCAGCGTCGCCGCCAGTGAGTTGAAGACCGCCGACATCCCGCTGGCGGTGGCCCAGGCGGCCTCGGCCCCCTCGAGTCGGCGCAGCCGTTCCTCGAGCATCGTGACCGTCGGGTTGCCGAGCCGGCTGTAGATGTAGCGGTCGACGTCGCCACGGAACGCCGCCGCCGCCTCGGCCGCGGACTCGTAGACATAGCCCGAGGTGAGGAACAGCGCCTCGGAGGTCTCGCCGAACGGGCTGCGCTGGGTGCCGGCCCGGACGGCGAGCGTGTCGGGGCGCCATGCGTCCTCGGCCATGCGGATCTCCTGGTGCGTCAGCGCGGCAGGACGTCTTCGATGGCCGCGACCACCTCGTCGCTGTCGGGCTCGGTGCGGGGCCGGAAGCGCGCGACGACATCGCCACCCGGCGCGACCAGGAACTTCTCGAAGTTCCACTGGATGTCGCCGGCCTGGCCGTCGGCGTCGGGATGCGCCGTGAGGATCTCGTAGAGCGGATGCCGGTCGTCGCCGTTGACGTCCGTCTTCTCGAGCATCGGGAAGGTGACGCCGTAGGTCGCCGAGCAGAACTCGGCGATCTCCTCGGCGCTGCCCGGCTCCTGGCCCTGGAACTGGTTGCACGGCACGCCGACGACGCTGAACCCCCGCTCGGCGTAACGCTCGTGCAGCGCCTCGAGACCCGCGTACTGCGGCGTCAGGCCGCACCTCGACGCGACGTTGACGATCAACAGTGCCTCGTCACGGTGGTCGGCCAGCGAGGCCGGTGAACCGTCGAGGGCGCGGACGGGGACGTCATGGATGCTCATGCCGTCATCCTGCCCGCTGGGCGGTGACGACGCCAACCGCACGTCGTCTCACGGTGCGAACCTGGCCCGCAGCACGAGGTCGCGGACGTGCCTGGCGTCGGGCGACAGCGGGCCCCTGCGTGGCCGGGCCCCGTCGACCTCGATGACCCAGCGCTCGTCGAGCTGGGCGGCGACATCGGCGGGCATGACGTGGTCGGCCGGGTCGAACCCGTGCTCTGCCGCGTGGTCGGACATCAGTTCGTGGTGGACCACGAGCAGGGTGCCACCGGGAGCGACCGCGGACGACAGCGCTGCGACCGCCGCCCCATCCTCGGTGTGGCGCAACACGGGGTAGTGGGCCGAGACGAGGTCGTAGCGCTCGGCGTACGGGGCCACCTCGAGCAGACCGACCTGGAGCCAACGCAGCTCGACACCGGCGCTGCGCGCGGCGTCACGAGCGCGCAGGATGGCCACCCCGGACGGATCCAGTGCGGTCACCCGCCAGCCCTGCCGCGCCAGCCAGATGGCGTCCGCGCCCTCGCCGCAGCCGACGTCGAGCGCCGAGCCGGGCGTCAGACCGGTCACCTCGTCGACGAGCGCGCCGTTCGGTCGCCCCGACCACATCGCCGCACCGTCGATGTCGGTGTAGCGCCGGTCCCACTCCCGCACGTTGTCGTCGTCGTGACCGAGCATCACGCCACCCCCTGCCGTGCCAGCGCGGTGTCCTCGGCGACGAGGTCGGCGTTGACGTGTGCCCCGGCGAGGTTGCCCTGCGCCGCAGCGGAGACGACCTGCGCGCTCGGGTCGGCGACGTTGCCCGCGACCCAGACGCCGGGCACCCCGGTCCGCCCGGTCGGCTCGGCCGGCACGTACAGCCCGACTCCCGAGGGATGCTCGACCGCCTCGAGGCCGAGTCCGGCGAGCATCTCGGCACGTGCGACGAACCGCGGCGCGACCACCAGCACGTCGAGGTCGACCCTCGACCCGTCCGCCAGTGCCACACCGACGAGGTGGTCGTCGCGGACATCGATGCCGGCGACCTCGCCCTCGACGAAGTCGACGCCACGCGCCGCCAGGCCGGCCCACGCCTCCGGGTCGGGTGCCGGTCCGGTGTGGCGCAGGTAGACGACCCGGTCGCTGAGCTGGCGGAACAGGCCGGCCTGGTGGGTGGACATCGGCGAGGTGGCGAGCACGCCGATGCGCCGGTCGCGAACCTCGTACCCGTGGCAGTAGGGGCAGTGGACGACGTCGCGGCCGAACCGCTCGGCCAGACCGGGCAGGGGCGGCAACTCGTCCACCAGGCCGGTGGTGACGACCAGCCGCCGCGCGGTGACCGCGGTGTCGCCGTCGAGGTCGACCAGGAAGCGGTCGCCGCCCCGTGCTGCACCGACGACGCGGCCGGTGCGCACCTCGACGCCGTAGCCGGCGACCTCGGCGCGGGCGAGCTCGAGCAGTCGTGCCGGTGGCGTCCCGTCACGGGTCAGGAACGCGTGGACGGCCTCGGCGGGGGCGTTGCGGGGCTCGCCCGCGTCGACGACCACGACGCTGCGGCGGGAACGGGCGAGCACGAGCGCGGCCGCGAGGCCGGCGGGACCGCCGCCGACGACCAGCACGTCGACGTCTGACTCGGGCGGCGTGGGCGGGTCGGTGGCCATGGGCGCTCCGTTCGTCGGGTCCGGCGACGATATGGCGATTCGCGGAATCAGCAAGTAGCTTTGCTGATCTGGCAATGATCACGGAGACGCACGTGAACGATCCGACCGAACCGAGGCTCGACCAGCGCGTCCGGGCCCAACTGCGTCACCTGCGCAGCGAACGCGGCCTGACGCTCGAGCAGGTCGCCCGCGCGGCCAACCTCGACGTCTCCACGCTCAGCCGGCTCGAGTCCGGCAAGCGGCGCCTCGCGATCGACCACCTGCCCGGGCTCGCCGCCGCACTGAGTGTCACGGTCGACGACCTGCTCGGACCGCGGGCGCTGCCCGACCCGCGCGTGCGACGCGAGCCGCAGTCCGGTGACGGGCTGACGATGTGGCCGCTGACCAACCGGGGGCCGGCGCCGGGGCTGCATGCCTACCGCTGCCGCATCGACCGCACGCGCGACACGCCCCCCGACCCGCTGCCCGTGCACGACGGCCACGACTGGATGTACGTGCTCAGCGGCCGGTTGCGCCTGCTCCTCGGCGAGCAGGACCTCGTCATCGACCCGGGCGAGGCCGTCGAGTTCTCCACGCTCGAGCCGCACTGGTTCGGGGTGATCGACTCGGCCGTGGAGGTGATCGCCATCTTCGGCACGCACGGCGAGCAGACGCATCTGCACGAGTGAGGTCTCAGTCGGCCAGGCGGTGCATGGCGACCAGGCCGCCGTAGGCGGGCTGGTCGCGACGCCGGTCGTCGGTCTCGATGTACTCGTCGAGGATGGCCAGGATCCGGCGTTCGAACTCGCGCAGGTCGTCGTCGGACAGGTGCAACATGAACCTGGCCGTCGCGTGCAGCGCTTCAGGACCCACTTCGCGCAACTCGTCGTAGAAGGCCTGGATCGGCAGCATCGCGGCCGCCGGGCCGGCGTCGGAGAGTGGGTCCTCCAACCACCAGGTGGCACCGGTGGAGCGGTACGGCTTCTCGAGTGCGCCACTGGCGCCGCTGCGCACCTCGGCCGGGACGAGCAGGCCGGCCTCGAGCAGTTGCCGGACGTGGTACAGCACCGTGCCCGGGCTCTTGCCGAGCCGGTCGGCGAGTTCCTTGTTGGTCAACTCACGCTGGCCGCACAGCCGCAGGATCCGGATGCGCAGCGGGTGGGCGACCGCCTTCGCCTCGGCCACCGTGGCCGGGCGCCGCGGCCGTGGATACGCCCGCGGCTCGGCTCCGGACGGTGCTTCGTCGTGGCTGCTCATGCCGGCCAGCCTAGCGGGCAAGAAGGCACTGATCGATGAAATCCAGATCGATTGACTTTTCTCAATCGATCTGCCATGGTGCCGCCATGGACGAGACCGCAGCACCATCCGACGTCCCCGCCGACCCCACTCCCGGGACGGTGGGGGCGTCGGTCGGTGCCGAGGGGCCGCTCGGGACCAACTACTGGCGGCTGTGGTCGTCGTCGGCCATGTCGAACCTCGCCGACGGCGTGTTCAAGGTCGCACTGCCCCTGGTCGCGATCCGTTTCACCCGCTCCCCCTCCCAGATCGCCGGGCTGACGTTCGCCCTGACCCTGCCGTGGCTGCTGTTCGCGCTCCAGGCCGGCGCACTGGCCGACCGCCTCGACCGGCGCCGGACCATGCTGGGGGCCAACCTGGGCCGCGCGGTGCTGCTGGCCGCCCTGGTCGCGGTGGTCGCCCTCGACCTCGGCACCATCTGGGTGCTCTACGTCGTCGCACTCGGCATCGGCGTCGCCGAGACGATCTACGACACCTCGGCCCAGTCGATCCTGCCGCAGATCGTGCGGCGCGGGCAGTTGTCCCGCGCCAACGGGCGCCTGTACGCGGCCGAGCTGACCGCGAACCAGTTCGTCGGCCCGCCGCTCGGCGGCTTCCTGGTCGCCGCCGGCGCGGTCGCAGCGTTCGCCACCCCCGCGGCCCTGTGGCTGATCGCGGTGGCGGCGCTGGCCCTGGTCCGCGGACCGTTCCGCATCGAACGGGACCAGCGAACCACGATGCGCTCCGACATCGCCGAGGGGCTGCGCTTCCTGCGCGGCCACCGACTGCTGCGGACGCTTGCCGTCATGGTCGGCGGATTCAACCTCGCCTCCAACGCCGCGTTCGCGATGATCGTCATCTACGCGGTGGGTCCCGGTTCGGCGATGGGCCTGTCCGAGCCGGCGTTCGGTGTGCTGCTCACCACCGTCGCGGTCGGGAGCCTGGTCGGTTCGCTCGTTGCCGAGCGCATCGAGCGCCGGTTCGGCCGCGCGCGCTCACTGACGATCGCGATCGGGGGCAGCGCACTGCTGGTCGGTGGTCCGGCCCTGACCTCCAACCCCTACCTGCTCGGGGCCGCGTTCTTCGTCGGCGGCCTCACGATCGTGGTCTGGAACGTCATCACCGTCTCGCTGCGGCAGCGGATCACGCCCGACCGGCTCCTGGGGCGCGTCAACAGCGGCTACCGCATGGTCGCCTGGGGCACGATGCCGATCGGCGCGGCGCTCGGTGGCCTGCTCGGCGAACTGCTCGGCGTCCGCGCCGTCTTCGCGATCATGGCCGGCGTGACCCTCGCGCTGCTGGCGCTGATGACCCAGGTCACCGACGCGCGCATGGAGGCCGCCGAACGCGAAGCGGATGCACGCGAAGCGACGACCGACGCCTGACGGTCAAGACACCGCCGCGAACACCCACGGCAGCAACGCCCGGCCCTGCGCGCGCTGGAAGGCGCGGACGGAGGGCAGGCCCGGCGGATCGGGCTCGTCGGACTGCCACAACAGGTGCCCTGTGACAGCGCTCAGCAATGCCCGCAGGGCCGGTGCCGGCGCGGCGCGCAGTTCCGCGGACAACGACACCACGGTCGCGACTTCGAGCCGACGATCGGCGGCCAGCATGCTCGGGATCATCAGGGCCAGATCCGCCCAGGCCGCCCCGATGCACGCGTGGGGCCAGTCGACGAAGCTCGTGCGCATCCCGGCGACGAGGATCTGGTCGGCGCGCAGGTCGCCGTGCAGCAGGGTGTCCCCCGCAAGGTGGCCGCCGAGATCCGAGGTGGCCTCGGCCGCCCGTTCGACGTCCTCGACGGTCAGACCGTGTCGCTGCATGCGCTCGGGCGACGCAGCGAACGTCGCCCAGCGCCCGAGGTGATAGTCGCCGTGCTCGAACAGCAGGGCGACCCAGTCGCCGTCGTCGACCACGGCCAGCAGTCGTGGGATCGCCGGGTCGTCGAGCCGTCCCGCGATGGCGGCCTCCCGCCGGTGCATGACCGCCGAGTCCGGATCGAGCGACGCGGCCGTGGCCTTCACGAAGGCGCGGCTGCCGTCGGCGAAGCGCAGCCGGGCGGCCACACCGGGGGTGAACCCACCCTGGCGCGTGACCGCATCGGCGACCTCGGCGCCGACGTGCGCGACCACGCGTGCACGAAGGTCCGACGGCAGTGCCTCCCACCCCTGCTTGGTGGTCGCGACTGGCACGGCGGGCTCCTCGGGCGTCCGAGGGCACCCTACGCCGGGCGTGCCTCGTCGCTGACGCGCGGGAACGCCTCGATCGAGAACACCGCCTCGACGGGGACACCGAAGAACTCGGCGATCCGCAGGGCGAGGTGCAGGCTCGGACTGTACTCGCCGCGCTCGAGGTACCCGATCGTCTGGTAGTGCACGCCGATGGCCTCGGCGAGCTGGCGCCGGGAGATGCCGCGCTCGGCGCGCAGCATCGCGATCCGGTTGTGGACCGGCTCGCCCGGAGGTGCTGCGCGCTCAGCCAATCCGCTGCATCCGCTCGGCCATCCGCGCCTGAACTGCCGAGCCGGACTCCCGGCGCGCCATCCGCCGGAGCACCCGCGGGGCGAGGGAGAGCCCGAGGATCGACCACGCGCCGAGCACCAGCAGGGCCGGTCCCAGGCGCCACTCGCCTCCGAGCTCGATCACTCTGGCGCCGTCGGGCAGGAAGGTCCAGCGCATGGCGTGACCCATCCAGTAGGTGGGGAACGCCTGCACGAGGCCCTGGACCCAGCCCAT
>DATHUR010000035.1:0-7562 GCA_035462025.1 Egicoccus sp. | reverse complement strand
CGACGACCTGCGCACGATCGCCGTCGCCATCGGCCACGACCCGGCGCGCCTGATCGAGTCGCTGCGGGACCAGGGCGCCGTCGTCACCGACTGACCGGGCCAGTGCGGGCCCAGCCGTGCGGCGGGGTCGTCGGTGCCTTCCGTTGTGACCAGATTCGCGCTTCCGTTGTGACCAGATTGGGCGTTTTCGGCCGTTTTCGGCCATTCGACCGGTACGGATCCGGACCGGTGGCCGCACGATGACATCGGGCTGTGAACCACACAGGTACGTGAGCGGACGCCACTGAGCGCCCGCCCGGGAAGCAACACCCCTGGACCACGACGGTCGCCCGGGCTCAGCCCGGGTCCAGGGATCAATGAGTGGCGAGACCCACCCGGAACCACCAGGCATCGCTCTCCCCAAGAAGCGATGCACCAGCACAGAGGTCTCGGACATGAAGCCACTACTCCGCCGCGCCATTCCAGTCGTCATGACGGCCCTGGCAGCACTCACCATCGCTCCCGTCGCGGCCTTCGCCGACGACACGCCCGCCGACGACACGGCCACCGCCGCGACGACCTGCGTCGCACCGGGGGACGTGACGCCCGCGATGCTCAGCCACACCTTCGACCCCACGACCGGGGCGGGCACGATCACCTACAACGGCACCGAGCCGCTGTGCGAGCCGTTCGTCGTGCGTGCCACGACCTGGCGGTTCCAGGACGGCGAGAGCCCCTGGCCGCAGGACCTGGTCGGGTTCAACGACACGACGTTCACGCAACCGGGCACCTACAGCTACACCCCGCCGGGCCGGGACTGCGGCCAACTCGACATCTACGCCGGGTGGTCCTCGAACATCGATGACCAGGGCGGCGACGGACTCGCCGTCCCGGACGTGATCACGGGGCCGGGCAGCCCGTACGAACCGCGGTTCCTGCACGAGTACTCGACCGGCCCGAACCCGACCTATGACGTCGACGCCATCGACTGCATGTCCGACGACGTCGAGGACGACGGCACCGAAGACGACGGCACCGAAGACGACGCCACCGACGACGACGGCACCGAGGACGACGCCACCGACGACGACGCCACCGACGAGGAATGCGTCGACGGCACGACCGGCGCCGACGGCACCGAGTGTGAGAGCGTCCTGCCGGGCGCGCCGATCGACCAGGACGGCGACACGCCGGAGGGCGACGCGGTCCCCGTGGACACCGAAGATCCTGCCCCCGAGCCCGAGCCGACCGTGACCGAGGACGAGGTGCTCGACACGACGCTCGACGCGACGCTCGACGCCCAGCTGCCCCGGACCGGCGTCTCCGTCCCGGGTGCGGCCGCTGCCGCCGGCCTCGCGATCGGTCTGGGCACCTGGCTGCTGCGCCGCCGATCGGTGACCCCGGCGGGCGTCCGAGGCATCGACACAACGACCACCGACTGACCTGCCGCCGCCGTCAGGTGCGCACGGCCAACCGCCAGGCCTCGCGGTCGACGAAGCCGGCCTGGTGGTAGGCCGTGTGCGCGGCCGGGTTGTCCGCGCGTACGTGCAGGGTGACGTTGCGCCCGCGCGGTCCTTCGGCCAGCGCCGCCCGGACCGCCGCCGCCACGGCGGCACGGCCCAGACCCTGACCGCGGAACTCCGGCGCGACCACGATGCCGGCCAGCTGCACACCCCAGCGGCGCGACGACACGGAACGCTCGAGCTTCATGACCGGCTGCCCGACCGGTCCGACGCAGTAGGCCAGGCCCTGGCGCACCGTGCCCTCCAGGCGCTGCCGGTACCCGCGCCAGCCGATGCGACCGGGGTCGGGGCCGAACCGGTCGTCGACGTGCAGTTGGACGGCCAGCTCGGCCAGTCCATCGAGGTCCTCGGCTTCGGCGCGCCGCAGGCCGGGGTCGGGCAGTTCGGCCTCGGTGGGCACGCGGTCGCGATCGACGACGAAGAACCGCTGGTCGTGGACGACCAGGGCCTGGTCGGGCGCGGTGTTTCGCAGCACCGCGTCACCGGCCGCGACGTCGCCGACCAGCAACCGCCAGCGGCGGGCCGGCGCGCCGGCTTCCTCGATCGCGCCGGCGTCGCCGCAGGGAACGACGAGACGGTTGGGGAACACCACCACCGCGGCCCAACGGTGGTCGTCGGTCGCGAGGCGTATCTGCCCGATCCCCTGGGTCTCGATCACCGACAGCGCGTACATGTGCCGAACCGCGCCGCCCGAGGGCGAGGGCCAACCTTCGAGACGTGACACGATCGTCTCGAGTTCGCCGGTCCCGGCCCGGCGCCAGCGCAGTCGCCGTCCCATCACCCGGCCAGCGGGAGGTTCGGGTCGACACCGAGTTCGAGGTCGGCCAGGGAGCCCGCAGCCAGCAGGTTGGCTCCGGACGCGGCGACCATCGCACCGTTGTCGGTGCACAGCGGGATCGACGGCACGACCAGGCCGAGCCCCGCGCGTTCGCACGCCTCGGCGAACGCCGAGCGCAGACGGGTGTTCGCGGCGACACCGCCGGCCAGCACGACCCGTTCGAGGCCCTCGTCGCGGGCGGCCCGCAGGGTCTTGACCACCTGGACGTCGACGATCGCCTCCTGGAACGACGCGGCCACGTCGGCGAGGTTCGGTTCGGTCCCCGCCGCCTCGAGCTTGCGCAGGTAGCGGATCACCGCGGTCTTGAGTCCCGACAGCGACATGTCGTAGCCGGGCTCGTGCAGCATCGCCCGCGGGAAGTCGATCGCCTTCGGGTCGCCTTGGCGGGCGAGCCGGTCGATCTCGGGTCCACCGGGATACCCGAGCCCGATGAACCGGGCGATCTTGTCGAAGGCCTCGCCCGCGGCGTCGTCGATCGTGGCGCCGAGTTGCCGGAACCGGCCGTCCTGTCCCATCGCCACGATCGAGGTGTGGCCACCCGACACGACCAGCGCCGCCAGCGGCGGTTCGAGTTCGCCGAACTCGAGTTGGGCCACCTCGACGTGGGCCCGCAGATGGTTGACGCCGATCAGCGGCTTGTCGTGGGCCAGCGCGAGACCCTTGGCCGCCGACACGCCGACCAGCAGCGCCCCGATCAGGCCGGGTCCCGAGGTCACCGCGATCGCGTCGACGTCGGACAGGCCGCAGCCGGCCTCGACCAGGGCCCGGTCGATCGTGGGCAGCAGCGCCTCGAGGTGGGCGCGGGCAGCGACCTCGGGGACCACACCCCCGTAGGGGGCGTGCAGGTCGACCTGGGACGCGATCACGTTGGCGCGCAGGGTGAAGCGGTCCTCGACGATGCCGACGGCGGTCTCGTCGCAGGACGTCTCGATACCCAGCACCAACACGGTTCAGTCCCTCGCTTCGCGGTCGCGCCGCCACATCAGCAGCGCGTCCTCGCCATCGGGGTAGTAGCGCGGCCGTTCGCCCTCGACGGCGAAACCGAGGCGACGGTACAGCGCGAGCGCAGCCGTGTTCGACCGCCGTACCTCCAGCGTGACGCCGGTCGCCCCCCGCTCGCAGACGCGGTCGAGAAGGGTGTCCATCAGCGTGCGGCCGATGCCCTGCCGTCGGTGGGGTTCGGCCACCGCGATGTCGAGCACGTGGGCCTCGTCGAGGAGCACGAACCCCATCGCGAAGCCGACCACGGCACCATCCGTGGACCGGGCGACGAGGCAGCAGCGATCGTCGCGGATCAGGTCGAGGTCGAGCAGGCGCCGCGTCGACATCCCGAGCCCGGGCAACGCCCGGATGGCCTCGGCGTCGTCGGGCTCCGCCGTCACGACCTCGACGTCGGGCGCCCGGTCTGACGGGACGGTCACGTCCCCGCACCGCCCTGCATGCGGCCACGGACCTCCCAGCCGATCTTCGCGTCCGCGTGTCGCAGGTAGATCGGCAGCAGTTCGGCCGGACGTTGCGTCTCCTCGCGTTCGAACCGCGGTCGCGCCAGTTCCGCGAGGTGGGTCGCGTCGGGGACGGCGGCGAACGTGTCGGCTGCGTCGATGCCGACCCGCTTGAGTTCGTCGTGGGCACGGGAGAGGCCGTCGCCGATCACCAGGCACTCCTCCCCCGTCGCCTCGAGTTCCGCGGCGAACTGCTCGGCGGGGCCGACACGCAGGTCGGTCTGCCGTTGCACCCCGCCGGGCACGGCGCGGTAGAGGGCCCAGAACAACTCGCCGCGGCGGGCGTCGATCACCGCGCCGATCAGCCTTCGCACGTGGCGGGCCTGGAAGGCGATCACGTCCAGCCCCGACAGGCCGACGACGGGCAGGTCGCGGGCCGCGGCGAAGGCCTGCGCGGTGGCGATGCCGACCCGCAGGCCGGTGTACAGGCCGGGGCCGAGCCCGACGGCCACGCCGGTCACCCGGTCGGCGCCGACGCCGGCCTGGTGGAGGCAGAACTGCACGGCCGGCGCCACGAACTCGCCGTGGCGGCGGGGTACCCCCAGCGATGCGGACGCGACCACGCCGTCGGTGCCCAGCAGCGCCACCGAGGACTGGCCGGTGGACGTCTCGATACCCAGGATCAGCACGGCGTCAGTGCTCCTCGCGCCACGGGGCGCAGGCGTCGGCGAGCGCGGCGGCACGATCGCTCCAGGCCGGTCCGCGGGGCCGCAGCCGCACGAGCCGGTCGGAGTCCGAGCGCCCCGGGTCCGAGGCGACATCAGCGTCGTCCGCCTCGGCGATGGTCAACTCGACATCGAGGTGGTCGTCGGGCAGCAGGCTCGCGATCGCGTCGCCCCACTCGACGAACGTGACCACGTCCGGTGCGAGTACCTCGTCGCCGAGGTCGAGCACGTCCTGCAGGCGGTCGAGGCGGTAGACGTCGCAGTGCACCACCGGCACCGGCGCGTCGAGGTAGGTGCGAACCAGGGTGAAGGTCGGCGAGGTGACCCGACCCTCGACCCCGAGGCGGCGGGCAGCGCCCTGCACGAAGCAGGTCTTGCCGGCCCCGAGTTCGCCGCTGAGCGCGACCACGTCCCCGGGAGCCAGCACCGAGGCCACGGCGGCCGCGAGGGCCCGGGTCTGGTCCGGGTCCGACGAGCGCAGCAGCAGGTGGTCGTGCACGGGTCAGCCTGGGGGTCTCGCGGCGGGTACGGCCGCGACGACGCTACCCGGCGACGCGGGCGCGGGCCTCGGCGAGCGTCTGCGCACCGGTGGGCAACCGGCCGTCGAGCACCGCCTTGGCCGCCGACAGGTCCCGCCGCAGCGTGCCCGCGGCCTGCGGGACGCCGCGCACCGCGTCGGCGGGGTGGTAGGTCGGGATCAGGGTGACGCCCTGCAGGTCGAGGCGGTAGCCGGCGACCCGTTCGACGTTGATGGGGCGGCGCAGCAGCACGCTGGCCGCGAACGAGCCCAGCGCAACGATCACCTCGGGACGCACGAGTTGCAGCTGCGCCCGGAAGTGCTGGGAGCAGGCCTCGACCTCGTCGGGCGTGGCCGCGCGGTCGTCGCCCGGCCGGCACTTGACGATGGTGGTGAGGTAGACGTCCTGCTTGGCCAGTCCCGCGATCTGCATGGCCTGGTCGAGCACGTTGCCGGTACCGCCCGCGAACGGCTTGCCCTGCAGGTCCTCGTGGCGGCGCGGCTTGGAGCCCACGATCATCAGCCGCGCGTCGAAGGAGCCCTCGCCGACGACGGGCGTGGTCCGACCGCTGTACAACCCGCACGCCGTACACGAGCGGACGGCGCGCTCGAGTTCGCGGCGGAGCCGGGCGGGCGATGCCGCCGCAGGAGCCACCAGATCGCTGGTCACGCTCATCCCTCCCCACACCGGGGTGGGCGGGACGCCTCCCGATGCGCCGTGTCGGACACTAGCCGTCCCAACGAGCGACCCCCGAACGACGGAACGATCTGCGCGCATACGTCTCGTCAACCGCTCACCGCGGCACGCAGGCGTCACCGCCACGGCGGCGCCTCGTTCACGGGCGGTCGTCGGCCAGACCGGGCAGGCCACGGCGTCCGGTGGCCCGCAGCGGACCGCGGCGGACCGCGGCCGCGACGGCCTCGGCCGCGAGGTGGGCGACGAGGTCGACGGTGGCATCGACGCGCCCGGTGGCGAGGCAGAACAGCGCGTCGCCGTCCGCGTCGGTGTGGGCCGGTCGCAGCGCCCGGGCGAGCCCAGAGTGGCCGAGGTCGGCGACGCGGTGCGCCTCCTGCTTCGTCAGTCGCGCGTCGGTGACGATGCAGCCGATCACGGTGTTGCCGCTCGGGCCGCCCTCCGGGTCGGCGTCCGGGCGCAGTGGCCGGCCGGTCTCGGGGTAGCGGACCGCGTCGTCGCCGATACGGGCGCGGGCGATCCAGGCGCCGTCGTCGCCGACCACCTCGCCGACCGCGTTGTTCGCCACGAGCGCGCCGACGGTCACGCCGGCGGCCGAGCGGACCGCGATGCCCTGGCCGCTGCGCCAGGCGTGGTCGAGGCCGGCGACCTTGGCGACCGTGCAGCCGGCACCGACGCCGACCCCGCCCTCCGGGGGGTCGACGTCGGCCGCGGCCGCGCACGCCGCGTAGCCCTGGTCCGGGCCAGGCCGGGCGTCGCGGGCGACGACCGCCTCGTCGAGCACGATGGCGGCGCCGACGATCGGGACCACCACGCCGTCGAACACCTCGTAGCCGGTGCCGCGCTCCTCGAGCCAGCGCACGACCCCGTCGGCCGAGGCGAGGCCGAACGCCGACCCGCCACTGAGCACGACCGCGTGGCAGACCGTGACCTTGCCGGCGGGGCCAAGCGCGGCGGCCTCGCGGGTACCGGGTGCGGCGCCGCGCACGGCGATGGCGCCGACCGTCCCGGCCGGTGGCAGGACCACGGTGCAGCCCGACACGCCTCCTGGTGCCGTCCACGTCCCGATCCGGACCCCGTCGACACCCAACGCCATGGACCGCTCCCGCTCGTCGTCCGCGGGACCCTATGCCGCGACGTGCCAGTGTGCGGCCGACGGTCGGTCAGGCGGGTTGGCTCAGGACGACGGTCATCATCGGGTCGCCGCCCACGTCGAGCATGACGTCGAGTTGCTGTTCGCCACGCTCCATCGCGAGCACGAGCTGGCCGCCGCGGTCGTGGCGTTCGACCGTCGACCAGCCTCCGGCCGTGGCACTGGCCTCGAGCTGGTCGAGGAACGCGGTGGTGTCGGCCGTCTCCACGAGGCCGCTCACCGTGACGCCGCTCCGGCCGTCCTGGGTGCCCTCGAGCGAGTTCAGCGGCTGGAAGCCGTCGGGGATGGTGACTGCGGCGGCGATGGATCCGGGCACCTCGCCGGCGCCTCCGAAGGACGCACGCGCATCGCCGTCGCCGATCGCGACGTCACCGCCCGTCACGTCGCCGGCGGCGGCACCGCCGCCGATTCCGGCTGCCGCGTCGTCCTCCGCCCCGCCGTCGGCATCGGCACCGGCACACCCCAACGCGACCACCGCGGTGACGATGGCCACGAGTTCGGAGGACGAGGGGCGGCGCGAGGGGCGGGCGAGGCGGGCCCGGCGGCCGGCGTGTCGAGGTTCTCCAGCGATGGTCGAACGCAGCATGGTCATCTCCTGACTCGAGCGGTACGGCTCGCCAAGTGCGGTCCCGGCTCCTCGGGGTGCCGTTGTCGGGTGCGGCCGGCCGGAGCCAGGAAGCGCGGCCGGCCG
>DATHUR010000034.1:0-6146 GCA_035462025.1 Egicoccus sp. | reverse complement strand
AGAACGCGGAGAGCCGGGCCCGCGGGCCCGGCTCTCCTCGTTTCGTGCCGATGGGTCAGCCCGTCCCGCCGATGCGGGTGTGCAGGCTGCCGAGCCCCTCGATCGAGACAACCACCTCGTCGCCCTCGTGCAGGAACCGTGGCGGGTCCATCCCGAGCCCGACGCCGGGCGGCGTGCCCGTGCAGATGATGTCCCCCGGTGCGAGCGTCATCGTCCGCGAGATCTCGGCGATCAGCTCCGCCACGCCGAACACCATCTGGGACGTCGAGGAGTCCTGGACGGTGTCGCCGTTGACCTCGCAGCGGATGCGCAGGTCCTGCGGGTCGGGCACCTCGTCGCGCGTCACCAGCCACGGCCCCATGGGCAGGAACCCGTCGATGGCCTTGCCCCGGGTCCACTGCCCGCCACGCCGTTGGAGTACCCGCGCCGACAGGTCGTTGGAGCAGCTGTAGCCGGCCACGTGATCGAGGGCGCGCTCGCGCGGGATGTCACGGCCGCCGCGCCCGATCACCACGGCCAGTTCCGCCTCCCAGTCGAGGTCCTCGACGATCGCCGGAACGGCCACGGTGGCGCCGTCGCCGACCAGCGAGTTGGCGAACTTCGCGAACATGATCGGTTCGGTGGGCACCGGCTTGCCGGTCTCGGCCGCGTGGTCGCGGTAGTTGAGCCCGATGCAGATGATCTTCTCGGGCCGGGTCACCGGCGCGGTCAGGCGGAGCTCCCGCAGTGGGCGGCGCGGCTCGCCGTCACCCGGCGGGTGTGGCGCGGCGAGGAACTGCCCGATGTCGCCGCTCATCACCGCGACCGTGTCATCGTCCTCGACCACGCCGAAGCCGCCGTCGAACCCCACGATCCTCATCGGCCGTCCCTTCCTCGCAGTGTCGGTCGCAGTCAGTCGAGCGCGGCGGCGTCCATGCGCTCGCGCAGTTCGGTGTCCGGCTCGAGCACGTACACGCCGCCGGCCACCCGATCGGTGACGTAGACGAGCCCGTCGCGGGCCACGAACAGGTCGTTGATCTGCGCGGCCTCGTGTCCCGCCGGCGCCGCGGCCACCCAGGACGCGATCTCGCGTGGGCGTTCGGCGTCGCCGAGGTCGTAGACGCGCACGCCGGCGTTGAAGTAGGTCGCGAAGACCACCTCGGCGCTGCGGTAGCTGCCGGGACGGTTCTCGTGGAGGTTGTGCGGTCCGAAGCGCAGGCCCTTCTGCCCGAACTCCTCGAGTCCCGGCGAGGGCAGCGTGGCCAGCACGCGCGGGGCGGTCGGGTCGCTGACGTCGACGGTGTGGATCCGCCGCTCGCCCCGTTCGACCTTGTCCTTGACCTCCTCGTCGGTGGTCACCACGACGCCGCGCCCGGGCAGCGGCAGGCAGGTGTGGGTGCTGTGGACGCCCTCCCAGTCGATGGTCGACAACTGCTTCGGCGCGCTCTTGTCCGAGACGTCGAGGATCACCATGCCGGCGTCGTCGAAACCGAGATAGGCGATGTCGCCGTCGAGCAGCGCGTGGTGCGCGGCGAAGCGGGCGCCGTCGGGCCAGGTCGGCGTCTCGCCACCGGCGGTGTGCATGCCCGGCCACCACCACCTTCCGGCCTCGACGGGGTGTTCGGGGTCGCGCATGTCCACGATCACGAAGATGCGGTCGTCGAACCCGTCGGGGATGGCCGACACGTAGGCGTAGTCGCCGCCGGTCCACACGATCCGGTGCACGCCGTAGCCGGTGGAGCGGAAGTAGCCGATCGGGCGGGGGGCGAACGGGTCCTCGAGGCTGTAGACGGCCATGCCCGCGGCATAGGGCTCACCACCGCGGAAGCGCTCCTGGTTGACCAGCAGCAGTCCGTCGGCCACCTGGACCTTGTGGGTATGGCTTCCCTGGGGCGCCGGCCACTGTTCCACCAGTCGCAGGTCGGTGGGATCGCTCGCGTCGAGTACGGACGTACCCATGCCGCTGGGGCCGAAGTGGCCCACGTAGAGCGCGTCCCCCTCGCGCATCACCTGCATGCCGTCGCCATAGCCGCCCAGGTCGTGGTGCCCGATGACCCGCAGGTGCTCGGCCTTCTCCGTCAAGTGGTCCATGTCGCTCCCGAACGCCTGGTTGAGGGCCACGCCGCGGGCACGAACGAAACGGCCGCGGCACGCCGGATTCACAATCGATTGCAGCATAGAGCCCCGCGACGACCCGGCAAACTGGTACCGGGCGGCCAACTGCACGCGCGGGTCGATTCAGCAAACGATTGCGCTCGCGCGCGCGCCCCGGCTAGGGTGGCCGCTGCATCCACACTTCCGCGCGACGGGGCTATGTCGCGCTTCCAGGAGGCTTTTCGTGGCCATATTCCTCATTCACCGGCCGGGGGACTCGGTCGGCGTCGCCACCTCGGACCTGACGGCAGGGTCCGCCGCCACCGGGCGGTTCCGGGACAGCGACGCCACCATCGACGTCACCGCCATCGACGACGTCCCCCTCGGACACAAGATCGCCGTCGCGCCGCTCGCCGAGGGGGCGCCTGTGGTCGAGTACGGCGTCGAGATCGGCGTCGCGACCCAGGCCATCCAGCCGGGACAACACGTGCACGTTCACAACCTGAAGGGACAGCGATGGGCCTGATCTCCGACACGAAGATCCTCGGCTACCGCCGCGCCAACGGCGACATCGGCGTACGCAACCACGTCATCATCCTGCCGGTCGATGACATCTCGAACGCCGCCGCCGAGGCCGTGGCCAAGGTGATCCCGGGCACCCTCGCGTTGCCCCACCCCTACGGCCGCCTGCAGTTCGGACCCGACCTCGACCTGCACTTCCGCACGCTGATCGGCACCGGCGCGAACGCCAACGTCGCCGCCGCGGTGGTCATCGGCATCGAACCGAACTGGACCCGCCGCGTCGCCGACGGCATCGCCGCCAGCGGCACCCCGGTCGAGGCGTTCTCGATCGAGGGCAACGGTGACCTCAAGACCATCGAGGCCGCGTCGCGTGCGGCGCAGCGCCTGCTCATGGACGCCGGCGAGCACCAGCGCGAGGAGGTCTCGCTCAGCGAACTGCTGATCAGCACCAAGTGCGGCGAGTCCGACACCACGTCGGGACTCGGCTCCAACCCGACCGTGGGCCGGTTCTGCGAGTGGTTCACGGCCGAGGGTGGCACGTTCTTCTTCGGCGAGACCTCCGAGTTGACCGGTGGCGAGCACCTCGTCGCCGAACGCATCGACGACGACAAGCAGCGCGAGAAGTTCCAGCGCCTGTTCGACGAGCACCAGGACATCATCCTCAGCCAGGATGCCAACCTGCTGGGCTCCCAGCCGACCGAGGGCAACATCGCCGGCGGCCTGTCGACGATCGAGGAGAAGGCGCTCGGCAACATCCAGAAGATCGGGGAGTCGCGCGTCCACGGGGTCCTCGAGATGGGCGAGGCGCCCGACCGCGGCCCTGGCCTGTACTTCATGGACACCTCGTCGGCGGCTGCCGAGTCGGTGACCCTGTTCGCCACCGGCGGTGCCGTGCTGCACCTGTTCACCACCGGCCAGGGCAACATCATCGGCAACCCGATCGTGCCCGTGCTCAAGCTGACCGCCAACCCGAACACGGCCCGGACGATGAGCGAGCACATCGACCTCGACATCTCGGGCACGATCACGCTCGAGCAGAGCCTCGACCAGGCCGCGACCGCGCTGACCGAAGCGGTGGCACGGGTGGCGAACGGCCGCCTCACCTGCGCCGAGGCGCTGGGCCACCGCGAGTTCGTCCTCACACGTTTGCACCGCACGGCCTAACCTGGGGACCGGGCCCGTCCGCGCGGCGGGCCCGGTGCCGGGGCGGGGATGGAAGTGTTGAACAAGCAGGTCACGATCAAGGACGTCGCCGACGCGGCGAATGTCCATCCGTCCACGGTGTCGCGCGCCCTGGGAGGCCAGCCGGAAGGGTTGGTGAGCCGGGCAACGGTGGCGCGGGTCCGGGCCGTCGCCCGGGAGTTGGGCTACGAACCGAATGCCCTGGCGCGGGGCCTGAAGATCAACCGCACCATGACGATCGGGATGCTCATCCCCGATCTGGCCAACACGATCTTCCCCCCGATCGTGCGCGGCATCGAGGACGAGCTCGGCAAGCACGGCTACACGCTGCTGATCGCCAACACCGACAACGACCACGAGCGCGAGGCCGAACTGCTCGGCGTGATGGCCCGCCGCCGGGTCGACGGGCTGATCATCGCCACCGCCCGGCGCGAGTACCCGCTGCTGGGGCGCATGCTCAGCGCGAACCTGCCCGTCGTGCTCGTCAACCGCACCGCCGACCACCCGCCGCTGTCGTCGGTCGCCGGCGACGACCGCGAGGGCATCGCCCTGGCCGTGCGCCACCTGGCCCAACTCGGCCACACCCGGATCGCCCACCTCGCGGCGACACGCGAGATCACCACGGGGCTGATCCGCTACCAGAGTTTCCTCAACACCATGGAGTCCCTCGGCCTCGAGGTCGACCACGACCTCATCACGTGGTGCCCGTGGTTCACCGAGGAGTACGGCGCGCTCGCCTTCGAGGAACTGCTCGACCGCGAGGTCGACTTCACGGCCGTCGTGTGCGCCAACGACCGCGTCGCGATGGGCGTCTACGACGTCGCGGCCGCGCGCGGCCTGTCCATCCCCGGGGACTTCTCGGTCGTGGGCTACAACGACACGCCGTTCGCCCCACGCCTCACGCCGCCGCTGACCAGCGTCCGCGTCCCCTACTACCAGATCGGGGTGAAGTCGGCCGAGTTGATGCTCGCGGCCGTCGCCGAGGACGGCGAGACCGTCCCGGTCTCGATCCGGCTCGGTCCAGAACTGGTCCCCCGCGCCTCGAGCACGGCGCCTGCTGGGGTCCCCGCGGCCCGCCCGCGTCCCTAGCCGGGGTCACCCACGTAGCGTTCGGTCCAGCCCGGGAACAACGACTCGACCACGCGCAGCCGGTGGATGTCGTTGGTGCCGTCGAGGTGCAGGAACAGGGTGGCGTCGCGCAGGTGGCGTTCCACACCACCCTCGCGCATCACGCCGAGGCCCCCGTGCAGTTCGACGGCCTCGCGCGCGACCGCGAAGGCCGTCTCGGCCGCGGCCACCTTGGCGATGTCGCGCAGGCGACGCCGGTCGGGCGCCTCCTCGTCGACGGCGCGGGCCGCGCGGTGGACCAGTGCGCGGGTCGTCTCGATCCTGATGAGCATGTCGGCCACGCGCAGGGCCACGGCCTGGTGGCCGACGATGGGCCGACCGCCCTGCACCCGCTGCTGCACGTAGTCCAGCGCGGCCTCGTAGGCGGCCTGGGCCACGCCGAGCGCCTGGGCGGCGATGACAGCCTTGCTGGCGGGGAACAACCGTGACGAGGTACCCAGCGCGGTGTCGGCGACCAGCAGGTGGTCGGCCGGCAGGCGGCAGCCGTCGAAGATCAACTCGGCGTTGTTGAACCGCCGTCCGCCGAGCTTCTCGTGGACCCGTCCGATCGAGAAGCCCGGCGTGTCGCGCGGCACCAGGAAGCTGCTCGTGCCGGCGCTCGGCCGCGCACCCTGCGAGGTGGTCGCGTACACGACGTAGAGACCCGAGTCGGGACCGTTGGTGATGTAGTGCTTCCGCCCGTCGAGGATCCACTCACCGTCACGCAGTTCGGCCGTGGTGCGCATCGCCGCGTCGGGATGGTCCCACCCGAGCCAGCGGTCCGACGACCCGTGCGGCTCGGTCGAACAGTGCGAGAAGACCAGTCGCGGCTCGGCGAGGAACCGTCCGAGCCAGTGGTCCCTGAGGTGTCCGGCCGCGAGCCCCTCGATGATCGTGCCGACCTTCCAGCCCTGCAGCAGGATGTCGACCAGCGCCGACTCGCCGCGTGCGAGTTCCTCGGCCACCGCGGCGAGGCCCAGGCTGCTCGGCGGCGGCGGATCCGGGACCGCGGCGAACAGCCCGAGCGTGCGCAGCCCGTAGTCGTCCGCTTCCTCGATCAGGTCCCACGGGACGCGCGCCTCCCACGGGGCCGACCACTCGTCGTCACGTGCGTCGCGGGTCGCTGGTACGACGTGCGTGTCGACGAACTCCTTCGCCCGCCTCGCCCAGGCGAGGTCGCCGACCCCGAGCCCGTGCCATCGCGATTGCATGCTGGTTCCTGTCGCAGACGGCCGGTTCGCAGCGGAGGGGCCCCGCGTGGG
>DATHUR010000033.1:0-4373 GCA_035462025.1 Egicoccus sp. | reverse complement strand
GTCGGCCGGCCACCGCAGCAGCCCGTCGGGCTTGGCCTTGGCCGACAGCAGCTTGGCCACCGATTTCGTCGGGCCGATCCCGACCGAGCACGGCAGGTGGCACTGCTCGCGCACGTCGGCGCGGATGCGGTGGCCGATCTGCTCGGGCGAACCGAACAGGCGCACCGCGCCGGTGACGTCGAGGAAGGCCTCGTCGAGCGAGAGTGGTTCGACCAGCGGCGTGTAGGACTGCAGGATCGCCATGACCTGGCGCGACACCTCGCGGTAGACCTCGAACCGGTGCGGCGCGACCACGAGGTCGGGGCACAGTCGCCGGGCCCGCACCATCGGCATGGCGCTGCGCACGCCGAAGCGACGCGCCTCGTAGGACGCGGCAGCGACGACGCCGCGGTTGCCGGCCCCACCGACGACGACAGGCCGACCCCGCAGCGACGGGTCGTCGCGCTGTTCGACCGAGGCGTAGAAGGCGTCCATGTCGACGTGCAGGATCGGCTCGGCGATCTCGGCCACGGACGGTTCCACCTGGACGTGTCGATCGAACGGGTGTTCGCCGACCAGCGTACCGCCGGCGCTGTCCCGGTCGGCGGCGCCGCCACTGGTTCCGGCCCGCGGTGAACGATCACTAACCTGCGCCGCTCCCCTCTGCGACAGGCCAGCCCGTGCCGATCTCGTCCGTGCCCGACCACGTTGCCGCCGCCGTGCCGTCGATCGACGCCGCCGCCCGGCGCTGGCGCGACGAACTCGGCGGCCGCTGGGTCGGCCCGCGCTACGCGGTCGACCATGCCGGGTTCGCCACGCGCCAGCTGCGATTCGCCGGCGGCGCCAAGCTCGAACTGCTCGAGCCGACGACCGCCGACGGGTTCGCGGCCCGGTTCCTCGAGCGGTTCGGGGCGCGCATCCACCACGTGACGCTGAAGGTCCCCGCGCTGCTGCCGGCCATCGAGACGCTGCGCGACGACGGGTTCGACGTGGTCGACGTGTTCGCCGAGGGGGACGTGTGGCACGAGGCGTTCCTGCGCCCGTCCCAGGTCGGTGGGCTGATCGTGCAGGTCGCGTGGTCCGACCGTTCCGACGACGAGTGGGCCGCGATGGCCGGCATCGAGCCCGAGCACCCGGCTACCGACGGTCCACGGCTGCTCGGCCCGACGCTCGCCCACCCGGATCCGGCCACGGTCGCCGGCGTGTGGCGGCGACTCGGCGCCGAGGTCGAGGGCGACGACGCGGGCCTGCGCGTGGCGTGGCCGGACGCGCCGCTGGACATCGAGGTGGTGCCCGGCCCCGAGGCGGGCCCGGTCGGGCTGCGGTTCGTCGGCACCGACCCGCATCCCGGCGACGGGCGCGTCGGTCCGGCCACGGTGCCCGTCGCACGGGTGACCTGACCCGCCACCATCCGCCGGACGCGGCCTGAGGCTGCTCGGGCGGGCTCGATCCGGTTTCCTGTGCATCGATGCAGACGATGGGGTTCGGCCACCTGACGGTCCAGTTCGACGACCGGGTCCTGCGGCCGCGGCCGTGGACGTTGGCGCAGTCGCTGTGGGCGGCCGAGTTGGCCGACGACCTGCCGCCCGGCCCGGCGCTCGAACTGTGTGCCGGTGTCGGCCACATCGGCCTGGCGCTGGTCGCGCTCGTCCGCCGCGACCTCGTGCTGGTCGATGCCGACGCCAACGCCTGCGACCATGCCCGGTTCAACGCCGCGGCGGCCGGACTGCGCACCACCGTCGACGTCCGTCATGGCCGGATGGATGCGGTGCTCGGGATCGACGAGCGCTTCCCACTGGTCGTGGCAGACCCACCCTGGGTGCCGAGCGCTGACATCGTCCGCTACCCCGACGATCCCCGGTGGGCCATCGACGGCGGCGACGACGGCCTGGATCTGGCACGAACCTGCCTCGAGGTCACCGGCCGCCACCTCGCCGAGGGCGGGGTCGGTGTGCTGCAGGTGGGCACGCGGGCGCAGGCGGCGGCGCTGTCCGACCACCTCGACGGCCGATCGACGATCGGGCTGCGCGTCGACGAGGTCCGCACCGTCGAGGACGCGAACGGCGTCCTGGTGCGTGTTTCCCGGCCTGCGTGAACTGACCGGCTGGCTACGTCGGCTCGCTTGATATCATGCGATACCGCCGACGGAGGAGTCGCGCATGACCGACCTGCTGATCCGCGGCGTGCCCGACGACGTCGTCGCCGCAATCGAGGCGAAGGCCAAGCGTCTCGGTCTGTCCCGGACCGAGTACCTCCGCCGGCAGATGGTGCGTGTCGCCTCGACCGCTGATGAGCCCGTCAGCGTCGAATCGCTCCGCCAGTTCGCCCGGACCTTCGCCGACCTCGGTGACCCCGAGGTCATGCGCGGGGCGTGGGAGTGACCGACTGGCTCGTCGACAAGTCCGCCCTGGTCCGACTCGGTGACGCCGTCGATGGGCAGAGGTGGGCCGAGCGGATCGAACGCGGTCTGGTACGTGTGAGCACCGTCACACGGCTGGAGATCGGGTACAGCGCCCGTACCGGAGATGAGCTGCGGGCGGGTCTGCGGCGGCCACCACTGGCCTCCATGCCCGTGGAGTACCTGACGCCTGCCATCGAGGACCGCGCCGTCGAGGTGCAGCAGTTGCTCGCCGACCGCGGACACCACCGGGCTCCGGCTGTGCCCGACCTGCTGATCGCTGCGACCGCCGAGCTGGCGGGTCTCGCGGTTCTCCACCACGACAAGGACTTCGACCTCATCGCGGACGTGACCGGCCAGGAGCTCGAGCGGCTCCGTGTCGACGAGTAGCGCGCACCAGGTGCGACACCTCGGTGGAGCGGGCCTGCCCAGGTCCACTCGAAGTCGATCTCGGTCGCGACGAACCACGATCTGTCGGACGGTCACCACAGCCTGACGTGGGCCCGGCGAACATGGTTGCTCCCGGCGTTGCGCATCGTCCCCGTGTCGGTGATGTGACGTCAGCTCGCGGATGTGACCCTAGGTCCTGAGGGCGACGCCGCTGACCTCGAGCGCCTCGGTGAGGGTGTCGACGACCGGGACACCGACGGCCTCGAGTTCCTCGCGCGGATGCGAGCCGCCGTCGTAGAGCACGCAGCGGGCGCCGACGTGTTCGGCGGCCACGGCGTCGTCGATCGCGTCGCCCACGACCAGGATCTGCTCGGGCGCGCTGCCCGTCAGCGGCATGACGTGCTCGAGGTGCGCCTCGAGATATGGCGCCTTCGATCCGCCGCCCGGACCCCGCAGGCCGTCGATGCGGACGAACCGGTCCTCGATACCGAGCCGCTGCACGAGCGGCACCAGTGCGTGATGGCGGTACATCGACAGCAGCGACTGCGACCGCCCGAGGCCGGCGACGCGTTCGAGCGCGACCTCGGCGTCGACGGCCAACTGGGCCCGTTCGAGCGCCGCGGCATAGCCGTGGTGGTAGACGTCGTCGAGCCGGTCCCACTCGTCCTCGGGGATGGGCCGGCCGAACAAGCGCTCGTAGAACACCTTGACCGGCCGGGTGTAGAGGCGCTGGTAGGTCGCGAGGTCGGTCGGCGGCAGCCCGCGGTCGGCCATGACGGCGTTGAGCGCCTCGACGACCAGCAACTGGTCATCGAGCAGCGTGCCGTTCCAGTCCCAGACCAGGTGTCGGATCTCTGCCATGACGCGCGAGGCTACCGGCAGGGGGACGGCTGGCTGGCCGCGTCGGCCGCGATGTAGTCGTCCTCGCGGTCGTGGCGGCCGTGCCCGTCGCGCGAGTCGTAGCGGGCCACGGCCAGTCCCTGCTCGATCAGGTGCAGGCCGGCGTCGGTGCCGTCGACGTCGAGGTAGCGCAGCAGGCGGTCGTAGCGGTCACGGTCGTCGCGCGCGCCCGGCACGAGTACCACCTCGCGGTCCTCGACCAGGTCGGCCAGCGCGTTGGCGGCCTCGGCGTAGCCGCACTCCTCGCGTTCCGGCGTGTCGATGCCGATGACCCGGACCCGCTCCTCGGTCCCGTCGGGTCCTCGCACGTCGACAGTGTCACCGTCGATCACCCACTCGACGGTCCCGCTCTCCCCAGCCGGCGGTGTGGACGTCGGCGGCAGACACGCGCCGAGCAGGGCCGCCAGCGTGGCAACCGTCGTGGTCTGTGTCACGCGCACCGGGCTCCTCTCGCCGGCCCGGACGTCGGCGAGGGTAGGAGATCCGCTGCACCGCCAGGCGTTGCCGCCTTGGATCGGCGGGGTAGACCAAGCCGACGTTGTCGAGTGGTCCGCCGCAGCCCGGGTTCGCACCAAGGACCTGGACGTCGCTGACCGGCGCGCCGCGTCCAGCCAGTTCGCCGTGGGCGGCGTGGATGTCCGGCACGATCCGATCCAATCCCTTCAGCGACCCGGGTGGGGGAACTGCCCGACCCGCTGCCGTTCCG
>DATHUR010000032.1:0-22064 GCA_035462025.1 Egicoccus sp. | reverse complement strand
ACCGAAAGAAGAGAGCACATCATGCCGACCCCCAAGCGCGGCGCCCGACTCGGTGGTAGCCCGGCGCACCAGCGGCACATCCTGGCCAACCTGGCCAAGGACCTGTTCCGCCACGGTCGTATCAAGACGACCGAGGCGAAGGCCCGTGCCCTGCGTCCCTACGCCGAGCGGCTGATCACCAAGGCGAAGCAGGGCGACCTGCACAACCGTCGCCAGGTGCTCGCCAAGCTCCACGACCGCGACGTGGTCGCCTACCTCTTCGAGGAGGTGGCACCCCGCTTCGCCGACCGCAACGGCGGCTACACCCGCATGCTCAAGCTCGCGCCGCGCAAGGGCGACAACGCCCAGATGGCGCTGGTCGAGCTGACCGAGCTCGGCGCCGAGTCCGGCGAAGAGGTCATCGAGGAAGCCAAGCTGTCCCGCTCGCGTGGGCTGTTCGGCCGTCGCCGTCGCAAGGCGGCTGACGTCGGTGGCGGCACCGCCGTCCTCGACTACGACGTCGACGACGAGGAAGACGAGGACGAGGACGCGCCCGAGAGCGCCGACTCGCCGGCGTCGGTCGACTCGCCGGAGTCTGCGGACTCGCCGGACGAGGCCGAGGCTGACGCCGACGGGGCCGAGGCCGACGCGGCTGACGCCGACGAGGCCGACGACAAGAAGTAGGTCGGTGGGTGACCCGGCGGACACCGTCGCGCGCGTGAGGCTCCGTCTCGACCTCGCCTACGACGGCGCACCGTTCGCCGGGTTCGCCCGCCAACCGGACCAGGTCACCGTGCAGGGCACGCTCGAGGCGGCCGCGGCGCGGAGCCTGGGCCAGCAGATCGACGCGACCTGCGCCGGACGCACGGACCGAGGGGTCCACGCGCTGGCGCAGGTCGTGCATTTCGACCTCGACCCGACCGTGCCGCGAACGGCACGGGCGGTCGCGGACCTCGAGGCGTTCCGTGACCGACTCGACCGCCTGGTCGGGCCGGAGATCGCGATCTGGGCGGCGCGGGTGGTGCCGTTGGACTTCGACGCGCGTTTCTCGGCGCAAGGACGCGGCTACCGCTACCGCGTCTCGGACGCGCCCGCGTTGGCGCCGTTGGCCCGCCACGACCGCTGGCACGTGCGCGAGCCGCTGTCGGTGCCGGCCATGCGTGCCGGCGCGAAGCACCTGGTCGGCGAGCACGACTTCGCCGCGTTCTGCAAGAAGGCCCCGGGGCGCACGACGGTGCGCCGCCTGGACCGCCTGGCGATCCGTCGGGACGGAACGGGCACGATGCACTTCGTCGTGGAGGGCAACGCGTTCTGCCACCACCAGGTCCGCAGCATCGTCGGCAGCCTGGTCGACGTCGGCCGTGGCCGCCACGACCCGGACTGGATCGGCGAGGTGCTCGCCGGCGGCGACCGCCAGCGTGCCGGACGGGTCGCTCCGCCCGAGGGCCTGACCCTCGAGCGGGTCGGCTACGGCCGCCGCTGGCCCGCCGCACCACCGCGCGCCGTTGCCGCGCAATGGTGACGGGCTGGGGAGCCGGGGGACCCAGCCCCTGGAGCGCAGTTGCCCGCATGAGCGGCTGGGGGTACCCTTCGCAGTCGCGGTCCCGTGTGGACCGCACGTTCGTGCTCGGCCGCACTCGCACCTGAGTAGACATGCGCCGGCCGACCGCCCGCCTCGCACACGAACGGGCAGCCGGACCACCTCGACGTCCCACCATCGCCTGGTGTGGCCCGCGTCGTCGCCAGGCCGTCAGCCCCACACGAACCGCACCGACCGAGCAACCGCCACGCCCACCCGCGTCGCGCACGACGCGCCAGCACCCACCGTGGCCACCGAGGACTGTCATGCGCACCTACTCGCCAAGCGCCAAGGACATCACGCGCGACTGGTATGTGGTCGACGCCGAGGGCCAGACCCTCGGACGGCTCGCGACCCGCATCGCCACCGTCCTGCGCGGCAAGCACAAGCCGACCTTCGCGCCGCACATGGACATGGGCGACCACGTCATCGTGATCAACGCCGACAAGATCGTGCTGTCGGGCGCCAAGGCCGAGCAGAAGCTCTACCACGCCCACTCCGGGTTCCCCGGCGGTCTGCGTTCGGTGCCCTTCGCCACCATGCTCGAGAAGAAGCCGACCGACATCGTCGAGAAGGCCGTCAAGGGCATGCTTCCCAAGAACAAGCTCGGCAACGCCATGGGCAAGAAGCTCAAGGTCTACGCCGGTGCCGCCCACCCGCACGCCGCTCAGCAGCCCAAGCCGCTGCCCGACCACGTCTGAGGACCGACTGATGGCGGACACCAAGATCTTCACCGGACGTCGCAAGTCGGCCGTCGCCCGCGCCCGCGTCACCCGCGGCTCGGGTCAGTTCGAGCTCAACGGCCGGCCGCTCGAGGACTACTTCACCACCGAGAAGCTGCGCGCCGCGGTGCTCGAGCCCTTCGCTCTGCTCGAGCAGGCCGGGCAGTGGGACGTCAAGGCCCGCATCCACGGCGGCGGCACCACCGGCCAGGCCGGTGCGCTGCGTCTCGCGATCGCCCGCGCCCTCATCGAGGACAGCCCCGAATGGCGCGCCCCGCTCAAGAGCGCCGGCTTCCTCACGCGTGACGCCCGCAAGGTCGAGCGCAAGAAGTACGGTCTCAAGAAGGCCCGTCGCGCGCCGCAGTTCTCCAAGCGCTGACGCGACCTCGCCACACCGAACGCCGCCCCCCGGGGCGGCGTTCTGGTTGCGGACGGACGGGCACGGCCCGCGTCGTCCCGTCGACACGTCCCGGTCCTAGGCTGAGCGCGACCGGGGACGCAGGGCGCAGGAGGGACGGCACGCGTGGGATCGATCTTCGGCACGGACGGGGTCCGCGGCAGGGCAAATGCCGACCTCACGCCGGAACTGGCGCTGGCGCTGGGCCGGGCGGTTGTCACCGTCCTGCGTGAAGAGGGCTCACGCCGACCCTCGCTCCTGATCGGGCGGGACCCGCGTTGGTCGGGCGAGATGCTCGAATCGGCCCTGATCGCCGGGATCACCTCAGCCGGCGGTGACGCCGTCTCGGTGGGCGTGCTGCCCACCCCGGCGGTCGCCCACCTGACCTCGCACTCGGCGGCGGCCGCCGGCGTGATGATCAGCGCCTCGCACAATCCCGTCGGCGACAACGGCATCAAGTTCTTCGGCCCCGAGGGCTACAAGCTCACCGACGACGAGGAAGCCCGCCTCGAGCAACTGATCGCCGAGGAGGGACCCGGGCATGGTGGGCCCCGGGGAGAAACCGGACATGGTGGGCTCCGGGGGAACATCGGCGAGCGTCCGATCGGCACCGCCATCGGCCGGCGGCTGCGCGACCACGCGGCCGTCGCCCGCTACGTCGAGTACCTCGCCGCCATCGCCGAGGTCGACCTGTCCGGACTGCGCATCGTCGTCGACGGCGCCAACGGCGCCGCGTCCAACGTCGGCCCGCAGGTCTACCGGCAACTCGGCGCCGACGTCATCACGATCCACTGCCGCCCCGATGGCGCCAACATCAACGAGAACTGCGGCTCGACCCACCCCGAGGTGATCTCGGCCGCCGTCCTCGAACACAACGCCGATGCCGGCATCAGCCACGACGGGGACGCCGATCGCCTGATCGCGGCCACGCACGAGGGCGCCGAGGTCGACGGCGACGTGATCCTGGCCATCCTGGCCAGGGACGCCAAGCGTCGCGGCCGGCTCAAGCAGGACACCGTCGTCACCACCGTGATGACCAACCTCGGGTTCAAACGCGCCATGGGTGACCTGCACATCGACGTGGTCGAGACCAAGGTCGGCGACCGGTACGTGCTCGAGGCGATGCGCGACCGCGACCTCAACCTCGGCGGGGAACAGTCGGGGCACCTGATCGATCTCGACCACGCCACGACCGGCGACGGCATCCTCTCGGCGGTGCGCATGCTGTCGGTCGTGCGCAACACCGGCGCCTCGCTCAAGGAACTCGCCGCCGTCATGACCCGACTGCCGCAGATCCTCGAGAACGTCAAGGGCGTCGACAAGGCCCGACTCGACGACACCGAGGCGATCTGGGACGTCGTCCGCGCCGAGGAGGAACGCCTCGGCGACGGCGGCCGCGTCCTGCTGCGGCCCTCGGGAACCGAACAGGTCGTGCGTGTCATGGCCGAGGCCGAGTCGGAGGAGGACGCCCAACTCGCCGTCGACCGCATCGCCGACGCCGTCCGCGACCACCTGACTCTGTAGCGCCGGGCGTGCTCGCTTCGTTCCGCGCCACCGGCGACACCCTCTAGCGCCGGGCGTGCTCGCTTCGCTCCGCGCCACCGGCGACACCGGCTAGATCTGGCGAGGCGAGCCGTCGGCCTGGTCGATGCCGTCCGCCACCGCGGTGCGGTCGCGACCGGCCGCCTTCGCGGCGTACAGCGCGTCGTCGGCTGCCCGGACGATGCTGTCCTGGGTGGCGCCGGGGCCGGCGAGCGTCACGCCGGCCGAGCAGGTCTGGCCGTCGGGTACGACGCTGCGCAGGCGTTCGACGACCACCAGCGCCGCGTCGGCGTCGGTGTCGGGCAGCAGGATCGCGAACTCCTCGCCGCCGTACCGCGCCAGGACGTCGACCTCGCGCAGTTGCGACTGCCAGCGCATGACCGCCTCGCGCAGCAGCGCGTCACCGGCGAGGTGACCGTGGGTGTCGTTGAAGTCCTTGAAGTGGTCGAGGTCGAGCATCGCGAACGCGTACGGCGGAGCGCCCCGGTCGACCCGGGCGATCGCCTGCGTGATGGCCTCGTCCAGCGCACGCCGGTTGGCTGCACCGGTCAACGGATCCGTCAGCGACAACTGCTCGAGTTGGACGCTCTGGTCGTTGACCTGTTCGACCAGCATGATCATGCGGCCGACGACGAGCAGGAACAGCAGGATCGACCCCGCGCCGGCGACCCAGCCGACCGACGTGCGGGGTGGCTCGTGGATCAGCAGCACCAGCGGTGCCAGGAGCGACACGAACGCCAGCGCGATCAGGCGGCGTCGTGAACCGGAGCTGATCCGCCCGAGCGGGGGAGGATCGTGCGCCGCGGACGGGTGCCAGGCCGCGGCGGCGAGCAGCACGTAGGCCAGCAGCCACAACCCGTCGAGCGGGCCGCCGTCGACGTACCAGCCGTTGTTGAACCCGATCCCGAAGGCCACGTCGGCGACCAGCATCGCCACCATCGAGCCCAGCACCAGCAGGTGCGAGCGCACGCGCGCACCGTGGACGAAGACCAGACGTGCGATGAGCGGCAGGACGATCAGGTCGCCGAGCGGATAGGCCAGGCTGACGACCCGTCCGAACAACGTCAGTGAGCTGTCGGTGAGCGGCGGCTCCAGCAGGTAGGTCCAGCTCAGGACCAGCCCGGCCACCGCGAGGATGCAGGCGTCGACGAGGGCGGCGCGGTCGGTCGGTCGTGCCCGCCGGCCCAGCCACCACAGCCCCAGGGCATATGCGGGGTAGGAGGCGAGGTAGGCCGCGTCGGCCGGCGACGGGAACGGGTCGATGCCGCGGGCGGCGTACCAGACCCACAGCAGGTCACCGCCGATCGCGGTCGCCACGCCGACCAGCAGCGCGATCCAGGCGCCGCGGCGTGCCAGCGGCCGGCGCACGATCGCGACGGCGAGCAGTGCAGCTGCCAGGACGGCGACGACGAGGTAGGCGGCGTCGACCGCGGCGTCGGGCGCAAGGGCATGCGCCGGTGCCAGCATGGCACCGACGAGCAGGATCGCGAGCCAGACCCGCTTCGTCACCTAGTCGTCCATCGACGTGCAAGAGCGTCACGGACCCATCGGCATCCGGACACCCGTCCCAAGGTCTGCAGGCTAGGTGTGCGGCCGCACCGGACGCACCTCGGCCCGGCTCAGCCGCTTCCGGCGACCACCGTGCGGTCGCGACCACGGTCCTTGGCGAGATACAGCGCCCGGTCGGCCTCGCCGACGAGGTCGGCCGTGCCGTCCTGCGCCGCCGTCACGACCACCAGCCCGGCCGAGCACGTCTGCGACCCGGGGACCACCGATCGCAGCCGCTCTGCGACGGCGACGGCCTCGTCGCGGCCGCATCCGGGCAGCAGGATCGCGAACTCCTCGCCGCCGTACCGCGCGAGCAGGTCGACCTCGCGCAACTCGCCACGCCAGCGTGCGACCGCCTCGACGAGCAGGGCGTCACCAGCGGGATGGCCGTGGGTGTCGTTGAAGTGCTTGAAGTGGTCGAGGTCGAGCATGCCGAACGCGAACGGTTCGCCGTCGCGGTCCAGCCGTGCCAGTGCCAACGCGATCCGCTCGTCGAGCACCCGACGGTTCGCCGCGCCGGTCAACGGGTCGGTGCGCGACAGCCGCTGCAACTGCCGGCTCTGGTCGTCGATCTGCCGCACCAGCCCGGCCATGCGCGCCACCACGAGCAGGAACATCACGATCGCGGCGACCGCCGTGACCTGCCCGATCGCGTCGTACGGCGAGTCGTGCACCAGCAGCGTCACGGGCGCGAGTGTCGCGGCGCCGGCCAGGGTGGCCAGGCGCGGCCGTGTCAGGCCGGCCCGCGTCGTGTGCGTGCGCGGCGAAGCGGCCGCCGACGGATGCCATGCCGCGGCGGCCATGCACGCGTAGGCCAACGGGTACAGCGCGTCCCAGGGGGCACCGACCGCGTAGGTCCCGGCCAACTGCTCGACGCCGTACCGCACGTCAGCGACGAACAGGAGCAGGAACCCGGCGAGCAGCAGGACGTTGGCCGGGATGCGGCCCGCGCGGGTGAACACCAGTCGCGCCAGCAGGGGAAGCAGCGCCAGATCGCCGACGAGATAGACGACGGACACCACGCGTCTGCCGGTCGTGAGCGACGCTTCGAGGACCAGCGGACCGAGCAGGAAGGTCCACAGCAGCACGCCGAGTCCGAGCGCCAGGATGGACGCGTCGATCAGCGTCGCGCGGTCCGACGCGTCACCGCGTCTGGCGAGCCGCCAGAGTGCGATGCCATAGAAGGCGTAGGCCGCGGCGAAGACGGCGTGGAACACGTTCGGCCCCGCCGTCGTGGGGGCGCGCTGTGTCAGGAACAGCACGGCGCCGAACAGGTTGGCACCCAGGGCCAACGCCAGCGCGGTCCAGGCGCCCGGGCGGGCCGGCCGGCGCCGCCGCACGGCGACCGCGATCGCGGTGGCTGCTACGGAGGCGGCGAGGGCGAAGCCGGGACCGCCGGCGACGACCGACCCGGGAAAGAGTTGTGCGCCGGCCACGGCGAGCCCGCCGCCGAGCACGACGAGCCAGACCCGTTGCCCCACGCCCATCCCTTCCCCCGTCGGCCCGCGGCGACCCCGTCGGCGCGACGATCCCCGGGAGAAGCTTTCGTGCGCAACCACCGGGGGTCCGGAGCAGAGTCTGGTGCCAGTACCACCGGCGGTAGGGGCTAGCGTCCCTAGCGAGCAGAGGAAGGAGCCTTTCGATGGCGACCCGAGGGGTCGGGCTCGGTGGCCCGTACGCGTTCCTGCCCGAGTTGGCCAAGCAGGTCGAGGCGAAGGGCTTCGACGCGGCGTGGGTGTCCGAGACGAGTCAGAACGCGACCATCCAGGCCGCGGTCCTCGCGCACGCGACGCAACGCATCGACATCGGCACCAACATCACCCTGGCGTTCCCGCGCTCACCGGTGATCACCGCGATGGAGGCATGGGACCTCAACGAGTTGACGGGCGACCGGTTCGTGGTCGGGTTGGGCAGCCAGGTCAAGCGCATCATCGAGGAACGGTTCTCGGCCGACTTCGACCGGCCGGCCAAACGCATGGCCGAGTACGTCCAGGCGATGCAGACCGCCTGGCGGATGGAACGGGGCGAGGACGTCACGTTCGAGGGCGAGATCTACCGGGTGCTGCGCCCCGGCCTGGGCGGCAAGGGCAGGGCCCACGACCGAAAGCTCCCGCGCGTGTACGTCGCGGCCGTCGGGCCGCTGATGACCAAGGCGGCCGCGACCCACGCCGACGGACTGCTCGGTCACCCCTTCACCTCGGACCGCTACCTCACCGACGACGTGCTTCCGCGGGTCGAGTCGGCGCTGGCCGAGGCGGGCCGCGACCGCAGCGAGTTCACGGTCTGTCAGGGCGTGATCCTGTGCATCGCCGACGACCGCGAGGTCGCGGTGCGCGAGGCCAAGCAGCAGATCGCCTTCTACGGCACCACGCCCAACTACCAGGGCGTGTTCGCCTCGTACGGCGACGAGGAGTTGACCGGCCGGCTGCGGCAGGTGTGGAAGGACACCGACCGCGACCTCGACGCACTGGTTGCCACGGTCCCCGACGAGGCGGTGGAGCGCTACGCCATCGCCGGTACTCCCGACGAGGTCCGTGACCGCCTCGACCTGATCGAGGCGCACGTCGACCACCTGATCCTCGGCGGTGCCTGGTACAAGGTCCCGCCGCAGCGGCTGTTCGAGAACTTCGCCGCCATCCTCGAGACGTTCGGGACGAGCTGAAGCCGGTTCAGTCCCGCCCGGCGGTCGCCAGCAACCGTGCGAGCACGTCGCGGTTGCCGGCCTGCCGCGCCTGCAGGTCGGCGCGCGTGCGCGTGACGGCCCGCCCGTGGGGAAGCACGGCGGCCAGCGCGTCGGGGATGTCGGCCAGATCCGCGGGGTCCCACCGCAGCGCCTTCCCACCCGCCCCCAACTCGTGCGCCAGCGCGTCGACCTTGGCCGCGTAGCCGATCAGCACGGACGGCCTGCCCGCCAGGGTCGCCGCGACGCCGCCGTGATAGCGCATCGCGATCACGGCGCGGGCCCGGGCGACCGTCGGTAGCAACTCCTCGAGCGTCGGCGTCACCCGGGTGGCCGGCGTCGTCATCCGCTCGGCGACCCTGGCATGCACGGCGTCGTCACGGTCGTGCTGCAGCGCGACGAACTCGACGGGCAGCCCGGTGGCCTCCGCTGCGCGGTCGAGGGCGTCCGCCAGTGCGTCGAGGTGGTCGTCGGGGGTGGCGTCGCGCTGGACCGCTGCGGGCAGCTTGGACGGCGCCGCGCTCCACGGCCGCAGGCACACGACCAGGCGGTCGCCCTCGGTCTCGGGTGCGCCCGTCGTGGGGGCCGGCAGAGCGAAGGCGAGGTCGGCGGACACGATCGCGCCGGCGACCCCGACCTCCTCGAGCAGGTCACGGCTGTCACCGTCGCGCACCGCGATCCCGACCGCCCCCTGCAGCGCGCCGTGCACCAGGCTGCGGCCGAACCGCGTGCCGAGTCCGCCGACGCCGAGGCCGACCGCCGCATACGGGGTGTGCCGCGCCCGGGCCAGCACCACCCGGCCGAGGTGGTAGGGCAGGTTCAACGCACTCGAGTCGTCCTGGACCAGGCCGCCGCCGCCGAACACCACCGCGTCCGCCTCGTCGACGGCGCGCAGCAGCGTGGCCACGTCGAGGTGGCCGATGGCACCCACGCCGTGCGTCGCGCGGGTGGCCGCCGGGTCGACCGAGATGGCCGAGATCCGCACGCCGTGCGGGGCCAGCAGCGCCCGCAGGCCCGAGAAGACCAGCTCGTCGCCGAGGTTGGTCGAGCCGATCCAGCCGGCCACCAGCACCTTCATCAGCCATACCCGTCGTCGCGGACGTCGCTGCCCAGCCTAGAGCGCCCCACCCAACCGCATTCGTGCGGGTTACCCCGGGAGTAACCCCCGTCTGACCCGCACAAATGGCCCGATGGGGCCTCGGGGGCGGCGGCTACGCTCGGCGCAACCTCGGGGCAGCGCCGTGCGTCGTCCCGCTGGGACGTTCAGGGCGCAACGGCGCACAAAGGAGTCCGCAGTGTGCGGCATCATCGGGATCACGGGACGCGACGACGCGGTCGAGGGCATCATCGCCGGCCTCACGCGGCTCGAGTACCGCGGTTACGACTCCGCGGGCGTGGTCGTGCGCACCGGTGACGACCTGCACGTGGTCAAGCGCGCCGGCAAGTTGGACAACCTGAAGGACGCCCTGGCGGACGAACCGGCGGCCGGCCGCATCGGTATCGGTCACACCCGGTGGGCCACCCACGGTGCCCCCAACGACGCCAACGCCCACCCACACCTCGGCCCGAACGGTCGCGTCGCGGTGGTGCACAACGGCATCCTCGAGAACTTCCAGGCTCTGAAGGCCGAACTCGACGGTGCCACGTTCGCGTCGGACACCGACACCGAGGTCGCGGCCCACCTCGTCGAACGCGAACTCGAGCGCATGGACACGCCGGAGTTGTTCACGGCGGTCCGCGCCGTGGTCAACCGGCTCGAGGGTGCCTACTCGCTGTGCTTCGTGGCCGTCGACGACCCCGACACGATCGTGGTCGCCAAGTACGAGGCGCCGCTGATCGTCGCGCACGCCGACGGGGTCGGCTACTGCGCCTCGGACGTCGCCGCCCTGATCGAGCACACCAAGGACGTCGCGGCCCTGCTCGACGGCCAGATCGCCCGGATCACGCCGGAGGGCGTCGAGGTGGTCGACCTCGACGGCAACCCGGCCGAGCCCCACCGCTACACCGTCGACTGGGATCTGTCGGCCGCCGAGAAGCAGGGCTACGACACCTTCATGCTCAAGGAGATCCACGAGCAGCCCAAGGCGGTCGCCGACACCCTGCTCGGCCGCTTCGAGGACGGCCGTCTGCACCTCGACGAGCTCAAGACCGACGAGCGCGAGTTCGGGCGGATCGACAAGGTGTTCGTGCTGGCCTGCGGGACCTCGCGCTACGCGGGCATGGTGACCAAGTACGCGATCGAGCACTGGTCGGGCCTGCCGTGCGAGGTCGAGGAGGCCAGCGAGTTCCGCTACCGCGACCCGATCCTCGATCCGCACACGCTGGTCATCGCCATCTCGCAGTCGGGCGAGACCACCGACACGATCGCGGCGGCGCTGCACGCCAAGGATCAGCGGGCGCCGGTCATCGCCCTGTGCAACATCGTCGGCTCGACCCTGGCCCGCGAGGCCGACGGGGTGCTCTACACCCACGCCGGGCTCGAGGTCGCGGTCGCCTCGACCAAGGCGTTCACGACCCAGATCGTGGGCGGTCTGCTGCTCGCGCTCTACCTCGCCCAGCAGCGCGGGCGGATGTACGGCTCGGAGATCGAGGACATCCTGCGGCGGCTCGGCCAGGTGCCCGCCGCGCTCGACCAGGTGCTCGAACTCGATCCGCAGATCCGCGAGTTGGCGCAGCGCTACCGGGACACGCCCTACACGATGTTCATCGGCCGCCACGTCGGTCTGCCGATCGCCTACGAGGGCGCGCTCAAGCTCAAGGAGATCAGCTACCTCCACGCCGAGGCGTTCGCCGCCGGCGAGATGAAGCACGGGCCGATCGCGCTGATCGAGGAGGGCTCGCTGGTGGTCGCGCTGGCGCCGGCCGGGCACGTGTTCGGCAAGATGGTGTCCAACATCCAGGAGGTCCGGGCCCGCGGCGCGGCCGTGCTGGCCATCGGGACCGAGGGCTCGACCGCCGACCTCAAGGCGAACGCCGACCACGTGCTGACCCTGCCCGAGGCGCCGCACGAGTTGGCCGGGCCGATCCTGTCGGTCGTGCCGCTGCAGTTGTTCGCCTACCACATCGCCACGCTGCGCGGTGAGGACGTCGACCAGCCCCGCAACCTCGCCAAGACCGTGACCGTCGAGTGAGCCTGCCCGCGCCCGGGCCCGTGGCGGCGGTCGTGCACGCCACGACCGCCGAGGTGCCCCTGCTGGACGCGGCGGCCGCCCGGGCGGGTGACGAGGCCGCGGTCGGGGCCGGCGACACCTGGCTCGGTTTGATGGAGCGCGCCGGCGGGCATCTCGCCCGTGGGGTGATCCGGCTCGCCGGCCGCGGCTACGGGCTGCGGGTGGCGGTCCTGGTCGGCAAGGGCAACAACGGCGGCGACGGCTGGGTCGCGGCCCGGCGGCTGACGGCGTACGGCGCCCAGGCGTGGGTCGTGGCGACGCACGGGCCCGACGAGGCACTCTCGCCGGAGTCGGCCGTCAACCGTGACCGGTGGCTGGCATCGGGCGGGCGCGTGTCGTGGTCGCTGGACGGGCTCGGGACGGCGCTCGGCTGGGCCGACGTCGCGGTCGACGCCCTGCTCGGCACCGGCGTGACCGGCGCGCCGCGTGGCGCCGCCGCGACGGCGGCGAACGCCCTGCACGATGCCCGCGCCGTCGGGCTCCCGATCGTGGCGTGCGACATCCCGTCCGGTGTCGGTGCGGACGACGGGGCCGCCCCCGACGGCGCGGTGGTCGCGGACCTGACCGTCACCTTCGGCGGCATCAAGCGCGGGCTGCTGCTGCACCCGGGCGCCGCCCACGCCGGGCGTGTCGTGCTCGGCGACCTCGGACCCGCGTACCTCGCGCCCGACGGTCCGTGGGTGGCGCTGAGCGCCCTGGGCGCGCGCCCGCCGCGGCTGGGTGCAGCGGCGGACAAGCGCGAGCGCGGCGTCGTGCTGGTCGTGGCCGGCGCGGTCGGCACGTCCGGGGCCGCCGCCCTGTGCAGCGCCGGTGCGCTGGCCGACGGTGCCGGGCTGGTGACCGTCGCGGTGCCCGAACCGATCCGGGCCGAGGTGGCGGCGCACCACCCGTCGGCGATGGTGCACGGGCTGCCGGTCGGCGGCGACGGCACGCTGTCGCCCGACGCCGTCCATGCCCTGCCCGACCTCGACGGCTTCGACGCCGTGGTCGCCGGACCCGGTCTCGGTCACGGTCCCGGCGCAGCGGCCGTGGTCGGCCACCTACGCCGCGGCGCGCGCCGGCTGGTGCTCGACGCGGACGCGCTCAACGTCCACCGCGACGACCCGGACGCGTTGGCCGACCACGCCGGCGCCCTGGTGCTGACCCCGCACGAGCGTGAGCTGGCCCGCCTCGGCGGCGGGGAGGACGGGCGCGATGCCTGGGCCAACCGCGTGCGGCGCGTGCCGGATCTGGCCGCCCGCCTCGACGCGGTCGTGGTCGCCAAGGGGCCCGGCACCATCGTCGCGGCACCCCACGGCCGCGTCTGGGTCACCCCCGACGGCGGCCCGGCGTTGGGCAGCGGCGGGACGGGCGACGTCCTGGCCGGCATCATCGGCGCGGCCATCGCCCCGGCAACGTCCGAGGCGGTCCCGTTGGCGGTCGCCCGGGCCGTGTGGTGGCACGCCGCCGCCGGCGTCCGCGCCGGCGGGGACCGTGCCGACCGCGCCACCGCCGTCGACATGCTGGCCGCCCTGCCCGGCGTCCTCGGCGACCTCGGAGGGGAATCATGACCGAACCGCTGCGGCCGTCCCGGGTCGAGGTCCACCTCGACGCCATCCGTCACAACGCCGCCCGCCTGGCCGAGATCGCGGGGACGCCGGTGTGCGCCGTCATCAAGGCGGACGGGTACGGCCACGGCGCGGTCGAGGTCGCCCGGGCCGCGCTGGAGGGCGGGGCGTCGTGGCTCGCGGTCGCGCTGGTCGAGGAGGGCCGGACGCTGCGCGACGCCGGCATCGACGCGCCGATCCTGGTCCTCGCCGAGCCGCCGGTCGCCTCGATCCCGGCGCTGCTCGACGCCGACCTGACCGCGACCGTCTACCGCGAGACGTTCATCACCGCGGCCGACGCCGCGGGACGGTCGCGCGGCGAACCGGTCGCCGTCCACCTCAAGGCCGACACCGGCATGGGCCGCGTCGGAGTCCCCGAGTACGACTGGGACGAGCGTCTGCGCCAGGTCGTCGCCGCCGAGGGCGTGCGTGTCGACGGCGTGTTCACCCACCTCGCGTGCGCGGACGAACCCGACAAGGACACCACCGACCGCCAGCTCGACGCGTTCGACCGCTTCCTCGACCTCGCCGTGAAGCTGGGGTTGCCGTCGCCGCGATGGATCCACGCGGCGAACAGCGCCGGGACGTTGCTGCACCCGGGCGCGCGCCGCGAACTGGTGCGCACCGGTATCGCGCTGTACGGGCTGTCGCCCGCGGCGGACCTCGACGCGGCCGACTTCGGCCTGCGTCCGGCCCTGTCACTGGTCACCGAGGTCACCTTCGCCAAGCGGGTCGCCGCCGGCACGGCGGTCTCGTACGGCCACCGCTGGGCCGCGCCCGCCGACGGCTGGATCGCCACCCTGCCCCTGGGCTACGCGGACGGGGTGCCGCGCGCGCTCACCAACGTCGGCGAGGTACTGATCGGCGGCCGGCGCCGTCCGATCGCCGGGACGGTGTGCATGGACCAGATCCTGGTCTGGTGCGGCGACGACGAGCCGACGGTCGGCGACGAGGCCGTGCTGCTCGGGACCCAGGGCGACGAGCACCTCCGGGTCGAGGAGTGGGCCGCGCACAAGGGCACGATCACCTACGAGATCGTGACGCAGTTGACCGCCCGCCTGCCCCGCGTCACCGTCGGGGAGTAGGCTGGCGGGGACGAGGTCCGTGTGGGAGCGCGGCCTCGGTCGTAGGCGGCGGCGAGCGGTGGTCCATCCCGGTCAACGTGCATCGACGGCGGCTCGTCGAGCGGTGCTCGACGAGTCGGCTCGTCGCGGTCGAGGCACCGTCGGGCGCCGGCAAGTCCACGATGCTCGGTCAGTTGGTCGACGACCACGACGGACCGGTCATCGACGCTGCGCTGTCCGCGGCTCCTGCCACGCTCGGCCAGCTCCACAGCCGTCTGCAGGCTTCGTTGCGCCGCCACGGTCTGAGCGACGTCACCTCGGCGGCCAGCGGGGCGGGCGAGGTGTTCGCGCCGCTGCTGCGCTGGGCCGAGCGCTACCAGGAACGGGTGCTCGTCCAACTCGACGACCTGCACCTCGCCGATGCGGAGCTCGCGGTCGCACTGGCCGAACTGTGCGACCGGTGGCCGCATCCACACCGCCTCGTGCTGGCGGGCCGGCGCCTGCCCGAGCCGCTGCGGGGTCACCTCGTCGCCGACGACAGCGTCCTGGTCGGCCCGGACGAGCTGCGCTTCCGGGTCGAGGAGACCCACGAACTGTTCGGCGAGGTAGTGACGACGGTGCTCTCCGACGCCGACGTGGCCGAGATCACCCGCCGCTGTGACGGGTGGGCGGCCGCGGTGCACCTGGCGGCGGTCCGGCTGCAACGCGCCGCGGCCGACGGCGCGGCGAACGTCACGACGGAGGCCGTCGAGCTGGCCAGCGGACCCGCGACGGTCCGCGACCTCCTCGATCAGCTGCTCGGCCCCTGTCCCGCGGCGCAGCGCACGGCCGTGGTCGACCTCGCTGCGCTGCCCGCCTTCGACGACCACCTGGCCAGGGCAGCCGGACTGGCCGGTGTGTCCGAGCTCCACGCGCTCGGTGTGCCGCTGACCGAGGTCCGGCCCGGACTGTTCAGCTGCGTGAACGCCGTGCGCGAGGTGCTGGCCACGGGGGTGCCGAACGAGACCCTGGCACAGCGCGCCGCCCGCCACTACCTCGACCTCGACGCACCCGAAGCCGCGCTCGACGTCCTGGCGCGCCCGGGACTGGAGGTGCACCTGGCCGCACTGCTGGCCGACCTCCCGCCGGGGCAGCTGGGCCGGATCGACCCGCGCGAACTCGCGGCCGCCGTCGCGGGGGTGCCGCGCCGACTGCTGGCCGAACACCCACGCATCCTGGTACATCTCGCCGACGCCAACATCCTGGCCGGACATGCCGACGCCTACGTCGAGACCGTCCATCGCGCCGACGCCCTGGTCGCCGAGTGCGGCCGGCCCGACGACGACCGGGAGGTGCTCGAGGTCCGCGCCCTGGTACTGGCGCGACGCGCGGTCGCACACAACGACGACGGCCTGGTGCCCGAGCTCGACGACCTGCTCGCCCGACCCGACCTCCCGCCGGTGGCCCGCGCCCGGCTGAACGCGGCAGCCGGCCGGGCGATTGCCAGCCGCCGGACGGCAGCGGCGCTGCGGGTCGGCGCTGCGCGCCTGGACGAGGCCGTGCGCGAGTTCGAGCGCGCCGGCGCGGTTGCGCACACCATCGGAACGCAGGCGATCGCCGCCGCCTATGCGCTGCTGCCGCTGGGACGGTACGACGACGCACTCGAGCGGCTGGGGCAGGCATTGGCCGCGGCGCCAGGCAACGCGAACCTGCGCGTGGCGGTCCTGCCCTACCGGGCCTTCGCCCTGGTCGACCTCGGCCGCTACGCCGAGGCCGAGGCGACCCTCGCGGAGCTGCGCCGCCGGGCCATGGACGCCGAAGGGCCGGGCAACGCACGTGCCGCCGCCTACGCCCGGTGGGCGGCGGCACGCCTCGCCTCGCAGCAGGGCGACGCGCAGGCCGCCTGGGCGGCGTGTCACGCCGTCGCGTCCTCCGGCGTGCCCGTCGACACCGGCAACGGTGCCTTCTTCCACGCCGACGCCGCGCAGGTGCTCGCCCGGGTGGGGTGGTTCGACGAGGCCCGCCAGCACCTCGCCGAGGCGCACGAGCGCGACCCCGGCAACACCGATCTCGTCACGGTCGCCGACTTCGTCGTCGCCGCCTATCTGGGTGACGCGGCGGCCGCCGGGCAGGCCTTGGCGGCCCTGGACGGCGGAAAGGCGGTCGAGCCGCGCGAGCGGTGGCGCATCACCCTGCTGCAGGCGAAGCTCGCCCTCGACGCGGACGACCCGCGCGCCACGGCTCTGGCCGCGGCGGCCTTCGAGGAGGTCGCGCAACTCGGTCATCCCGACCTGGCGATCATCCGTGAGCCGGATGTCGCCAAACAGCTGCTCCACCTGGCCGGGGCCGGGTCGGCCAGCGCACGGGACGTGGTCCACTCGCGCGGCGCGCGACTGCGGGTGCTCGGCGGGTTCGAGGTCGAGGAGGCGGGCCGTCGGACCGAGCCCGTCGGTCGGTCGGCGCAATTGCTGGCCCATCTCGCGCTGCACGACCGCCAGGTCCCGGTCGAGGCCGCCATCGAGGGGCTGTGGCCCGAGACCGAACCGGACCGGGGGCGCGAACGGCTGCGGACCGTGCTCCGGCGGCTCCGCCGCGACCACGGCGACCTCGTCGAACGGCACGGCGAACTGCTGCGGTTGCGCGAGAGCGTGAGCGTCGACGTCGAGGAGTTCCTCGAGTTGTGCCGGCAGGTCGAGTGCGGCGGTCCCGACCGCGAGCGCGCGGCGGCGACCGCGATCGCGCTCTACGGCAACGGGCCGGTCCCGGGCGTCGGCCCCTCCGACTGGGTCGAGCACCGCCGTCGTCACCTCGAACACCAGGCGTTGGCCATGCACGACGCACTGGCCGAGGAGACCGCCACCGACGGCCGCCTCGACGATGCGATCCGCTGGTTGTTCGCCGCGATCCGAATCGATCCGATCGCCGAGTCGCGCTATCTCGAGGCCGCGCGTCTGCTCGCCGAGCAGGGCCGCCGCGCGCGGGCGCTGCGCCTGCTCGACGAGGCACGAGCCGTCCTCGACGGACACGGCCTCGCGCCCACCCCGGACTTCGAACGACTGGTCGGCTACCTGGCGCGCAACCCCGAACCGCGTACCGCGGCGGTCTCATGATGTCGATACCGCCGACCCATCCCGACGCGCGCGTCGAGTCCCCGTTCACGTACGGACGGATCTGGTGGCTCGGCGTGGGGTTCCTCGGCATCCAGTTGGCGTTCTCGGTCTACAACAGCTTCCTGCCGCTGCTGTACCGCGACTTCCTCGACTCGCGCGCCCTCATCGGGCTGCTCATGGGGACCGACAATCTCGTCGGGCTGCTGCTCATCCCCGTCGTCGGCGCCTGGTCCGATCGGGTGACCTCGCCGCTCGGGCGGCGCCTGCCGTTCGTGGTCGTGGGCGTCCCGCTGGCCGCGCTGACGTTGTTCGCGATCCCGTTCGCCGCGTCCCTGCTGTGGACGCTGATCGTGATCGAGGTGGTCTTCACCGTGGCGATGCACCTCTACCGCGGCCCGATGGCGGCGCTGATCCTCGACCACACGCCGCCGCCGCGCCGCTCCACCTCCAGCGGCATCGCCCAACTGCTGGGCAACCTCGGCGTGCTGGTCAGCTTCGCCGTGCTGGCGCGGTTGTTCGACGTCGACCGGCGGTTGCCCTTCGGCCTCGGCGCCGTCGTGCTGCTGGTGAGCCTGGCGGTGGTGTGGTGGTGCGCCGAGCGGTTCCCGCCCCACGTCGACCACACGCCCGCCTCGGCGACCAACCCGGTCGCCGAGACGATCCGGGGCATCCGGCGCCTCGCCGACCCGCGTCACCGCGGCGCGCTGCTGGTCATGGTCGCGCTCCTGGTCACGTACGTCGGCTTCGCCGGTCTCCAGGCGATGTTCACGATCTACGGGGTCGAGACCCTCGGGCTCAGCGAGGGGAGGGCCGCGTCACTGCTGACCGCTTTCGCGGCCTCGTTCCTGGTGTTCGCGCTCGCGGCCGGCATGCTCGGTACCCGATTCGGGACGATCCCGACCATGCTGGTCGGGCTCGCGACGCTGCCGGTGCTGTTCCTGCTGGCCGCGGCGGTCCGTGAGCCCACCCGGCTCGCGGTCGTGCTCGCGCTCGCCGGGGCGGCCTGGCCGCTGTTCGGCGTCCCGGCGGTCGCGCTGGCGGCGGACCTCGGCGGCCGCGACCGGATCGGGTTCTTCATCGGGCTGTACTACGCGTTCACGATGACGGGCCAGATGATCGGGCCCTTCGTGCTCGGCACGTCGATGGACTGGTTCGGGAACGCGAGCATGTGGGTGACGGCCGCGGTGCTGGCCGGTGCCGGCTTCGTCGTGCTCCGTGTGGCGCGACCCCACCTGCGCGATCTGCCCGGCCCGACGCGGGCGCCGGAGCACGCCTGAGTCGCGTGACACGCCCGTGACACGGCAGTGGCGGAGGGTCCTGGCCGTACCTGGAGCCAGGAGACTCCCCATGCAGCCCGACGCCGCCTGCCGCCATATGCGTTGCCGCTTCGCATCCCCGTTCGTCCACGTACTCGCGATGGTCCTCGTCCTGCCCGCCGTGGCGCTGCTGACGACGGCGAGTCCAGCCCATGCCGCAGCGATGGTGCTGGAGGTCACCAGCACGGACGACCTGCCGCTCGGCGGTGGTGTCAGCTGTCCGGCCCAGGGCGACGACGTCTGCACACTACGGGCCGCGACGATGGTCGCCTCGAACGACCCGGACGTCGGCGTCGACTATCGCATCGTGCTGCCGGCCGGCAGCCATGTCCTGGACGGCACCGAGCTGTCGTTGACCGCCCACGTCGACCGCCTCGTCACCATCGAGGGTGCCGGCCGCGACGCGACCGTGATCGACGGCGACCAGGCGACGCGCATCCTGGCCATGAACGACGACATCGACCGTGACGGCGAGGTCGACCTGACGCTCGAGGCGTTGACGGTTCGCGACGCGCGGGCGTCGACGGCCGGCGGCGCCATCTTTGCCCGGGACAGCGACATCGTCCTCGACGGCATCGCCTTCGTCGACAATGCCGCCACGCAGGGCACGGCATCGTCCCGACACGGCGGCGCGATCTACCTCGACGGTGGCACGCTCGTGGCCGAGCGGGCGGTCTTCCGGGGCAACTGGGCCGGTGGGATGTCGGGATCGAACGGCGGCGCGATCTGGCACCGGGGCGACGCCCTGCTCGTTCGGCAGAGCATGTTCGAGGGCAACTCGTCGCCCGATGTCGGTGGAGCCGTCTACTCACGTGCCGAGTCCGTCGAGGTCAGCGACACGACCTTCGTCGACAACGGCCTGGGCCTCACGAGCAACGGCGCAGCCCTCTACGTGCACGACGACGACGAACACGACGAGACCGCCACCGTGGTCGACATCGCAAACAGCACGGTCACCGAATCCCGCGACGACCCCGACCTCACCGCGTCCGCCCTCGCCACGAATGGGGACGTAGCACTCACGCTCGACAGCGTGACCATCGCCGGCTTCGCGTCGGAGGCGATCGCCTCCTTCCTCTCCGTGAACGAGCACAACACCGGGTCGGTGCAACTGCGCAACACGATCCTCGATTCGGCTCCGTGCACCGGTAGCGGCAGCTTCGCCAGCGACGGCGGCAACCTCGCGGCGACCGCGCAGATCGCCACCGACTGCGGCCTCGACCCCGGCGGCGTCGACCCCATGCCCGCCGCCCCTGGGCTCGACGTCCTCGCCGACAACGGTGGGTCGACGCCAACCCACGCGCTGCTGCCGGGCAGCCCCGCCATCGACGCTGGATCCACCGCCGTCGCCACCGACCAGCGCGGCGAGCCGCGCGACGACGGCAGCCCCGACATCGGCGCCTTCGAGGTGCAGGGCGGCGCCGGGGGCGGCAGCCCCGCGGAGGGCGACACGGTCGTGGTCAACTCGTCGGCCGACGCGGCACTCGACGACGCCGACGCCGAGGTGTGCGACACCGGCACGACGATCAGCGGGGACGACGGGGACGCGGTCGGCGAGGTCGGCACCGACGAGCCCACCTGCACCCTGCGTGCCGCCGTCCAGGCGACCAACAACGCGGCCGGCGCACAGACGATCGTGCTGCCGGCGGGGACCTACGCACTGACGCTCGCCGGTGACGGCGGCGCGGAGGCCGGCGACCTCGAGGTGACCGACGAACTCGAGCTCACCGGCGCGGGGGCCGACGTCACCACGATCGACGCCGACGGGCTCGGTGACCGGATCTTCGAGGTCACGGCCGCCGGGGAACTGGTCGTCGCGGACGTCACTCTGACCGGCGGGCGACTGAACTCCCACGGCGGCGCCGTCCTGGTGGACGGCGGCCAGTTCACGGCCGAACGTGCCGCACTGGTCGACAACGCCAGCTTCCTGAACTCCGGGGGCGCCGTCCGCGCGACGGCCGGAGCGAGCGTCACCCTCGTCGACACCACGATCCGCGGCAACACCGCCAACAGCGGCGGCGGCGTGGCGGTCAACGGTGCCACCCTGGTGCTCGAACGAAGCACCGTCAGCGGCAACACCCTCAGCAACGAGGACGCCCTGGGCGGCGGCGTCCAGGTCGGCGGCGAGGACGGCGACGCGACCATCCTCAACAGCACGATCAGCGGGAACACGGCCGGCGTCGCCGGTGGGGGCCTGTACGTGACGAACGGCACCGCCCTCGCCGACAGCAGCACGATCGCGGACAACCACCTCGACCCCGGCGACGACGCGCCCGAGGGCGCCGCCGGGATCGAGGCGCGCAACAACGCGGCCGTGACCCTGCGCAACAGCATCGTCGCCGACAACGCCGGCGAGCAGTGCCACTCCGTCGCTTCGGGCAGCACGTCGATCGCTTCCGACGGCCACAACCTCGACGACGACGGCACGTGTGGGCTCGACCCCGACCTCGGCGACCACCCGGGCGCCGACGCCGGCCTGCTCGCCCTGCAGGACGCCGGGGGCCACACCGCGACCCACCCGTTGACCGCCGCGAGCGTCGCGGTCGACGCCAACGCCGAGTGCGAGGCCGCGCCGGCGACCGACCAGCGCGGTGTGGGCCGTCCCGGCGGCGGTTCGGGCGGGTGCGACCTCGGCGCCTTCGAACTCGAGCCAGCGTCACCTCCGCCCCCGCCCCCGCCTCCGCCTCCGCCACCGGTGCCATCCGACGACCCAGACGAGGGCGAGGACGAGGACGTCGGTGATCCCGGTGTGGCTGCAGCGCAACTGGTGGCCGTCTGCGAGGAGGGCGGGGCCATGTTCGCCGACGCCGAGAACTCGGTCCACGCCGCGGCGCTCGGCTGCCTCGCCACCGTCGGGCTGTTCGAGGGCTACGACGACGACAACGTGGGACCCGGCGACGACATCACCCGGGCGCAGACCGCCTCGCTGCTGCTGCGCCTGGTCGAGGGCCTCACCGAGCGCGCCGCCGACGAGCTGTGCCCGGACGCCGCCAACCCGTTCACCGACGGGGGCGACACGCACGACGACGCGATCGCGTGCGTCCACGACCTCGGTGTCCTCGCCGGCCACGGTGACGGCACCTTCCGTCCCGGCGAGCCGATCACGCGCGCACAGGCGGCGACGGTCCTGGTCCGCGCGGCCCGCGCCGTCGGCTTCACGCTGCCCGCGGGGGACCCGGCGGCCTTCGAGGACATCCCGGCCGACAACGTGCATGCCGAGGCGGTCGCGTCCCTCCGGGTGGCGGGGGTGCTCCACGGTTACGCGGCCACACGGTTCGGGCCAGGCGAGCTGCTCACGCGCGGCCAGTTCGCCTCAGCGGTCGAACGGCTCCTGCGCTTCGTGGCCGAGCACGAGGCGTGACCCACGTCGGGTGCGGCCGGCCGCGCTTCCT
>DATHUR010000031.1:0-34115 GCA_035462025.1 Egicoccus sp. | reverse complement strand
CCCGTCCGTGGTCACGCCCCGTTGCTCGTCGGCCGCGCCGGCTCGGGCGGTCCGCCCCCCCGCCCACGCCGCGGTCGGCGCTCCCTACGTGCCCACCGGGGGGGCCACGCCGCGGCCGGCGAGGTAGCCGAGCCCGAGCGCGGCGAGCAGGCCGTTGCCGGCGAGGTAGCCCGCCGCCCCGTGGCCGGAGATCCCGACGGCCGCGCCGCCGGCCGCGTACAGGCCGGGGATGGGCACGCCACCGGCCAGCACCCGCGCGTCGCCGTCGACGCGGAGGCCGCCCTGGGTGTGGAACAGCGCACCGGTCACCTTCACGGCCGCGTACGGTGGGTCGAGCGGCGCCTCGAACGCCGTGCGTCCCTGCGGGTCCTCGGCGGTGCCACGGGCGGCCGCGTCGGCCGCCGCCAGCGTGTCGGTCAGCCGGTCGTGCGGTGCGTGGATGAGTTCCGCCAGGGCCTCGACGTCGTCGGCCCACCGGATCGCGCCCGCCTCGAGCAGGTCCTGGTAGTCGGCGAAGACCCGGCAGGCGGCGTCGATCCGTTCGTCGAAGATCATCCAGGCGACCGCGTCGGGCTGGGCGACGACGCGCGCGCCGAACTCCGAGTAGCCCTCCGTCTCGTCGCCGAACCGCTCGCCGTCGGCGTTCACCAGCAGGGCGCCGTGCATCACGGTGGCCCAGGTCAGCAGCGTGCCGTGCGGTGTGGCCAGCGACCCGTGCCCCTGGTAGGCGTCGAGGTAGCCGACGTCGGCCCCGAGCCGGCGGCCGATCCGCAGTGCGTCGCCCCGGCTGCCCTCCCCGCCGTGGTAGGTGCCGGCGGCGATCTCGGGCACGTGCTCGCGGACCAGGTCGACGTCGGCACCGAACCCGTTGGTCGCCAGCACCACCGCGCGGGTGCGGACCCGCTCGGTCGCGCCGTCGGGGGCCCGCAGGTGCGCCGCGACCACGCGACCGTCCAGAATCTCGACGTCGTCCAGCGCGGTCGGCACGAGCAGGCTGATCGCCGGTTCGGCGGCGACGCGGTCGAGCAGGTGACCGTGCATGGTGCGGCCCGACCGGTCGGCGACGGCGTGGCAGCGGTCGCGCGAATGGCCCGGGTAGCGGAAGTCGGTCACCAACTCGAGCGGGAGACCGGCGTGGTCCGCCAGCCAGGCGACCAGTTCCGGCGCCACGCGGGTCAGCGCCTCGGTGACGGTCGGGTCGGCCTGGCCCTTCGTCTTGGCGCGCACGTCGTCGGCGAACCGTGCGGGGGAGTCGTCGATGCCGAGCGTCGCCTGCCAGCGCGAACCGCCCGCGGGGATCATCGAGGTGCTCATCGCCGTGTTCGAGCCGTGGCGGTAGGCGGGGTTGGCCTCGAGCAGCAGCACGCTCGCGCCGTCCTGGGCGGCGGCCAGCGCGGCCGCACACCCGGCGGCCCCGGCGCCGGCGACCACCACGTCGACGTCCACGTCGCCGGTCCCCCCGGTCATGACCGCACCTCCTGCGCGTCCCGGCCGGGCGCGACCAGGCCGTTCCGGGCGGCGAGTCCCAGGGTCTCGAGCGCCAGCCTGGTCGGGTCGAACACGACCACGCCGGTGGCGTCACCGCGGACCTCGACGGCCGAGCAGCCGTTGAGGACGTGACGGACCGGGGTGGCCGCGAGCTGTGCCGTCATGCCGGCGACCGCGTCGTTCCACACCGCGTGGTCGGCGATGGCCTCGAAGCTGAGGTCGAGCACGTGGGTCGGCCGGGCCTCGACGTGGCCGTAGCGGGCGATCACCCGGTCGAGTTCGTCGGCGATGGCGCGGTTGCGGGCAACGGCGGTGAACGGCAGGCCCAACGCGGCGACCACGCCCGCCGCCAGTTCGGTGATGCCGTGGACGGGGATGGTCACCTCGGCCCGGGCGGTGGGGACCGACGGGTCCAGCACGCAGTCGGGCAGCAGCACGTCGGCGGTGGCGGGGTCGACCGCTCGGAGGGCGGCGAGCACCGCCGCCTCGGACGCGGCGATGTCGTCCGCGGTGGCGAGCTGGCGTGGGATCTCGTCCCCACCGCCGAGGTTCTGCAGCTCGATGGTCACCCCCGGCGGGGCGAGATCGGCGTAGCGCCGTCGACGGCGGTGCAGTTCGGTCTCGTCGAGGTGGATCGGGGTGATCGCGTGGACGTGCACGGTCGGCTCCTGGCGGGAGTGTTCAGGGAAGCGCCGCCAATGCGGTGGCGGCGTGGTCCGCGTCCGGCAGCCCGGTGACGACCGCGAGGAGGTGCGTCGCCTCCCCGGGTGCGAGCAGCGCGTCGAGCTTGGCGACCAGGTCGTCGCGGGTGAGCGGGTGGTGGGCGACGTCCCCCACGGGGTTGGGGACCTCGACCGTGTGCCGTGTCCCGGAGGTCAGCGTCACCGTCACACGAGCGACGCGTTCGCCGGGCAGTCGGGCGTCGAGCGCCGGGTCGTGGACGACCCTGGTGACGTCGACCAGCCGTCGCACGTCGGCGGCCTCGCGCGCCTCGGCACCGGACGCGGCGGTGTCGAAGCGGCCGTGGACGAACGTGGCTGCCACGACGTAGGGGATCGAGAACATCGCCGCGAGCCGGGTCGGCGTCGCCGCCCGGTCGAGTCCCGCGGCCAGCCCGTGGGTCGCCACCTCGATGGCCGTCACGTCGTCGGCGACCACCCCGTCGGCGAGCAGTTCCAGTACGGCGTCGGCCGGGGGATGGGTGTACGAGCACGACGCGTGCCGCTTGAAGTAGCCGGTGGCGACGGCGAGGTCGTCGCCGAGCCCGCCGACGAGCGCGTCGACGTCGAGTTCGCCGAGGATGCGTCCCAGCGTGCCGCTCGCGCGGCCGTCGACCGTGGCCAGTCCCGCGGCGGCGAGACGCGCCGCGGCGATGCCGCTGACGTTGGCCTGGCCGATCCAGGTGTTGCGCACGAACGAGCCGTCGAGAGCGGCCGCGAAGTCGGTGGCGAGCGGCAGGGCGGTGGCGGCGTCGATGGCGGCGGCGGTCGCGGCGGCGTCGAGTCCGAGCATCCGCGCCGCGGCGGCCGCTCCACCGGCCGTGCCGGCGTTGCCGTGCGGGTGCACCCCCGCGTGCAACCGGGTGGCAGCCGACACGCGTGTGGCGACCTCGTGGCCGGCGACGAACGCCGAGAGCCAGGCCGGTCCGTCCGCGTCCACGGTCGGTGCCAGCGCCAGGAGCGCCGGCACCACATGCGCGGCCGGATGCCCGCGGGCACGCTTGTTGCCCTCGTCGAGTTCGAGGCAGCAGGCAGCGGTGCCGTCGAGCCAGGCGGCCGTGGTCGCCGGCAGGCGCAGGTCGGTGCCCAGTGGTCGGGCCACACCCTGCTCGTCCATCACGGTGGCCTGCAGCCGCCGCAGTTCCGGGGTGCGGGCGCCGGCGACGGTGACACCGAACGTGTCGAGGACGACGTCGAGGGCGCGCGCGGCCGTGCGGGCGTCGAGGTCCGTCCAGCTGACCTCGACGGCGAAGCGGCCCAACTCCCGGACCGCGTCCGACAACTGCATGCCGCCTCCTCGTGGCTACGGCGCGTCGTGGCCCTTGCTCTCGCCCGACGTGCCGGTTACTGTACCGGGAAACGATACGGCGTTCCAGTCAGCGGAACAGCAGGGTCGGGCGAGCGGGAGCCGCCACCGTGCCCAGGGCGCCGGTCCAACCGACGGAGGCAACGATGACGGCCACGACGCGGTCGCCCACCGTCATGGGCGCCGACCGCAAGGCCGTCATCCGCTGGGCCACCTCGGCGATCGTCGCCATCGTGATCCTGTTGATCAACGGCGAGCGCATCGCGTTGCTCGTCGGCCCGAGTCGCTCGGTGCTGATCCAGGCCGTGGTGACCGGCCTGCTCATCGGTGGCGTCTACAGCCTCGTCTCGATGGGGCTCACGCTGATCTACGGCGTGCTGCACATCATCAATTTCGCCCACGGGGCCCTGATGACCGTCGGCATGTACCTCGCGTGGCAGTGGGTGGCGTCGACCGGTCTCGACCCCTACGCCTCCATCGTCGTGGTCGTCGCGCTGCTGTTCCTGATCGGCGCCGCCATCCAGAAGGTCCTGATCAACCCGATCATGGACCAGTCACTCGAGAAGAAGCTCCTGCTGACCCTCGGTCTGTCGATCTTCGTCGAGAACCTGCTGCTGGTCGTCTTCAGCCCGACGCCGAAGGCCATCCAGTTGCCCTACGGGCAGGGCACGCTCTCGCTGGGCCTGTTCGAGCTGTCCTGGCCGTTCCGGCCCTTCGGCGCCGTCGCCACCCTGCCCCGAACCGTCGCCTTCTTCGGGGCGCTCGCACTCGCCGCGGCGCTGTACCTGCTGCTGCAGAAGACCCGGTTCGGCACTGCGATCCGGGCCGTCGCCGACAACCCGCGCGGTGCGGCGATGGTCGGCATCAACGTCGAGCGGACCTATCTGCTCACCTTCGGGCTCGGCACCGCCGCCGCAGGCGCTGCCGCGGTCCTCGTGGTGCCGTTCATCAGCCTCGAGCCGACCACGGGCGAGGCGTTCAACATCATCGCGTTCGTGGTCGTCGTCCTCGGCGGCATGGGCAACGTGATCGGCGCGCTGCTCGGCGGGATCCTCATCGGCCTGACCCAGCAGGTCGGCGGCGTCCTGTTCCCCGGCCAGAGCAACCTGCTCGGTGTCTTCATCGTGTTCGTGCTCGCCCTGTACCTGCGCCCCGACGGTCTGCTCGGAAAGGCGAAGGCGTGAGCGGGCTGCGGCGGGTTCCGCGCGAGTACCTCGTCCTCGCCGCCATCACCGTGGTCCTGCTCGTCGTGCCACAGTTCCTCACAGGTGCACGCCTCGAGGTGGCGATCCGCATCGTGCTGTTCGCGATGCTCGGTACGGCATGGAACGTCATGGCCGGCTACGCCGGGCTGTTCAGCTTCGGCCACGCCGCCTACTTCGGTATCGGGGCCTACAGCGGCGCCTACCTGCTGGTCGAACACGGCTGGTCGCCGTGGCTCGGCATGCTCGTGGGCATGGTGCTCGGCGCCGCGTTCGCCGTGCTGACCGGCTACCTGTCGTTCCGCTACAGGCTGACCGGCGCCTACTTCGTGCTGACGACCTTCGCGTTCGCCGAGATGCTGCGCCTCATCGTGCTCAATGCCGACTGGTTGAACGCCGCCCTCGGCTATCGGGTCCCCATCAACCGCGACGCGGGCCTGGCCGACATGCAGTTCCCGCCCGGCTCGAACGCCTACTACTACGTGATCCTGTTCCTGCTCGTGCTGACCCTGGCCGCCACGATCACGCTGATGCGCAGCCGCAATGGCTACTACATCGTCGCCATCCGCGACAACGAGGAGGCGGCCGCATCGCTGGGGCTCAACCCGATGCGCTACAAGCTGCAGGCCGTCGCGTTCAGCGGCGCCCTCACGGCCGCCGGCGGCACGTTCTACTTCATGTTCCTGTTCTTCATCGACCCGCCGCTCGCCTTCGGCGCCGGCATCTCGGTCGAGATCCTGCTGCCCGCGATCATCGGCGGCATGGCCACCCTGTGGGGGCCGCTGGTGGGCGCCGCACTGCTGGTGCCGCTCTCGGAGTTCACGACGGCGCTGGTCCGCCGACCACCGTCGTGGCTGGGGTTCCTCCAGGGCCGTTCCGGGATCGCGCTGATGATCTTCGGTGGGCTGCTGATCGCCATCATCATCTTCCTGCCGAAGGGCGTCTACGGCACGATCGCCGACCGCGTGAAGGTCGCCCAGGCCCGCCGGCGCAGGCACGACCGCGAGGCGGAGGTCGCAGGTGTCTGAGCCCACCGCTGCCGACACGCCGCTGCTGCGTCTGCAGGGCGTGACCAAGACCTTCTCGGGCCTCACCGCGCTCGACGACGTCAGCTTCGACGTCCAGCGCGGCCAGATCACCGGTGTCATCGGCCCCAACGGCGCGGGCAAGACGACGCTGTTCAACGTCATCGCCGGCACGTTCCCACCGACGTCCGGGGAGGTGCTGCTGCGCGGCGAGCGGGTGACCGGACTACCCGCGCACCGCATCGCGCGGGCCGGCATCGCACGCACCTACCAACTGATGAAGCCGTTCGGGACCATGAGCGTGCGGGACAACGTGATGATCGCGGCCCTCCAGCGCCACGACTCCATGGACGCCGCCCGGACGCGGGCGAGTGAGATCGTCGAACAGGTCGGCCTGGGTACGTGGATCGACGACACGGCCGGGGAACTGTCGACCGCCGGCCGAAAGCGGCTCGAGCTCGCCCGCGCGCTCGCCCTCGATCCCGACCTGCTCCTGCTCGACGAGGTCCTGGCCGGACTGGTGCCCGCCGAACGGGCACCGGTCATCGAACTGCTCACCGACATCCGCGCCACCGGCGTCACGATGCTGTTCGTCGAGCACGTCATGGCGGCGGTCATGCGCCTGTCCGACGAGATCGTCGTGCTGCACCACGGCGAGGTCCTGGCAAGCGGGACGCCCGACGAGGTCGCCAACGACCCGGTCGTCATCGAGGCCTACCTCGGGGAGGAGCAGGCCATTGCTGAAGGTTGAGGGCGTCACCGCCGGGTACGGCGGCCTGCAGATCCTGTCCGGGCTCGACCTCGAGATCGGTGAGGGCGAGGTCGTCGCGCTCATCGGCGCCAACGGCGCCGGCAAGACCACGACGCTGCGCACGATCTCCGGTCTGATCAGGCCATGGTCGGGCACGATCACGCTGGACGGCGACCGCATCGACGGAAGGCCGTCCCACCAGATCGTGCGGGCCGGGATCGTGCAGGTGCCCGAGGGGCGCGAGCTGTTCGCCAGCCTCTCGGTCGAGGAGAACCTGCGCATGGGTGCCATCACCCAGTCGAAGTCCGAGACCGCCGCGGCGCAGGCCGAGGTCGAGGAGATGTTCCCGATCCTCGCCGAACGGCGACGGCAGGCGGCCGGAACCATGTCCGGCGGTCAGCAGCAGATGCTCGCCATCGCGCGGGCACTCATGGCGCGCCCACGGGTGCTGATGCTCGACGAACCCTCGCTGGGTCTCGCGCCGCTGCTGGTCAAGCAGGTGTTCGACACCGTCAGGACCATCCGCGAGGCCGGTGTCACCGTCCTGCTCGTCGAGCAGAACGCGGCCCAGGCACTCGAGCTCGCGGATCGCGCGTACGTGATGGAGAGCGGCGAGGTGGTCATGGAGGGCGCCGGGGTGCAGATGCTGTCGGACAAACGCGTTCGCAGTGCCTACCTCGGCATGTGACGGGAACGACGCGACCGGAACGGTCGTGCTGGAGCAGGGCGAGCCGCAGGGCTCGACAGGGACAACGAAAAGGATCAACAAGTGCGAAGGCTGACGAGGCTGAAGGGAGCACGCGTCGCTGCCGCCGCCATGGCGGCCGGCCTGCTCCTGTCCGCATGTTCGGGCGCCGAGACCGTCGAGGAGGACGACGGCGCGGCGGCCGAGACCGAGACCGAGGAGGAACCGACCGAGGACCCCGCCGACGACGGTGAGGGCGAGGAGGACGACGGCGCGACCGGCGAGGCATCGGGCGAGCCGATCCGCATCGGTGCGCTCCATCCGCTGACGGGTGGCCTGGCACAGGATGGCCAGCCCATGTCCGACGCCGCGCAGATGGCGGTCGACGACATCAATGCTGCCGGGGGTATCCAGTCCCTGGGGGGACGGCCGCTCGAACTGGTGGCCGCCGACACCGAGGGCAGCGCCGAGATCGCCCAGACCGAGGCGCAGCGCATGATCGACGAGGGCGTCGTCGCCCTGGTCGGGCCCTACCAGTCGGCCGTCGCGGTCAACGTCGCGTCGCTGGCGGAGCGGTCCCAGATCCCGTTCGTGATCGACGTCGCGGTGTCCAACTCGGTGATCACCGACCAGAGCCAGTTCACCTTCCGGATCCAGCCCAACGCCACGGCGATGGGCGTCCAGGGGGCGCAGGCGCTGTCGGCCCTGGCCGAGGCCACCGGCGAGGAGGTCGGCAGCGTCGTGCACCTGCACGACCAGACCGAGTTCGGTACCAGCATCAACGAGGCGTTCGCCACGGAAGCGGCGACCCTGGGGATCGAGGTGGCCGAGTCCATCGCCTACGACCCCTTCGGTGTCAGCGACCTGACCACCGAACTCAGCCGCGTCGCGGCAGCCGGTGTCGACGTCATGGTCGCGACCGGCTACTACGGCGACGGGCTGCTGATCGCACGCGACGCCTCGGCGGTCCAGCCCGAACTCAAGGGTGTGTTCGGGATCGCCAATGGTGCGTTCGACATCGACGAGTTCGCCGCGTCCGCCGACGGTGCGGGCGAGGGCTTCCTCAACGCCAACTACCACTTCGACGCCACCGACGAACGGGTGCAGGAGCTGCGCAGCCGCTACGAGGAGCAGTACGGGCAGACGATGCGGACGGCCGCCATCCTCACCTACCAGGCGATCGAGCTGATCGCCGCCGGGCTCGAGGATGCCGGCAGCGACGACCCGACGGCACTGCGTGACGCCATCAGCGGTATCTCCCTCGCGGACCACCTGATGGCCTACGACGGGCCGATCGAGTTCGACGAGACGGGCGAGAACGTCAACGCCCGGCCGATCGTCATGCAGGTGCAGAACGACGCGGTCGTGCAGGTGTTCCCCGAGTCCTTCGCCGAGGCCGAGCCGATCTTCCCGACGGTTCCCTGGCAGGACTGAACAACCCCGAGGTTCGCACGAGGTCGGCCCGGTCACCGTCGCACGGTGGCCGGGCCGAGTTCGTCGACGGCCGACAGGAGCCACGATGGCGATCGGACTCGCGCTCAAGGACCCCAGTGCCGCCCTGGTGCGCCGGCTGGCGCCGGCGGCCGAACAGTCGGGCTACGGCGTGTTGCTGTTCCCCGAATTGAGCATCGTCGGGCAGCAGCGCTACACCGGTCGCGACCCGTTCGTCTCCAGTGCCATCGCACTCGAGGCGACCGAGCGACTCCGCGCCGGCCCCGGCGTGGTCGGCACGGTCTTCCATACCCCACGGCACCTCGCCATGCGTGGCGCGTCGTTGATGGAGGCCTCCGGGGGCAGGTTCGTGTTGGGCGTCGGTGCGTCGCACCGCGGGTTCGCCGAGGAGATCGGTGTTGCCTACCCCGCGTCGCCGCTCGGACATGTCCGCGACCACCTCATGGCGCTGCGTGCGGTCGGCGAGCGGCTCGCCTTCCCGGGACCGGCCCCCATCTGGTTGGCCGCGCTCGGTCCACGCATGGCGGCGCTCGGGGGCGAGCTGGCCGACGGCCTGCTGCTCAACTGGGTTTCCCCCGAGGGCGTGCGCGAGACGATCGCACAGGTCCGGGCGGCGACGGGCCGTCGCCCGACGATCGCCGTCTACCTGCGGCTGGACACCCCCGATCGCCTGCAGGCCCAGGCGCGCACATACTTCGAGATGTTCCCCAACTACGCGCGCCACTTCTCCCGGCAGGGCCTGCACTCGCCGCAGGCGGTGGCCGCGGCAACCGCTGCACCGATCGACGATCCCGGCGCCATCGCCGAGCGGGCCGCCGCCTACACGACTGCCGGTTGCGACGAGGTCATTCTCTATCCGGCGGACGTCGCGGAGGGTGACGCCTTGCGCTGGCTCGAGGCCACTCCCGCCCCCGAGCTCTGAGCCGCGACCAGACGGAAGACCCCCTCGGGGGTGGCGACGTACAACTCGCCGTCGCCGCCGACGCCGAACGAGTAGACGTTGCCGATCTCGCCGACGTCGTGGGCGGTGACGTGGTCGGCGCCGTCGCCGCCGTAGTGGAGGGACCGCACCCAGCCGCCGCAGTAGTCACCGAACACGTAGTGCCCGACCAGGCCCGGGATGTCGTCGCCGCGGTAGACGAACCCGCCGGTGATCGAGCAGCCCGCGTCGTGGCCGTACTCGTACACGGGCAGGGTCAGCCCGTCGCGGTCGCACGAGGACGCCCCGAAGCAGGTGCTGCCCTCCATCGTGTTCCAGCCGAAGTTCAGCCCTCCCCGGCGGCCCGGGACGACGTCGACCTCCTCGCGCGCGCCCTGGCCGACGTCGGCGACGTAGAGGTGGCCGGTCGGAGGATCGAACGCGAACCGCCACGGGTTGCGCAGGCCGTAGGCCCAGACCTCCGGTGCGCCACTGCGCCCGGAGGCGAACGGGTTGTCGGCGGGAATGCGGTAGCCGGTCGCGGCCACGTCGACGTCGAGCCGCAGGATCGTGCCGTACAGCGTCGTCGGGTCCTGGCCGTGGTCGTTCGGATCGCCCGCACCGCCGCCGTCGCCGAGCGCGACGTAGAGCATCCCGTCCGGGCCGAACTGGATCATCCCGCCGTTGTGGTTGCTGGCCGGCTGGTCGAGCATCAGCACGGCCGTCCGGCTGGCGAGGTCGGCACGGTCGGGGTCCGACGACACCTCGAAGCGGTCGATGCGCGTGTCGCCGGCCGTGTCGGTGTAGTGGACGAAGAAGCGGCCGTTGTCGGCGTAGTCGGCGTGGAACGCCAGGGCGAACAGCCCGCCCTCGCCGCCGGTGGACACCTGCGAGGACAGATCGAGGAACGGCGTCGCGGCCACCGTGCCGTCCTCGACGATCCGCACCCGGCCGCCGAGTTCGACCACGAACAACCGCTCGTCGCCGGGCGGTGCCGTGACGAACGACGGGCTGGACACGTCGTCGGTGACCAGTTGCGCGGCCAGCGCCGGCGGCGCCGCGTCGACACCCCAACTCGGCGGCAGCGTCACGAGATCGCGCTCGGCGAACGTGTCGAGCAGACGCGCGAGCAGGCTCGCCATCTGCGCCCGGGTCGACGACCCCGACGGCGCGAAGCGCCGGTCACCGACGCCCTGGACGATCCCGGCCTCGGCGGCCTGGTCGATCGCGACCTCGTGGGTGCTGCCGTCGGTGTCGTCGAACCGGTCGGTTCCCTGCGGCAACGTCTCGCCGGTCACCTGCTCGAATCCGCGGACCAGCAGCGCCGCGGCCTGGGCCCGGCTCACCAGCCGCTCGGGCGAGTAGCGGCGCGCCGACGTGCCCGAGATCACGCCGATCTCGGCCAACTGGTTGATGCTGCGGGCGTGCGTGGTGCCGGCGGCGACGTCGTCGAAGTGGTCGTCGGGCGCCGCCGGCAACTCGGCACCCGCCCGCTCCATCGTCCGCGCCAGCAGCGACGCCACCTCGTCGCGGCGGACCGCGCCGCCGGGATCGAACCGCGCCCAGCTTCGGCCCTCGGTGATCCCGTGCCAGACGAGGCAGTCGATGGTCGCGCGGTGGGTGGCGCCGTCACCGACGTCGGAGAACCCGGCTGCCGGCAGCGCCGGTCCGGGACAGGCGTCGTCGAGCGTGCCGTCGTCCGACGCGCCGGCCGGCACGACCCCGACCAGCAGCAGCGCAGCGACCGCGACCGCGATCATCGCGCGGCGACCACGACCGCTTCCGAGAACCGCACCGTCGGCACCCATGTCGCCCTCCCGTCCGTCGACGGGAGCAGCCAATCACCCGGACTCGCCGAACACCACTGGGTCGATCATCGGTGCCAGCCAGCCGGTCACGCCGGGGCTCAGGTGGTGGGCGTCCCAGCGCACCAGCCGCCCGGCGATGATCGGTGGGCAGGCGTTGGCGGTGCACAGCCAGCGGCTCGTGTCGGCGAACGCGGCGCCGTGCTGCTCGGCGAGGGCGCGTTGCGCGTCGACGAGGTCGTCGTCGATGACGTCCTCGCGCGGTGCGGTGCAGCCGGCGATGTCGCCCGGGTCGGCGCGCAGGCACTGCACGGCGTCGAACGGCAGCCGCCCGGAAGTGCCGAACACGACCAGGCGCGTGCCGGGCACGGCCGTCTCGATCGCCTCGAGGGCGCGGGCCTGACCGGCGACGAGGTTGGCGGCGCGGAGCGAGGAGTCCGGACGCCCCTGCCCGTCGTAGGCCTCGTAGTGCGAGGCGCCCGAGACCAGCACCATCTGCGGCTGCAATCGCCCGATGCGCTGCAGCGCGTGGCGGCGGAAGGCGGCACACGGCTCCGGATCGCCGTGCTGGTCGCGTACCTCGATGTCCCACGCCGGGCAGCCGCCCTTGGTCAGCGCCACCACCCGCCAGCCCTGCCGGGTCGCGAGCACGTTGAGCGCGGGGAACCAGTGGGCCATGTGCGAGTCGCCGTACATCACCAGCGTGCGGCCGGCGTCGCTGGCGCCGTACACGCACTCGGGCGACGTGGACCCCTCGGGCATGCACCCGTCGTGGTACAGCCGCGTCAGGGTGTCCTCGGCGAGATCGAGCGGCGGGTCGAGCAGTTCGGGGACGCGCGTCTGCTCGACCGCGTCGGCCAGCGTCAGCGCCAACTCGACGTCGCGGTCCCACGCGGGCGTGGCCGGCGGGGCGGCGAGACCGGCGTCGACGAGGCCGTCGAGCAGGCGGGTAAGGAACGACGCCATCTGCGCGCGGGTGACCGTCCCCGCCGGGTCGTAGCTGCCGTCGGTTGACCCACGCACCAGCCCGAGCCCGACCGCCTTGGCGATGGTGGCGGCGTCGGGGTGGCCCTGCAGGTCGGCGAACGGCCGGCCGACCGGCGTCGGCAGGGCGGTGCCGGTGGCGCGCTCGTACGCGGTGACCAGGGCGACCGCCATCGTGTCACGGCGCAGCGGGGCCTCGGGGTCGAACCGGCCGCCGGGTGCCCGCAGGACGTCGGCGGCGACCAGCCGGCGGGCCGCAGCGGCGTGCGCGCCGGCCACCTCGGCGTCGACGAGGGTGGCTTCGTCGGTGAAGGTCATCCCGGCCTGTTCGAGCGTGCGCAGCAGGAACGAGGCGAGGTGGCCGCGCTGGACGGTGGCGTCGGGCGCGTAGACGTGGCCGGCCCGCCCCAGCGAGATGCTCCAGAACGCGAGGCAGTCGATCGCGTCGGTGTGCGTGCCGCCGGGCGCCACGTCGAAGAAGTGGATGCTCGGCACGTCGTCCGCGCACGCCCGTGCCGTCGGCGGCTGCGCCAGGCTGGTGCCGGCCGGCGTCGAGAACGTCACCAGCAGCGACCAGGCCAGCACGGCGACGGCCGTTCGGCGACCGTAGCGGCGCAGGCGAGCGCGACGGCGCCCACGAGCGGCACGACGGGTCACGAGACGGTTCCTGGCCGGGGCGGAGCACGGGCGGGGTGGACCTCCGGATGGTACGGCCCGGAGCCGGCCATTCGAGCGAGGCGCTCAGGCGGGGTGCGCGGTCGCCGACACGGCAGGCGCCCCGTAGTCGGCCCCGCCGGACGCGGGCGTGCCGCCATCCGTGCCCGCGGCGGTCGTCGGCAGACGCAGCGTGAACGTGGCACCGCCGTCGGGCGTGGGCGCATACGCCAGTGCGGCCCCGTTGGCATGGGCCAGCTCGGCGCTGATCGCCAGCCCCAGACCGACGCCGCTGGACGAGCGGCCGTCGCCGGTGTTGGCCTGCGAGAAGCGCTCGAACAGGTGCGCGACGAACTCCTCCGGCACCCCCCGGCCGTGGTCGACCACCGACACGGCCACCTCGTCGCCGCCGGTGAGGATCACCTCGTACGGCGCCGCGCCGTACTTGCCCGCGTTGGTGAGCAGGTTGGTGACGATCTGCTCGAGGTGGCGGCGGTCGACCCAGGCGCCGGGCAGGTCGGGTTCGGCGGTGACCGCCGCCTCGATGCCGGCGGCGGCGACCATCGCGGCCACGGATGCGCCGACGTCGACCACGGACGGCTTCGCCTGCAACTCGCCGGCCACGATGCGCGACATCGACAGCAGGTCGTCGATCAATTCGCGCTGCCGTCCGGCCTGGGCGCGGACCAGGCCGAGGTACTCGCGCTTGGCGGCGTCGTCGAGGCGATCCCAGCCGCGCAGCAGCACGTCGACGAACCCCAGCACAGAGGTCAGCGGCGTGCGCAACTCGTGGCTGACCGCGGCGATGAAGTCGTCCTTGATCTGGGCGGCGGCGAGCAGTTCGTCGTTGGTCTCGCGCAGGCGCCGCAGCAGCACGACCCGCTGCCAGGCGGCCGAGACCTCGTTGGCGAAGCGCACCATCGCCTCGACCAGGTCGTCGGAGACGCGCCCGTCGTCCTGGAGCACGATGGTGCACACCACCTCGTCGTCGACCAGGACGGGGGCGGTCGCGAACGTCTGGCCCTGGTCGGGCACGGCGGGGTCGCCCAGCGCGTCGCGCAGCACGCCGGCCTCGGTCACGAACGGCCGGCCCGCGCGTACCGCCTGGGCGAAGCTGTCGGGCAGCAACTCGATGTCGATCTCGTCCCGGCCGACCAGGTAGTCGCCTCGGGCGGCGGCCCGTCGGAACCGGCCCTCCCCGGCGGCGACCCAGACCGACGCGGTCGCGGTGGGGGTGGCGCCGAGCGCCCGGGTGATGTCGGCCACGATGGCGGCGACCGCGTCCTCGTCGTCGGCGCTGAGCAGCCGCGACGAGCCGTCGGCCAGGAGGCGCTCGCGCCGGGTCGCGATCTCGTTGGTGTCCAGCGCGGACACCAGGATGCGGATGATCAGGGTGGCGACCACGAACTCGACGGTCGTCGAGATCGTGCTGATGGTGAACACCTCGGCGACGCCGTCGAGCCGAGCCACCGTCGTCTGGTAGGCGAGGAAGCTGAAGCCGCTCCAGCCCCACGTGCCCCACGAGGTCGCATCGAGACCGCGCTGGAACACCACGAGGTAGCACGGCCCCCAGATCCACCCCTCGGTCGGCACGGTCAGCGCCATGCCGAGCAGGGCCGCGACCAGCAACGGGTCGGTGGCCCACCGTGCCCGCTCGCGGTGGTGTAGCAGCGACCACGCGGTCAACGACGCGGTGAACACCGCGGCGATGTTGGGGTGCACGTCGCCCGGTGGCTGCTCGATCAGCAACTGCAGGGTGTAGACGCCGGCGACCGCCGCGGTGAACAGGCACAACAGGCCCCGGACCCGGCCGCGCAGGGGGTGCTGGCGGTCCGTGCGGGTCTCGGGCGGACCGGTCGCCGCTGCGCCAGCGGACGCCGGCCCAGTGAGCGGGTGGTCGGTCATGTGCAGATGGTGCCCCAACGCGGCGTCGCACAACGCCGATTCGGCCCGCGAGATTCTCGCCGACCGCGCTGTCCACGTGTGACTAGTGTCGACGACCCCCGCGGCCCATCACCCGGGCCGGCGGGGATCACGGGGGTCCGTGCATCGACCAATTCGAGGGGGATCAAGATGCGAGATTCGACAGGACGGCGGCTGCGCGCGGTCGCCGCCGCGGCAGCCACCCTGCTGCTCGTGCCGGCGGTGGGAGCGTCGGCGCAGGCCGCCGACCCGCGCGAGGGCCTCGGCGGTGGCTTCCAGGACGCGGAAACCGCCGGCGAGAACATGGAACTGCTCGCCCACGTCGAGCGACCGGCCGGGTTCATCAACCCCAACAACCCCGGCGACTTCGCCTACATCAACTCCGACATGGCCTTCGCCGGCCACTACGCGTTCGTCGGCAGCTACGCCGGCGTGCAGATCTGGGACATCTCCGACCCGACCGATCCCGAGCTGCGCACGGCCGTCGCCTGCCCGGGCGGGCAGGGCGACGTGTCGGTCAGCGGTGACCTGATGTTCGTGTCCGTGCAGCAGTTGGGCACGCGTGACTGCACCACCCTCGACGAGGGCGACGAGCGGTTCGTCGGCGTGCGCGTCTTCGACATCTCCGACATCACCTCGCCCGAGCAGGTCGCCGCGGTCGAGACCTGCCGCGGTTCGCACACCCACACGGTCGTCGAGGACCCCGACGACCCGTCGACCGTCTACGTCTACGTCAGCGGGACCAGCGGCGTGCGCAGCGACGCGCCGGCCGGGCTCGACTGCGCGGTGGGCCCCATGACGCCGGCGCCGACCGAGGACGACCCCGACCGCGAGGTGCCCTCGACCGACCCCGACGACTTCGACGAGGACACCGAGACCGACCGCTACCAGATCGAGGTGATCGAGGTCCCGGTCGCCTCGCCCGAGGACGCCGAGATCGTGGCCGAGGTGCGCCTGTTCGCCGACGAGGAGACCGGGAACCCGGTCGGGCTGATGGGGGTCACCGACGCCTGTCACGACATCACCGCCTACCCCGAGATCGGGCTCGCCGCCGGTGCCTGCGAGGGCAACGGGCTGCTCATCGACATCTCCGACCCGGCCGCACCGGTCCGCGTCGACTACGTCGAGGACACGTCGAACTTCGCCTACTGGCACTCGGCGACGTTCAGCAACGACGGCACCAAGGTCGTGTTCACCGACGAACTCGGCGGCGGTGTCGCGCCGACCTGCCGGCCCACCGACGACCCCGACGACGGCGCCAACGCGATCTACGAGATCGTGCAGACCGCCGACGGGCCACGGCTGGAGTTCGCCAGCTACTACAAGATCCCGAACAACCAGACCGACGAGGAGAACTGCGTCGCGCACAACGGCTCGATCGTGCCGGTGCCCGGCCGCGATCTGATGGTGCAGGCCTGGTACCAGGGCGGCATCTCGGTGATGGACTTCACCGACGCCGACAACCCGTTCGAGGTCGCGTTCTTCGACCGCGGCCCGCTGGACGAGGAGGAACTCGTGCTCAGCGGCTTCTGGTCGGCCTACTACTACAACGGCCACGTGTACGGCAGCGAGATCGCCCGCGGGTTCGACGTGTTCGAGCTGACCGCGAGCGAGCACGTGACCGAGGCCGAACTGGCGGCCGCCGCCGACGTCCGGCTGCGCGAGCTGAGCCCGCAGAGCCAGACCATGATCACCGACGCCGACCGGGCGGCGTGCGCCGCGGTCGACGGCGAGTCCTACCCCGACGCGGGCGGGACCCACGGTGACAACGTGGCCTGCATCGCGGGCTACGGGATCGCCCAGGGCTTCGGCGACGGGACCTTCCGTCCGGGCGAGCCGATCCGGCGCGACCAGATGGCGTCGTTCCTGCAGCGGCTGCTCGAGGCCGCCGGCGTCGAGTTGCCCGCCGCACCCGAGGACGCGTTCGTCGACGACGAGGGCAACGTCCACGAGATGGCCATCAACCAGTTGGCCGCGCTCGGGGTCGTCAACGGCACCTCGGACACCATGTACAGCCCGGCAGTCGCCGTCTCGCGAGCCCAGATGGCCGCGCTGATCGTGCGGGCGGTCGAGGACGTGCTCGGCGAGGAGCTACCGGCACCACGCAGCCCGTTCACCGACGTCGCGTCCAACAGCACCCATGTCGAGGCGATCGACGCCGCCTACGCGGCCGGGATCGCCGCGGGCACGTCCGACACCACGTTCGCGCCGGGCCGCTCGGTCCAGCGCGGGCAGATGGGCTCGTTCATCGCCCGGGCCCTGGAGTTGCTGTTCGACGAACTCGTCGAGCTGACCCCGCGGTCGTGAGCCACCGACGGGCGTGACGAGGAGGCCCCGGACCGATGCGGTCCGGGGCCTCTGCCGTGTGCGGGTGTCAGGCCGAGAGTTCGTCGAGGAGGCGCTGCATCCGCACGATCTCGGTCTGCTGCTGGTCCTCGATCTCGAACGCCAGCGCCGAGATGCCCGCCTCGAGGATGTCGCCCGTCGCCTCGCGCAACTCCTCGACCATCTGCACCGCGCCGCGGTGATGGTGGATCATCAACTCGAGGAACAGCCGGTCGAATGCCGCACCCTCTGACGCTTCGAGCCGGGCGAGGTCTGCCTGGCTGACCATGCCCGGCATGCCCTCGTGTCCCGTGCTGTCCTCGTGGTCGGGGACGGCTTCGCTGCGGATGCGCAGCCACTGGGCCATCTGGTCGATCTCGGCCACCTGGGTCACGTCGATGCGGCGGGCGAGGTTGTGGATGCGCTCGTCCCCGGCGCGGTCGGCCACCAGCGCGGTCATCGTCAGCGCCTGGCCGTGGTGGACCATCATGTGCTGGACGAAGTGGACCTCGGCCATCGTGTACGTGCCCGAGACGGGCACCGCCACGTCGGACACCGCGATGCGCTGCGTCGGCTGGCCGGGCGCCCCCGGTCGGACGTAGACCGGCGCGGCGTGGGCGGCCACCGTCGGCGCGATCACCATCGCCACGGTGACGCCGGCAGCGAGACGGATGCGGTGTGCTCGGTTCACGGTGCTCCCCCTGGTTCTGGCTACGTCGAAGCCTCGCACGGTCGCCGGCCCCTCGGTCGAGGCGTCGCACGCACCGCACGCATCAGGTGCAAGGCGCGTGAGTAGGCTGCCGCCCATGCGTCGGGAGGGCATGTCGGTGGCGGCTGCGCCCAACACGGCGGGGCGACGGACCTGGTGGGGCTGGGGCCGGGCGGACCGGCAACTGGACGACACGGCCGTGACCGGCCTCGGCAGTGTGCTCGCCGACCGGTTCGGCAGCGCGCCCGGCAAACCGGCGGTCGCCGTCGATCCCGGGTCTGTGGCACTGACCGCACCCCGTGTGGCACTGCCGGACGGGCTCGCGGACCTGGCGTCGGCCGATCCCGAGGATCGGCTCCGGCACGGGCACGGCAACGCCTACCGCGAGGTGGTCCGGGCGCTGCACGGCGACGTCCCGCACGTCCCCGACCTGGTGGTCCGCCCCCGGGACGCCGACGACGTGGAACGGCTGCTCGACTGGTGCTCGGACGCCCGCGTGTCGTGCGTGCCCTACGGCGGCGGGACCTCGGTGGTCGGCGGGGTGACCCCGCCGCCCGGCCCCACCGTCAGCCTCGATCTCGAACGACTGGACCGCGTGCTCGAGGTCGACGCCGTCTCGGGTGCGGCACACGTGCAGGCCGGCATGCTCGGACCGGCGATCGAGGACGGGCTGCGGCCCGACGGCTGGACGCTGCGCTTCTTCCCGCAGTCGTTCGAGTTCTCGACGCTCGGCGGCTGGATCGCGACCCGCGCCGGCGGCCACTTCGCCACCGGACCGACCCACATCGACGACCTGGTCGAGTCCATCTCGGCCGTCACCCCGTCGGGTCGCTGGACCTCGCGACGGCTGCCCGCGTCCGGCGCCGGCCCGTCGCCCGACCGGCTGCTGCTCGGCAGCGAGGGCACCCTCGGCGTGGTCACCGACGCCTGGGTCCGCGTCCAGCGTCGCCCGCAGTCGCGTGCCTCGGTCACCCTGGTCTTCCCGACCGAGGCGCGGGCCCTGGACGGCGTCCGGGCCCTGCTGCAGGACGGGATGCGGCCGTCGAACTGCCGACTGCTCGACCCGGTCGAGGCGGCGCTCAACGGCGCCGGTCCGCCCGACGGGACCGACACCGTCCTCGTGCTGGCGTTCGAGGCCCCGACCGCGCCGCTGGACGCCGAGGTGGCCCGTGCCCTCGAACTGCTGCGCGACCACGGCGCCGAGGTCCGCGACGGGCCGACGCTGCGGCGTGGTGATCGCACCGGCGCGGCCGAAGGCGCCGCCGGAGCGTGGCGGGCGGCCTTCCTCCAGGCGCCCTACCTGCGCGACGGACTGGTCCGCCTGGGCGCCGTCGTCGAGACGTTCGAGACGGCCACGACCTGGGACCGGGCGGCGGACCTGGTCGCCACGTTGCGACAGACGGCGCGGCGCGCCGCCACCGAGGTGTGCGGCGGCGCACTCGTCGCCGTGCGTACCACCCACGCCTACCCGGACGGGATCGCGCCCTACGTCACGGTGATCGCGCCCGGCCCGACCGACCTGGGCGGCGTGGCCGGTGCTCGTGCCGCGGCCGCCGCGTGGGACGAGGTCAAGGCGGCGGTCGGCGAGGCGATCGACGCGGCGGGGGCGACGGCGACCCATCACCATGCCGTCGGCCGCGACCACCGGCCCGTCTACGACCGGCAGCGTCCGGCGCCGTTCGCGGTGGCGATGCGGGCGGCGCGCGACGCCGTGGATCCTGCGGGCATCCTCAATCCCGGGGTCCTGTTCGACCCGTCGCCGGGCACCGTCGGCGACGACGCCCTGCACGGCGCCTGAGCGTCGTCGGGCCACCGCCGCTCTCGGCGTATCGTGTCGCGGCCGGACGGGAGGTGCTGCATGACACGCGAGGCGGACCGGGCCAGGTGGTTCCCCGCGCTGCTCGCCGTCGCCGTGCTCGGATGCGGGGGAGCCGCCGGCGTCGACGGCACGTTCGTGCTGCCCGACGAGCAGGTGGCGGGCCACGACACGGCCTACCTCGCCGAGGTGGTCGCCGACCCCACCGAGGGTGACGACCTCGACGAGGGGGCCGGCGAGCACGTGGTGATCCGCAGCAACTTCGACCACCGCACCGACATGGGCGGCTGGTACGTCGAGACGGCCGACGGCACCCGCCTGCCGCTGGGCATCGGCCGACAGATCGACCCGGACGCCGAACTGCGCGTCCACACCGGCTGCGGCGAGGACACCGACGACGCCGTGTTCGCCTGCCTCGACAAGGAGGCACTCGACGATGCCGGGGGCGTACTGACCCTGCGCGACAGTGCCGGCGGCGAGGTCGCGACCTTCGCCTACGGCGACGCCGGCTGACATCCGGCGGGAGTCCGGGTTCCGGCATCCGCGGCGCCACCGGCCGTCGTGGGCGCGCAGTGCGCCATTGGTCCGGGTTCTTGGTCAAATGATCAACGAACGCGGATTTGGTCCGATGTTTTCCGGTGCCAGCCGTCCGTACTCGCTTTACTCGTAGAGCGTCGTGCCTCGTGCGCGTGACCTGTCCAGGGGACACCCGTGCTCTTCCGCCCCCGCCTCCTCGGTGTGCCCCTCGCGGCCGTGCTCCTCGCCGGCCTCGCGGTCCCCGCCGGTGCGCTCACCGACCCGGCAACGGGCGACCTCGACACCGAGGCACCGGCGACCCCGGGCCGTATCGTGATCTCCTGGGATCCGGCCGCCTCGGCATCCGACCGCGCCGAGGTTCTCGCACGCCATGGCCTGCGCAGCGAGGAGGTCTACGACTTCATCGACGTCGAGGTGGTCGGTCTCGCCGCCTGGCGGGTCCCCGCCGCCCTCGACGACCTGACCGGCGAGGCGGCCGTCCGGCTCGCCGAACCGGACGTCATCGCCGAGGCGACCGACGTCACCGAGCCCGATTTCTGGCGGCTGTGGGGGCTGCACAACACCGGCCAGGCCGGCGGCACCGTCGACGTCGACGTCGACGCTCCCGAGGCCTGGGCCATCACGCGGGGCAGCGCGGACGTCGTCGTCGCGGTGGTCGACACCGGTATCGACATCACCCACCCCGACCTCGCCGACAACATCTGGGTCAACGTCGACGAGATCCCGGGCAACGGTCTCGACGACGACGGCAACGGCAAGATCGACGACGTCAACGGCTGGGACTTCCGCAACGACGACGCATCGGTCTTCGACAGTGCGTCGGAGGACGACCACGGCACCCACGTGGCCGGGACGATCGCCGGCGTCAGCAACGGTGCCGGCATCGTTGGGCTCGCCCCCAACGTCAAGATCATGCCGATCAAGTTCCTCGGCGGCGCGGAGGGCACGGGTTCGACCGCGGCTGCCGCCGCCGGCATCGACTACGCCGTGCGCAACGGCGCCACGGTCATCAACGCGTCGTTCGGTGGCGGGTCCAGCGCCACGCTGCAGGCCACGATCGCCCGGATCGACGCGCTGGTCGTCGCGTCCGCGGGCAACAACGGCGTCGACATCGATCTGAGCCCGAGCTTCCCGGCCTCGCTGGCGCGCGACTCGTACGGGCTGCCGCACGTGGTCTCGGTGGCGTCCGTGGATCGCACGGGCGCCCGGTCGACCTTCTCCAACCACGGCGTCCAGTCGGTCGACCTCGGCGCACCCGGCTCGCAGATCTACTCCTCGCTGCCGGGCGGCGCCTACGGGACGTACTCGGGCACCTCGATGGCCGCGCCGCACGTGTCGGCCACGGCGGCGCTGGTCGCCTCGCTGGCGCCGACGCTGACGGGCGCCCAGTTGGCGACCGCGATCAAGGACAGCGCCCAGCCACTGGCCTCGATGGCCGGGCTGACGACCACGGGCGGTCTGCTCAACGCCCACGCCGCGCTGCTGCGACACGTCACGCCGGCCGTCCCGATCGACGTCACCGCCGTGGCGGCCAACGGCCGCGCCACGGTGCAGTGGACGCCCGGGTCCGGTGGTGGCACACCCGCCTCGTACACCGTGTCGGTCGCCCCGACCGGCGGCGTGACCGGGGCGACGGCGCGAACCGTGGCGGGTCCTGCCACCTCGACCGTGTTCGACGGCCTGACCAACGACACGGCCTACGCCTTCACCGTCAGCGCGACCAACGCCGGTGGCACGAGTGCCGCCTCGGCGCCCTCCCCGCCGGTCACGCCGGTGGTCACCGTGCCGGGCGTGGCGACCGCCGTGACTGCCACCGGTGGCGACGGGTACGTCGATCTGACCTGGACCGCGCCGGCCGACGACGGCGGAACGCCGCTGACCGGCTACACGGTGCAGGTGTCGCCGGACACCGGCGTGGCCGGCGAGCTCGAGCGCACCGTGGCTGCGTCGGTGACGAGCCTGCGCTTCGACGGGCTGACCAACGGCACGCTCTACGGCTTCGCGGTCGTCGCGAGCAACACGCTCGGCGACGGCGCCGCCTCGACGCCGGTGACGGCCACACCGCAGGTCCCGCCCCCGCCGCCGGCGCCGTCCGGTGGCGGTGGTGGCGGTGGCGGCGGTGGGTTCGCACCGGCACCGGCGCCGGCCCCGGCTGCCCCCGCGCCCGCGCCGACCGAGCCGGTCGAGCCGACCGAGCCCGTCGCATTGCCCTACGACGGCAACGGCTCGCGCTCGCTGGCCTGGGCCTGCCCGGTGGTGCCGGCCTCGACGTTCGCCGACGTTCCCGTGGACTCCCCGCACGCTGCCGGGGTCGGGTGTGCGTCCGCGTGGCAGGTGTTCACCGGATCGACCACGGGCGCGTTCCAGCCGGGCGTGCAACTCAGCCGCGGACAGCTCGCGTCCGTCCTCGCGCGTGGCATCGAGCAGGCGCTGGGGGAGGAGCTGCCGACGGGCCGCGACCGCTTCCGCGACGACGACGGATCGGTGCACAAGGCGGCGATCGACAAGCTGGCCGAACTCGGCATCGTGGGCGGCGTCGGCGCCGACCGTTACGCGCCGGGCGCGCCGGTCACCCGTGCGCAGTTCGCCGCCATGCTCGCCCGCACCTACCGCGAACTCGCCGGCGAGCTGCCGGTCGGCCGTGACCTCTTCGCCGACGACGAGGGCAGCAGCCACGAGAGCGCCATCAACTCGCTCGCCGCCATCGGTGTGGTGGCCGGCACCGGCCAGGGCGTCTACTCGCCCGGCGCCGTCCTCAACCGCGGCCAGGCGGCCACGATGGTCGCCCGGCTCCTCGACGCCCTGGTCGAATCCGGCGCCGTCGCCCCACGCTGAACGTCCGCGCGAGCGACGAGCCTCGTTCCAGCTTGGTCACGCGCGCGCAGGTCAGCTGGCGGCGTAGATGTCGAAGCTGGCGATCAGTGGCGCGACGCCGGGAACGAGATCGTCCTGCCAGTTGGCGGTGCCGTTGCGGATCGCCCGCAGGACGCCCTCACGGGTCGGGAGGCCGCGCGGCAGCTCGAGTTCGCCGTCGGTGATCAGTTGCGCCCCTTCGGGCAGCGTGCCGAAGGCGGCACCGTCGAGGCCCGGAGGCAGCTCGGGGTCGAACAGCACGACCGTCGCCTCGTCGGCCTCCGCGAGTTGCGCCAGCAGCTGTTCCGGGCGAACGACCGCCAGGCCCTGGTCGGTGTAGAGCGCATCCGTGGTCTCGGCGAGCGCAGCGGCCATGCGGGTGCGCACGATCCGTCGCCCTGGTACCCGTCCGTCGTAGGCGTCCAGCGGGACCACGACCGTGCGTGTCGGCCGCCAGCGCTGCTGGACCGCGGCGATCCGTACGAGATGCCCGACGTGGGGCGGGTCCATGCGTCCGAAATAGAGGAATTGCACGTGGGCTTCCCCGATGGAGTCGACGTTTGGGCCTGGCCATCGGCCGCCCTGACACACCATCGGCCGCCGGCGGCGCCAGCCACAGACCATTCCACCAAACCGTCCCGAAGGACTAGGGAGCGTGCGCGCTCCGAGCATGACGGACGGCCGCAGTTGACCGAGACAGTTGCGAGACACCCCGGTGCCAGGGTGTGTGGTGGAGGCGTCCGGCCCGCGCTCGCGATCGGCCAGGGCGTCCCCACCCGCGCTCCCAACCAACCGCCCGAGGCCCGCCGACTTGTCCGCCCCCGCCCCGACCTCCTCCCCACCCGCCGCCGGCAGCCGCGGCCGGCAACTGTGGCTGATGGGTGCGTCACGCCCGATCTACGCCGCCTTGGTGATCATCGTGCTGCTGATGGCCGCCTGGGCGCTGGCCTTCGTCGTCGGCGGCTCGCGCACCGCCGCCCCGCACGCCTTCTACCTGCCCATCGTGCTGGCCGCGGTCCTGCTGCGTGCCTCCGGTGGGGCGACGGCCGGGCTTGCAGCCGCGCTGCTCGCCGGGCCGCTGCTGCCCGAGGACAGCGCCACGTGGGTGATGCAGTCCACGACGAACTGGTTGCTGCGCGGACTCTTCTTCGTCCTGATCGGCACGGTCGTCGGACTGCTGGTCGACATGCTGCGCGGCGCCTACGAAGCGGCGCTGGAAGAGCGTTTCGCGCAGGAGTTGCGCCTGGCACGGGCGCCGGAGGTCACCACGACCGCCTATCACGACTGGCAGGTGCGCGACCTGCTCGACCGCCACCACTTCCAGGCCGTGTTCCAGCCGATCTACGCACTCAGTGACGGCCGGCTGCTGGCCGTCGAGGCACTGACCCGCTTCTCGATCGACCCTCCCGAGACCCCCGACGTCTGGTTCGCCCGGGCGACCGAACTCGGCCTCGGGCGCGACCTCGAGATCGCCGTCATGGAGGTGGCCGTCTCGATCGCCGACCGCGAGGGGCTGCCGGCCCACGTCGCGCTCAGCCTCAACTGCTCGCCCGACACCCTCGCCGACCCGCGCCTGGTCGAGATGCTGGCCAGCACGCAGCGCCCGATCGTGTTCGAGATCACCGAGCACGCCATCGTCGAGGACTACCACGATCTCGACGCGGCGATGGCGGAGTTGCGCACGCACGGCGCCACGTTCGCTGTCGACGACGCGGGCGCCGGCTTCGCGAGCCTGCGCCACATCGTCCGGCTCGCCCCCGAGGTCATCAAGCTCGACATGTCGCTGACGCAGAACCTGCGCCACGACCCGGTGCGCCGCAAGCTGGCCGACTGCCTGATCCGGTTCGCCCACGGCACCGGCATCCAGTTGTACGCCGAGGGGATCGAGCACCACGCCGACCTGACCACCTGGCGTGAGCTCGGCGCCAACGGTGCGCAGGGTTTCCATCTCGGACGCCCGGGCCCCCTGCCCGTCCCGATGCACTGCCGTGTCGTCCTCGAGGAGGTGGCGGCAGCCCCCCGCGCCACGCACCACCTGCCGTAACCTCGTCTTCCGCCGAGGCTTGGGGTCGTCGCATGGCTGCGCTGGAGGTGCTGCTGTTCGGCGGCTTCCAGCTGCGCACCGAGGGCGAACCGCTCGCCCCGATCCCGTCCCGGGCCGCGCGCTCGTTGCTGGCCCGCCTGGTGCTCGAGCGTGGGGTCCGCCACTCCCGTGAACGTCTCGCCGCGCAGTTCTGGCCCGACCTGCCGCCCGCCCGCGCCCGGCGGCGCCTGAGCCACACGCTGTGGCAGATCCAGGACGCCCTCGGCGAGCTGCCCGGCGGCTGGGACCACCTGCAGGCCACCGCCGGTGCCATCACAATCGCCCGCGACGCACCCTGCTGGGTCGATGTCGAGGAGTTCGAGCAGCGCCTCGACCGGGTCCGCGCGACCGCCGGTGCGCAGCCGCGCCGGGCCGGCGATCTCGACGAACTCGAGCATGCGGTCGAGCTCTACCGCGGCGACTTCCTCGCCGGCCACCACGACGAGTGGGTCGAGGTCGAGCAGCAACGCCTCGGCCAGCGCTACCTCGACGCCCTGTCCGCCCTGATCGGGCTGACCCGGGCCAGCGGCGACTATGCCGAGGCACTGGTGTACGCCCGGCGACTGACCCACCACGACCCGTTGCGTGAGGACGCGCACCGCGAGGTCATGCGGCTGTGCACGCTGCTGGGCCGCACCAGTGACGCGCTGCGCCAGTACGAACGCTGCCGCGAGGTGCTGGCCGAGGAGCTGGGCACCGAACCGGCCGCCGCCACCCAGCAGCTGTACCGCCGCATCCAGCAGGCACGGCACCGCACGCTGGCCGACCCGGGCACGCCCGTCGACGAGCCGCGCTTCCCGGCCCGGCTGCCGCTGGCCGGCCGCGACCGCGAGCGGGCCGACGGGGTCGCGGTGCTCGAGGACGCGCTGGCCGGACGCGGGGGACTGGTCCTGGTCGAGGCCGATCCCGGGCACGGCAAGTCACGGCTGCTGGCCGAGCTGGTCGACGACGGGCTGTGGCGCGGCTTCCGGGTGCTGCAGGCCGCCTGCCGTGGTCCCGAGGTCGCCGGCCCCTACACCGCGGTCCGCCAGCTGCTCGAGCCGGCGCTCACGTCCCTGCGGGTGGAACAGCTGCGGCACCGCGTCGAGCCCGTGTGGTTGGGCGTGGTCGCGCAGGTGCTGCCCTCGGTCGCCGCCGCACTGCCATCGCAGTACCGACACGTGCCCGCCGTCCGCCACGACGAGGCGGGCCAACGGCTGCGGCACGCCCTGGTGCGCACCATCACCGCACTGGCCGGGCTCGACCCGCTGCTGCTGGTCGTCGACGACCTGCAGTGGATCGACGAGGCATCGCTCGGTGTGCTGGGTGACGTCGCCGCCGAAGCGCCCACGCACGGGCTGGCGCTGCTGCTCGGCTACCGCGGCGACGACGCCCGCGAACGGCGCGAGGTGTGGGACGCGGTCCGCGACCTCGACCGCCGCATCCGGCCAACGCGGATCGTGCTCGGGCCGCTCGACGTCGCGGCGGTCGCCGACATCGTGCGGGCCGCCGGCGGCCCGCGTGGCAGCGAACTCGAGCTGGCCGAGCGGTTGCAGCGCGAGACCGGCGGCAGCCCGTTGTTCGTGGTCGAGACGCTGCGCAGCCTGGCCGAGGGCGGTGCCGACGGCGACGTCTGGCTCGACGAGGGCGGCGACGTGGCGGCCCTGCCGCTGCCCGCCACCATCCGCGACCTCGTCCTCGACCGGCTCGCCGGCCTGTCGAGCGAGGAACGCACCGTCATCGACGTCGCCGCCGTCGGTGGCGAGGGCACCGACCTCGACATCCTGGCCGCCGCCAGCGACTTGCCCCGCCTCACGGTCGTCGACGCCGCCGACCTGCTCGTGCGTCGGGCCCTGTTGACCGAGCGACATGGCGGGTTCGGCCTGCACCACGACCAGATCCGCCGGGTCGTGCTCGACGACCTGTCCTCGCCCGCCCTCCGGGCGCTCCACCGCCGCGTCGGCGACGCGATCGAGCAGTTCCGGCCCGACGCCGTCGACCGGCTCGCCCACCACTTCGTCGCCGCCGACGACTCGCGGCGCGGTGCCCACTACCTGCGTGCCGCCGGCCGGGCGGCCGCGGCCGTGCACGCCTACACGGCCGCGGCCGACTACCTCGACCGTGCCGCTGCCGAGCAGCAGCGGCGCCCCGCCAGCGTCCGTGAGCGCTTCGGGCTGCTGGGCGAACTCGCCGACGTCCTCACCGTCACCGGCGACCGGGACCGTCAGCTCGAGGTGATCACCGAGCTGGCCGAGCTCGCCGCCGGCTCGGCCGCCCGCGAGGTCGAGGTGCTGCGCCGCCGGGCACTGCTCGCCGGCCAGCTCGGCGATCACGACCGTGCCCGCGCCGACGCCGACCGTGCCGTCGCACTCGCCGCCGACCTCGGCGACGACCTGCTGCTCGCCGAGGCGCGGTTCGTGTCGGCCCGCGTGCTCGCGTGGGGCGGGCAGCGGCGGGCGGCGGTGCCGCTGTTCGTCCGGGCCGTCCGCACCGCCGGCCTGCCGGTGGGCACCACGCTCGAGATCCGCGCCACCCTCGCCTCGGTGCTGCGCGAGTTGCGCCGCTACCGGGCCGCGACCGTCGAGATCGACGCGGCCCTGACGCTGGCCCGCGCGCACGACGAGCTGCGTGAGGAGGCCCACGCCCTGGGGGTGCTCGGCACCGTGCGGATGGAGACCGGGCAGACCGGTGAGGCGACCGTGCTGTACGGGCAGGCGATCGACCGCTGCCGCGAGATCGGCTTCCGACGCGGCGAGGGCATCAACCTCGTCAACCGCGGCAACGTCCACTACGTGCGTCGTCACGTCTCGGCGGCGCTCGCCGACTACGAGGCCGCGGCCGTCACGTTCGCCCAGCTCGGCGACCGTCGCGGCGAGGCGATCGTGCGGCTCAACCTCGGCGTGGTCGCCCACACCGTCCTCGGCGCAGACACACGAGCCGCCACCGAACTGCGCGCCGCCCTCGACTGGTTCGCGTCGGTGGGGGACACCAGCTTCGAGGCGGCCGCCCGCGAGGCCCTGGCCGGCGTCGCGCTGCGGGCCGGTGACCTGGACGGCGCCCGCAGCCATCTCGGGATCGCGCTGGCGCTGCCCGGCATCGACGACGATGCCCGCGGTCACGCCGAACTGCTCGCTCGCCGGGCGGAACTCGCCCTGACCACCGGCGAGACCACCGTCGCTGACGCGGCGATCGCGCAGGCGCTGGACCTGGCCGAACGGCACGAGCTCGACGACCTGCTCCCCGGCCTGCACACGCTGTCGGCGCGACGCCACCTCGCCGCCGGGCACGAGGCCGCGGCGCTGGAGGTGTCATCCGCGGCGGTCGCCGCGCTGCACGACGGCGTCGAGCGGTCCTGGCTGGTGCGGCTGGTGTACCGCGACGCGCTGGTGGCCGCCGGCAACGACGACGAGGCACTGAGCGTCGCGGCCGACGCCGCAGCGGAACTCGCGGCCCTGCTCGCGGGCCTGTCGCCCGAGGACCGGGCGACGGCCGAGGCGATCCCCGAGCACCGGCGCATCCTCGCGGCGGCGGCCCGTGTGATGCCCCAGCGCGCCAGCCTGCTGGTCGCGTCCGGCAACGCACCGTTGGGACGGCCGCTGCGCCCCGCCGAGATGATCGAGGTCGAGGTCGAGTTGGCACCCGGCCGGGACGCACCCGACGACCCGGTCGAACGGCGCCGGTGGCTGCTCGCCCGTGTCGCGGACGACATCGCGGCCCAGGGTGGGGCGGCGACCACCGCCGACCTCGCCCGGGTGCTGGCCGTCAGCGAGGCCACCGTGCGGCGCGATCTGCACGCGCTGCGCGAATCCGGGCACGCCGTGGCGACCCGTGGGCGTCGCGCCGGCTGAGGCCGGACCGGCCGCCGGCGTGCGACTGAGCGGCAGGTCGCCCCTTCGGCCGCCGGCGACGCAGACATTCCAGAGACAGGCGTTGGTGAGCCTCTCGTGGTCACTCCCGACCACACGAAGAGGTTGCTCCCATGTCGCGACTCAAGGCCCGTCTGACCACCCTGTCGATCATGACCGCCATGGCGATGCTCGCCGCCAGCCCGGCCTTCGCCGGCATCCGCAACATGGGTTCGTAACGAACGTCGCGTGGGGCGGTGCGGCAGGTTCTCCGCCCGGGCCTGCCGTGCCCCGCCCCTGCCCGCGACGATTCTCGGTGGGCGCCGAAACGGACATTGGTGGCAAGCTGGCCACGGATGGTTATGCTGCCCGAACTGCCCCGAAACCAGGGGTACGGGGGACGTTCTCGACGGCAAGGGGCCCACCGGCATGAGCAACACCCACGCGGAATCCAGCCCGCCCGAGCCGAATGGCGAGGACACGCACGAGGCCCCGGTCGTCGACGACCAGCCGCAGGCGCAGCACGGCGTCTTCGAGGTGTACGAGGGCGAGCAGGACGGGCCCGCGGACCACCCGCACTTCCGCGTGATGCTGCGCGGTTACGACCGCGAGGGCGTCGACAGCCACGTCGCCTACCTCAACGCCGAGATCGACCGGTTGCAGGCCGCCCTTGCCGCCCGCGAGCGGGCGTTGTCCGAGATGCCGGCCCCCGAGCGTCTGCACGACCTCGACGACGACGACCTGATGCGGGTCGCCAGCACCGAGGTCGCCGACCTGATCAAGGCCTCGAAGGGCCGCGCCGCCAGGATCGTCGGCGAGGCCGACCGGCAGGCCGCCGAGATGCGCGCCCAGGCCGCCCAGGACAGCGAGGCGCTCAAGGCCGCCACCGAGGCCGAGCGCGACCGCATCCTCGAAGAGGCCGAGAGCGTGCGCAGTTCCGCCGCGGCGATGCGCGCCGAGGCGCGCACCAACGCCTCGCGGATGGTCGAGGAGGCCGAGGCGGCCGCGACCGGCCTGCGCGACGAGGCGCAGGCCGACGCCGACGCCGCCCGGGCCGCGGCCGCGTCCGAGGCCGAGACGATCCGCGCCGCCGCCAACGAGGCGGCCGCCAGCACCGAGGCCCGCGCCCAGCAACGTCTCGCCGAGGCCAACCGCACCGCCGAGATGGTGGTCGAGGAAGCGCGCGAGAAGGCCCGCGAACTGATCGAGGAAGCGCGCCGGCGGGTCGAAGCTCTGGCCCACACCTACGACGAGCACCGCGCCAAGCTGCTGACGGACCTGTCCAAGCAGCGCGACGCGACCCACGACGTGCTCGAGCAACTCGTGCGGGCGCGCCAGGAGTTCACCGGCGCCTACCACGCCGTCAGCGCGCAGATGGACCAGGCCCTGACCGCGCTGACCGGCCCGGTGCAGCACGCCCAGAACTTCGTCGAGCAGGTCACGCAGGCCATGAGCCACAGCGTGCAGCCGAGCCAGCCGGCACCCGAACCGCCGCCGACTCGTCCCACGCCGCAGGCGGTCGTCGAGCCCGACCTGGCCGCCGACCTGGCACGCGATCCGGTCGCGCCGGCGCCGGACGAGCCAGCCTCGTCGGAGTTCTGGCCCGAGTCGTCGGCGGACGCGCCTTCCGACGACGAGCCGTCCGAGGACGAGTCCCCGGACGACGAATCGCGTCGGATGGACGGCTGACCAGCATTTCGGGTGTTTAGCTCCGGCACCCGCAAGCCGACGTAACGGGTGGTCCAGTGGGAGTTGGTGCCATTCCGCGCGCGCGACGTCGTGCCGAGAAGGGCGCTGCCGTGCCCGTCGTCGAGACGGCCGGCAGGGCCACGACGTTGGCGGGACGAACCCTGCTCGCGGCGGCGACGCTGCGACCGGCCGCGAGCTGGGCGGTCGTGGCCGTGCTCCTCGCCGCGCAGTGGCTGGTGAACGCCCTGCTCGGGGGTGCGGGCGTCATCGTCCCGCACGGCTACTACGTGCCGGTGCTGTTCGTCGCGGGACGATTCGGCCACGTCGCCGCCTTCGTGGTGGCCGTGGTGGCCGGGGTCCTGGCCGGACCACTGACCTACCAGGAACTCGCGACCGCCACGCCCCAGTCGCTCGCGGAGTGGATCACCAGGACGGCGTTCTTCGTCGTCATCGGCCAGGGCGTCGCGTGGTTGGCGCGGCATGCCCGGCCCAACCTGCAGGTCGCCGCTGCGCTGGCCGCCGCCGAGCGGGACCTGCTCGCCGGCATGCGACGTCGTGAACTCCGTGTCGTCTACCAGCCGCTGGTCGACCTGCCCACCGGTCGCTGGCACGGCTTCGAGGCCCTCGTGCGGTGGGAGCGGGACGACCACCTGCTGCTGCCGGCCGACTTCCTGCCCGTCGCCGAAGCGACCCGCCACATGCGCGAGATCGGCGACGTCGTCTTCGCCGAGGCATGCATGCAGGCCGAGCGGTGGCGGCGCGAGGCGGTCGCCGCCGGACGGGTGCCGCCGACCGTGACGGTCAACCTGTCGGCCGAGTGCGTGACCTCGGACGATCTCGTGCCCCGCGTCGAACGCGCCCTGCAGGCATCCGGGCTTCCGCCCGAACTGTTGTGCGTCGAGATCACCGAAGGCGACGTGGTCGCCGACCTCGACGGCAGTTGCGCCCGGTTGCGCGAACTGCGCCGACGCGGGGTCCACGTCGCGATCGACGACTTCGGCTCCGGGCAGGCGTCGCTGTCCTACCTGCACCGCCTGCCCGCCAACGTGCTCAAACTCGACCGCAGCTTCGTGTCGGAACTGCAGGTCCGCGACGGCGACGCCCGCCCGATCGTCGAGGGCGTGCTCGATCTCGCCAAGGGCATGCGGATCCCGGTCGTCGCCGAGGGGATCGAGACCGAGGCGGCGCGCGTGCAGTTGGCCGAGATGGGCTGCGAGTTCGGGCAGGGCTTCCACCTCGGACGCCCCGTGCGCGCCGACGATCTCGACCCCGCGTGGGTGGAGCGGCTGCCCGAGCCCGGTGCGCCGGGCCCGACCGTCACGGCCGAGCGTCTCCCGGGCCACTGGTAGCGTCGTCGGGCGCGGGGCCCCGCCCGCCGTCCCCTGCGCAGGAGCCACGATGGGTCTGAAGTCGCGCTACGTCGAGGTCACCCGCAGCCTGCGGGAGGTGGCCCGTTCCGCCGGCCTGCTCGACGTGCTCGAGTCGTCGTCGCTGCCGCAGGCGCGCTACCTGCGCAGCCTGTTCTCGGTCTACGACGCCGAGGACCTCGCCCGGCTCGATCTGCCGTGGTGGAGCTACCGCGCCATCCGTGCCGTCGACCGGTTCCTCGACATGCGGCCCGGCGCCCGCGTGTTCGAGTTCGGCTCCGGCGCCAGCACGCCGTGGCTGGCCCGCCGGGCCGGCAGCGTCCACACCGTCGAGCACGACACCGAGTTCATCGGGGTCGTCCGCCGCATCCTCGACGGTCTCGACAACGTCGAGTTGCACGTCGTCGAGGCGGTGCCGGCCGACGACGTCGCCGGCCCGACGGTGCGGTCCGAGCGTGAGGGCCACGAGCACCTCGACTTCTCCGACTACGTCGCGACCATCGACCGGGTCGGCGGCCCGTTCGACCTGATCGTGGTGGACGGGCGCGCGCGGGTCGAGTGCCTGCGCCGGTCGCTGCCGCACCTCGCGCCCGACGGCGCGATCGTGTTCGACGACGTCGAGCGCAGGCGTTACGCCCCGGCGCTGTCGATGCCGGGCACCCGGGCGCACGTGCTGCGCGGTGTCACCCCGTCGCTGCCGTTCCCGACCTCGACCGCGATCCTGCGGCCCGTGAACCCGGCCACCTCGGCGTGAAACGGTGGCGCGACCTCCTGCGGGCGGTCCTGATCGCCGCGGCGTTCGCGCTGGGCGCCTACGCGGTCGCGCGCGACTTCGACGGCTTCGTCGCCGCCGTGCGCGGCATCGGCTTCGGGCGGGCGCTGGGCGGGTTCGCCCTCGTCGTGCTCGGTCTGCTGGTCAGCGGCGAGGTGTGGCGCGCCGGTGTGGCGGCGACGGCCGGTCGGTTGTCGCCGGCCGCGGCGCGACGGGTGTTCTTCGTGACCCAGCTCGGCAAGTACCTGCCCGGTGCGGTGTGGCCGGTGCTGGCCCAGGTCGAGGCGGCACGCCGACACGGACTGGTCGCGGCACGGATGGCGATCGGGTCGCTGCTGTTCCTCGCGCTGCACCTGTTGACCGGCCTGCTGGTCGCGGCCGGGCTGCTGCCGTGGGCGTCGCCGGACCTGCTGGCCCGCTACCCGTGGGTGTTCGCGCTGGTGCCGGTCATGGCACTGGGCCTGGCGCCGCCGGTGCTCGGCCGGGCCGTCACGTTGGGCCTGCGGCTGCTGCGTCGGCCGCCACTGCCGGTGCCGCTGACGCTGGGTGACATCGCGCTGCCGTCGGGGCTGCTGCTGGTGACCTGGGCGTTCTACGGGGCGGGCGCAGCGGTGATCGCCTCACCGCTGCAGACCCAGGGCGGATCCTGGCAGCTGTTCGCCGTGGTGACGGGCGGGTTCGCGCTGGCGTGGGCGGTCGGTGTGCTGTTCCTGCCCGCGCCGGCCGGCGTCGGCGCGCGCGAGGTCGTGCTGGTCCTGGCGCTGGCACCGCTGGTCGGCACCACCTCGGCGACCTCGATCGCGATCGTGCTGCGCGTGGTCCACACCGCCGGCGACCTGCTCCTCGCCCTGGTCAGCCGGCTCGCCCCCGGGCCCCGCTGAACATGGCCGGTCAGCCCTCGGGACCGTCGACCGGTTCCTGCGATGCACGAGCTGCGAGCGGCGATCGGAAGCGATCGAGGTCATGGAGCGCTTCGCCATGTAGGACGGCGACGACCCGGTCGTCATCGACGGACGCGGTCCACGTCCTGCCGGAGCGCATCCGGATCGAGGTTGCGTAGGCGCGACAGTTCACCCCCTACGTCGCGTAGTCGATCGAGCAGGGCGAGCAACCGCTCCTGGTCGACCATCAGTTGCCCTCTCGACCCATGGCGGCCAGCAGTTCGACGTCGAGTTGGCGCGCGTGATGCATGAAGTCGACGTACCGCTTGAAGAGGTCGGTCTCGTA
>DATHUR010000030.1:0-18306 GCA_035462025.1 Egicoccus sp. | reverse complement strand
CGCGACCTCGGAAGTCGCCGCGAGCGCGGGGCGCAGGAATCGTGAGGAGCCAGTCGTGAGCGCTACGCAGACCCGTCGCCGGCGGAGCCTGGTCGACGACCTCGCGCGCTGGCTCGACCAGCGACTCGATCTCGCGGCCGGCTCGACGAAGTACCTCAACAAGGCCTTCCCGGCCCACTGGTCGTTCCTGCTCGGCGAGGTCGCGCTGTTCTCGCTGGTCGTGCTGCTGTTCACCGGCACGTTCCTCGCGCTGTTCTACACGCCCGACGCGCGCACGGTGATCTACGACGGCCCGTACGCGCCGTTGCAGGGCATGGAGATCTCGGCTGCCTACGACTCGACGCTGCGCCTGTCGTTCGAGGTCCGCGCCGGGCTGCTGATGCGCCAGATCCACCACTGGGCGGCGCTGGTGTTCGTCGCCGCGATCGTCGCGCACATGCTGCGGGTGTTCTTCACCGGCGCCTTCCGCAAGCCGCGCGAACTCAACTGGGTCATCGGGGTCCTACTGCTGCTGTTGGCGTTCGCCGCCGGCTTCACCGGCTACTCGCTGCCCGACGACCTGCTGTCCGGCACCGGCCTGCGCATCGGCTACTCGGTCGTGCTGGGCATCCCCTTCATCGGGCCGCTGCTCGGCTTCCTGCTGCTCGGCGGGGAGTATCCCGGGGTCGACACCATCAGCCGACTGCACATCGCGCACGTGATGCTGATCCCGGCCGGCCTGCTCGGCCTGGTCGGCGCCCACGTCGCGATCCTGGTCCGGCAGAAGCACACCCACAAGCCGAGCAAACTCGCCCGCGAGGACAACGTCGTCGGCGAACCGCTGTTCCCCAGCCAGACCCTGACCACGCTCGCGCTCGGCGCGTTCACCATCGCGGTGCTGAGCCTGCTCGGCGGACTGTTCGAGATCAACCCGGTGTGGCTGTACGGCACCTACGAGCCCTACGAGGTGTTCGCCCCCGCCCAGCCCGACTGGTACATGGGCTGGACCGAGGGCCTGGTCCGGCTGTGGCCGGCCTGGGAGTGGACCTTCTTCGGCGTGACCATCCCGTCGACGTTGCTGCCCGCCGTCGGCATCGGCGGGGTGATCTTCACCACCATGTTCCTGTGGCCCTGGATCGACCGGAAGTGGGTCGGCAGGGACGACCTCGAACACCACCTGCTCGAGCGGCCCCGCGACAACCCGCTGCGCACCGGCATCGGCGTCGCCGCCCTGACCCTGATGGCGGTGATCTTCGTGGCCGGGTCCAACGACGTGATCGCGTCGAACCTGACCATGGGTCTGCAGACGCTGACCAACGTGCTGCGCATCGCCTGCTTCGTGCTGCCGCCGATCACCGGATGGATCGCCTACCGGATGGCCCGTTCCCTGCAGGGCAGCGAGCTCCCCCCGCTGGAGCAGAAGGCGCGGGCCGCGAAGGCCCCGGAGGCCGAACAGCAGTGACCTCGTTCCACCGCTACCTCGGCGCGGGGCTGATCGTGCTGTTCGTCGTCATCATGCTCTGGGGCCTCACGCTGCGCATCATGCGCCGCGACGAGTCGCCGACCGGCCTGCTGGCGGTGCAGCACTGGACCGAGAACCTGCTGGTCGTGCAGACCGTGCTCGGGATCGTGTTGCTGGTCATGGGCCGGCGGGTGTTCCCACAGCCCGCGGCCTGGCTGCACTACTTCTACGGGTCGCTGTTCCCCCTGATCGCGGTCGTCGGCGGCCGACTGGCCAGTCTGCGCCGCGAGCGCTACGGCTACGTCGGCATGGCGTGGGGCGCGTTCTTCGCGTTCGGACTCACGCTCCGTGCGCTGCAGATGGGCTGCGGCCACTCGATGGGTGAGATCGCCCGCTGCCTGCGGCTCACCTGAAAGGTTGCCCGGGAGCGGAAGCCTGACCGGTCCCGTGACGTTGTCCGTCTCGAATCCCACCGTCCCCACCCCACGAGGAGCCCCCGTGTCCCTGCGCTTCGGCATCACGTTCGACTACCTGTGCCCGTTCGCCCGCAACGCCAACGAGCACGTCGTCACCGCGCTCCGTGGCGGCGTGGACTGGGAGGTCGACTTCGTGCCGTACAGCCTGTCCCAGGGGCACGTCGAGGACGGGCAACCCGACGTGTGGGACCACGACGACCCCGAGGCCGCGTCGGGCATCCTCGCCCTCGAGGTCGGCCTGTTCGTCCGCGACCGCCACCCCGAACTGTTCCTGGACGCCCACGAGGCGCTGTTCGCCGCCCGCCACGACGAGGGAGGCGACCTCAAGGACCCCGCCGTGGTCGCCGGTGCGCTGCGCAAGGTCGGCCTCGACGCCGACGCGATCCTCGCCGAAGCACGAGGCGGCGACTACCGCGAACAGTTGCGCAAGGAACACGACGCGGGAGTGGCCGACCACCACGTGTGGGGCGTGCCGACCTTCATCGCCGGTGATCGCGCGGTGTTCGTGCGGCTGATGGACCGCCCCGAGGGCGACGCGGCGAGGGCCACGAAGGCGATCGAGCAGGTCATCGACCTCGTCGTCAACGCGCCGATGCTGCACGAGTTCAAGCAGACCGACCTGCCCCGCTGACGCGAACGGCGGTCAGCCGCCGAGGATCTCGCGCGCGCGCTGGACGTCCTCGGCCACGACCACCAGGCGGCTGCCGCCGGCGATGTAGGCCTGCTCGATGTTGACCCCGGCGTCGGCCAGCTTCCGGCAGGCCTTGCCGAGGTGGCCGGGCTCGTCGGGCAGCGCGACGATGGCGACCTCACGCGCCGCCTTGACGTCGAACCCGGCGTCGCGCAGGACCTGCAGGGCGTCCTCGGCCTTGTCGACGAGCAGGTGCACGATGCCCTTGCCCTGGCCGGTGAACGCGCTGATCGCCTCGATGTTGATGCTGGCAGCACCCAGGGTCTCGCCGATCCGCGCGACGACACCCGGCTCGTCGTCGGGGATGATGACCAGGTCCTTGCTCATGGCACGCCTCGTAGGTGTCGGTGGCCGCGAAGCGTAGTCGGCGGCCGCCAGCGGCGGTCCGCCGGCGCGTTCGAGGCCCGGTGCGGCCGTTGCTACACTGCCCGCCGCGCTCAGCGCTCGCCGGGACCTCGCGCCCGGCACCTCTTTCCGGGGTAGCTCAGTTGGCAGAGCGTTCGACTGTTAATCGAAATGTCGCCGGTTCGAGCCCGGCCCCCGGAGCTCCACGATCAGGACGACGGCCGCCCTCGGGCGGCCGTCCGTCGTTGCGGGCAGCGTCAGGCGGGCCGGGTCAACACCTGCTTGCCGAACACCTCGCCCGCCACCATGCGCTCGAAGGCGGTGCGGGCGTCGTCCATGGGCAGCACGTCGTCGATGAGCGGTCGCACCCCGGTCGCGTCGAGCAGCCTGACCAGGCGCTGCAGTTCGTCGCGGGTCCCCATCGTCGAGCCGATCACCTCGAGTTGGCGGTAGAAGACCCGCGCGAGGTCGGCCGGTGGGTTCGGACCCGACGTGGCGCCGGCCACGACGACCTTGCCGCCCGGTTCGAGCGCACGCAGCGAGTGCTTCCAGGTCGCCTCGCCGACGGTCTCGAGCACGGCATCGACCTTGGCGGGAAGCCGCTCCCCCGACGCCACGCCGACGTGGGCACCGAGTTCGAGGGCGCGGTCGAGCTTGGCCTGGTCGCGGCTGGTGACGGTGACGTGCAGCCCGGCGGCGCGGCCGAGCAGGATCGCCGCGGTGGCGACGCCGCCACCGGCCCCCTGGACCAGGACCCGGTCGCCGGGACGCAGCGCGCCGCGGGTGAACAGCATGCGGTAGGCGGTCAGGTAGGCGGTCGGCAGGCAGGCCGCCTCCTCGAACGACAGGCCGGCCGGCTTGTCGATGAGGTTGCGCGACGGGACCGCGACCAGGTCCGCGAACGTGCCGTCGTAGCGCTCGGAGAGGATGTTGAAGTCGGACGCAAGCGTCTCGTCGCCGTCGGGCGTGGCGATCACCGAGTGGACCACGACCTCGCGGCCGTCGGCGGTGGTGCCGGCCGCATCGCACCCGAGCACGATGGGCAGGCGGTCGGGGTCGATCCCGACGCCGCGCAGCGTCCACACGTCATGATGGTTGAGCGACGCCGCCCGCACCCGCACCACCTCCCAACCGGGAGGCGGCTGGGGGTCGGGGTGCTCGCCCAGCGTGAGGCCCGCGAGCGGGTCGTCGGGAGTTGCGGCGGTGGCGGTGATGGCAAACATGGCACGACCATAGACCGCGGGCGAGACGAAGGAACCACCATGGAACGCCACATCGGCCAGACCCGGGTGGTCGCCCTGACCGGTGACCTGACGGCCCAGCAGGTCGACGCGATCGTGAACGCGGCCAACACCGAACTGCAGCATGGTGGCGGCGTGGCCGGTGCACTCTCCCGCGCCGCCGGCCCGTCACTGCAGGCCGAGTCCGATGCCTGGGTCCGCGAGCACGGACCGCTGACCGACGGCACGGCCGCCGTGACCGCGGCCGGCGAGTTGCCCTCGCAGGTGGTCGTCCACGTGGCGGGACCGGTTTATCGGGCCGGCCGCGACGACAACGAGTCGCGCCTGCGCGCCGCCGTGGTCGCCGCGCTCGACGCCACCGCCGGGCATGGGCTGCGATCGGTCGCCTTCCCCGCCATCTCGGCCGGCATCTACGGCTACCCGCGCCCCGAGGCCACCCGCGTCCTGGTCGAGGCGGTCGGCGACTGGCTGACCGACCACCCCGACCTCCTGGACGAGATCCGCCTGGTCGGGTTCGACGACGCCGCTCGCGACGACTTCACCGCGGCGCTGAAGGATCGCTAGGCGAGCCGTGATGCGCGGCATCACGCGAGCGCTCGGCAGCGGCGGGCTCCCGGCCACTGGTGGCGTCCGGCAGGTGCTCGGCGGGCCCGGACGCGAACGGGCGGGCGCCGGCCATGACCTGCTCGACGAGGTGGGCGGCGAGATCGGGACCGAGGTGCGAGGCCTGCTCGGCCAGGCGCATCGCCGCGGCCGATGGCCGCGGATCGGCGAGGTGGCGGACCACCGCCCACCGCAGCCGGCGCGGGGTCGCCCGGGCCGGGCGCAGCACCCTCGCGACCCCCGCCTCGGCCAGGCGGGCGGCGGCCTCGCGCTGGTCGCCAGCCTGGGGCACGACCACCATCGGGACGCCGGCCGCGGCGACCTTGGACACGAACCCGCCACCACCCGGTCCAACGGCCAGCGCCGCCTGCGCCAACAGCGGCCGGTGCGGACCCCGTCCGACCACCAGGCGCCGTTCACGGGTCGCCGGCAGGTCCGACGAGGTGACGACCACGCGCAGATCGAGGTGGCGGAGTGCGTCGATCGCCGTGCGGCCGATCCCCCGGGGCACGCCCGTCGCGGTCGAGTCGGTGACCACCACCAGCGGATCGTCGCCGTCGGGCGGCTCGAGCGCCGGCAGCGCCGGTTCGACGGCCAACGGCCCGACCACGTGGGCGCGGGCGGGCCAGCGCAGGCGCGCCCGTTCGAGGGCAGGCAGCGTGGCGACCAGCCGCAGCGCCGGCGGCGTCACCCGATCCAGGCCGATCCCCCGGGCCGCCTCGGCCGCCTGTCGATCGCCTGCGGCGACCGAGGCCTGCTGCTGGGTGGTGATTCGACGATCGTCGAGCCGGCGCAGCAGGTGGTGCGCCGGCGCACGCCCCAGACCGACGGGGGGCAGGTCGGCGGCCGGGTCGGGGAGATGGTGCGGGATGGTCTCGACCCACGGCAGGCCGAGCAGCTGGGCCGCGAACGCGCCCCCGCGGGTGAGCAGGTCGACCACCACGACGTCGAGGTTGCGCCCGCGCAGGGCGGCCGCGAGCGGTACCGCCATCGCCGCGCCGCGCTGCCACAGCAGGTGGCCGAAGTCGCCGTCACGGTCGGTGGGGCCGAGCAGGGGCAACTCGAGGAAGTCGCAGCCGTGGTCAGCCGCGATCGCAGCGTGCTCACGGCCGCTGCAGAAGACGATCTCGTGTCCGCGGCGCGCCAACGCGGCGGCGACGCCGAGTGCGGGATAGGCATGCCCGGCATCGGGCCCCGCGACCACAGCGACCCGTCCCACGCAGCCTCCTCGCGACCGTCGCGCAGCCTACGAGGCGTTCGGCTCAGAACGCGAGGTCTGCAACCAGCGGGCCGGCCGGCGCGAGGAACGCGTCGCACCAGCCGCCGGCGCGGGCGGCGAGGCGCGGGTCATGCACGCGGACCAGCACCTCGGCAGCGTCCGGGGCGGGCGCCGCGGGCCAGCGCGCCACGGTGATACGCCCCGGCTCGACCTCCAGCCGCGACGCGAGGTCGTGACGGATCCCGTCCGCCGCGACGCCGGCGCCGGCCCGCACGACGACGCGTACGCGGCCCGGATCGACGTCGGCGACGCCGCGCAACCACCGCAGTGCCCGCACGACCAGGTCCACACGGGGGCTCGCCAGCGTCATGGCGTGCAGGTCGGCTTCGGACACGGCGGCCAGCAGGCCGAGGCCGGCCGCGAAGGCCGGATCGTTCCCCAACCGCTCGGTCGCCTCGGCGGCTCCGGCGCGCCGCCCCTCGTCGTAGGCGACGCGGGCCGCTTGGGCGGCCGCGTCCGCGGGCGCCACCGCGGCCGGGCGCTGCACGGACGAGAGGGTTTCGCCCACCCAGCCCCGCACCAGCAGTTCGTCGGCGCGTAGCCGGGTCGCGATCGCCGCCGGGCTGAGCCCGGCACGGCGGAGCGCCCGGGCACGTGCGGGGCGCGTGTCGGTGGGATCCTCGATCGGGGCCTGCGCCTCTTCGATGGCGTCGTCACCCGCCCCAGCGACCACCGTCAGCGACGGCAGGCTCGCCGGGGCGACGCTGCGCCGGGCACGCGCCGTCAGCGCGTACGCGATGGGCCGCTCCGACTCGTCGTCGAAGGGCAACACGGGTTGCGCCGCCGGGGGCGTGGTCACGTCGGCCGGCGCCGTCTGCAACTTGGTCTCGTCCATACCTCGAAGCTACGCCGGGGGTGTGACATCTCGCCGGGACGTATTCCTTGACGGGAATATGTAGCCCCGTTACGGTCGCGGCCATGAACGCGACCACCTTTGCCGCCCTTGGCGAGCCGAGCCGGCTCCAGATCGTCGAGTTGCTGCGTCTCGGCCCGCGGTCGGTTGGCGAGATCGCCGCCGACCTCGGCATCCGCCAGCCGCAGGCGTCCAAGCACCTCGGCGTACTGCGACGGTCCGAGATCGTGGGGGTGGGCCCCGTGGGGCGCCGCCGCATCTACCACCTGCGCGCGGAGCCGTTCGAGGAACTCGGTGCCTGGCTCGGCACCTTCGAGCGGCAATGGGAGGCACGCCTGGACGCGCTCGACGCCTTCCTGAACACGACGGACGAGACCGAGGAACGATGATGCTGCAACTGTTCGGCAAGACCAAGGGCTTCACGTTCGAGCGGACCTACGCCGCCCCCATCGAGGCGGTGTGGGACGCCTGGACCCGCAGCGACCTCCTGCGGCAGTGGTGGGGTCCCGAGAAGACCTCGGTCCCCGAGTGCGAGATCGACCTGCGTGTGGGTGGTCGCCTCTACATCGTGATGGAGGCCGGGGCGGAGATGGGCAAGTACCAGGGCACTCGCTGGCCGCTCGAGGGGACGTTCACCACGATCGAGGCGCCGCATCGGCTGACCTACGAGGCCAGGTCGTGGACCGAGGGCGAGGAGCACGGCTTCATCGAGCACGTCAACGACCTCGTGCTCGCCGAGGAGGGCGGGCAGACCGCGATCACGCTGCAGGTCACGATCAACGAGATCGGCCCCGGCGTGAAGGCGAAGATGGCCGCCTACGGGATGAAGTGGGGCTACAAGGCCCAGCTCGACAAGCTCGAGGCACAGCTCGCGCGCTGACCACGGGAGGACGGGGCATGCCGAAGAAGCGTGGGAACACGTCGCCGGGCAGCGGTCCGAAGCTGCTGTCCGGCGGCAACCCGCAGATCCCGAAGGGGGACGGCGACGCACCGGTGCAGGCCTACATCGCCGCGATGCCGGCGTGGAAGTCGGACGTCGGTCGCCGCCTCGACGGGCTCATCGAGCAGACCGTTCCCGACGTGGTCAAGGCCGTCCGGTGGAACCAGCCGATGTACGGCGTCGAGGACGGCGGGTTCTTCGTGAGCTTCCGCTGCTTCACCGAGTACATCAAGCTCACCTTCTTCGCCGGCGCCCGGCTCGACCCCGTCCCACCCGTGGACTTCAAAGACCCGAACGAGAAGGCCTTTCACATCCACGAGGACGACGAACTCGACCAGGAACTGCTCACGAGGTGGTTCGAGCAGGCAGCGGCGATCCCCGGCTGGACGCCGTAGCGGCCCGACGAACCGACCGTGCGCAGACGGTCGCCCGGTCAGCCGCGCAGGTACCCCTCGAGCGCGTCGGCGAGCGCCGGGTGGCGCAGCTTCGCCAGCGCCTTCGCCTCGATCTGGCGGATCCGTTCGCGCGTCAACCCGAGTTCGGAACCGACCTGCTCGAGCGTCTGCGGCTGGGCGTCGTGCAGGCCGAAGCGGCGCTCGATCACGGTGCGTTCGCGGATCGACAACTCGTCGAGCACGTGGGCGAGATGCTGCTGGAGCAGCAGGTAGGCGGCCGCCTCGACCGGCACGACGGCGTTGGCGTCCTCGATCAACTCCCCCATCGACGCGTCGCCGTCCTCGCCGACCGGCGCGTCCAGCGACGTGGGGTCGACCGCCAGACGCCGGAACTCCTCGATCTTCTCGACCGGCAACTCGACCGCCTTGGCGATCTCCTCGGTGGTGGGTTCGCGACCCAGCCGCTGCACCAGTTGCCGCTCGACCCGCTTGATCTTGTTCATCGTCTCGACGAGGTGGACCGGGATGCGGATCGTGCGGGACTGGTCCGCGATCGACCGGCTGATCATCTGCCGGATCCACCAGGTCGCGTAGGTCGAGAACTTGTAGCCGCGCGTGTAGTCGAACTTGTCGACCGCCCGCATCAGGCCGAGATTGCCCTCCTGGATCAGGTCGGGGAACAGCAGCCCGCGGCCGAGGTAGCGCTTGGCGATCGAGACCACCAGCCGCAGGTTCGCCTCGGTCAGCGCCGCCTTCGCGTCGCGGCCCAGCCGCTCGATCCGGCGCAGGCGCGCCCGGTGCTCCGGCGTGAGTTCGATCATCGAGTCGAGCACCGCCTCGGCCTCGGTCCCCGCGTCGACCCGCTTGGCGAGGTCCACCTCGGCCTCGGGGGTGAGCAGGTCGACCCGGCCGATCTCGTTGAGATACAGCCGGACGGCGTCGACGTTGCCGGAGCCATCCGCGGTCGGCGCGGCCGCCGCCGGCTCGGCTGGGCCGTCCTCGACGATCGCGACGCTGGCCCGTCGGAGTTGGCGTCCGACGACCAGTGCGACGGCACCGTCCAGACCCGCGGTCTTCAGCGCCGCGGCGACCTCGGTGGTCGTGACGAAACCGCGGTCGCGGCCGACCTCGAGCAGCTCGGCCACCTCGGGGGTGCGGGAGATCGCCTCGCGCTCGGCCAGGTCGACCACCTCGGCGTGGCGGGCCGCGTCGGCCGCGGCGGCCTCGACGTCCTCGCCGTGGTCGGCAGCCTCGGCGGCCAGGTCGGCGTCGGTCGGCTCCGGGGGTTCGGGACGTTGCGGGTGCAGCCGGGTCACGGTCGCGCCCGCGCTGCCCCGTTCGGGCAGCCCGGGGTCACGGGGACCATCGGCTGGCGGCAACGCGGTTCCTCCGGTCGGCGGTGCGCGGGCCGTCGTCCCGGCCGGCACGCTACGCGCGGGCCGCGGCTCGGCGGTCGGCGCGTCGCTCGACGGACGTCAGGCTAACGGTCGGCGGGATGGCAGGCGGGCCGTCCGGGGTTGGGCGCTCGTGTCGCGCACGGCCCGCACGAGCGTTACTGCTCGACCCCGCGCAACCAGCGGCGCCGTTGCTCGAGTTCGTTCAACTGGACGAGGACGGCCATCAGCTCGTCGCGGTCGCTGGTGTGGTGCAGGGTCTGCAGGCGTTGCTTCAGCGCCTGCTCCTCGCCCTCGAGGCGGTCGGACAGCAGCGAGCGCACACGCCAGGCGGCCGCATCGGCGTCCAGCGGCGCGGTCTCCTCCTCGAGCGCGAGCTCGCGGATCTTGGTCCGAACCTCGTCGTCCGACGCCGCCTCGAGGATGGCGGCCAGGTCGACGCCGGCGCCGCCGGCCGCCTGCATGGTCGCGAACACCTGGCGAGCGACCGGGTGCGTGAAGTCGTCCTCGCCCAGTTCGAACCACTCGTCGGGCAACCACTGGGGGACCTGGAGCGCCGTGCGCAGCACGTCACGCTCGCGCCGCACGCGGGCCCGGTCGAGGGAGGTGACCCCGCCGATGCTGCCGCCGCGACCCTGTCGCGACTGGCCGAGCGGTGCGACGCCCTCGTGTGCGTCGAGGTCGATGCCCATCCGCTTGGCGGTGCTGACCACGAAGGCGTAGTCGACGCCGACGCGTCCGGCCACCTCGGTGCGGGCCCACTCGCGGCGCAGGTCCAGGTCGGGCTCGCGGCCGACGATCCCCAGCGCCTCGCGCAGCGCGGCGGTGCGGCCCGCCTCGCTGGTCAGGTCGGCGTCGGTGAGGTGGTGGCGGACCACGAACGGCACGACGGGGGTGGCCGTGGTGACCGCTTCGCGCATGCCCTCGGCCCCGATGTCGCGGACGAGGTCGGCGGGGTCGCGGCCGTCACCGAGCACCAGCACGCGCAGGTCGAGGTCGGCGCCCCCCTCGTCACCGGCCAGCGTCCTGGCCGCCTCCCAGGCCCGCTCGGCCGCCTTGACGCCGGCCGCGTCGCCGTCGAACGCGAACACGATCTGCTGCGCGTAGCGCGACACCATGCGCAGGTGCTCGACGCCCACCGCGGTCCCACAGGTGGCCACGGCATTACCGAACCCGGCCTGGTGCAGCGCCATGACGTCGGTGTAGCCCTCGCAGATCAGCACCTGGCCGGTGCGCACGATCTCGGGCCGGGCCTGCGGCACGCCGTAGAGCACCCGCGTCTTCTTGTACAGCGGGGTCTCGGGTGAGTTGAGGTACTTGGGCGGGTCGAAGTCGCCGTAGTCGAGGCCGGGCAGCACCCGGCCGCCGAACCCGATCACGTCGCCGCCGGGATCGTGGACCGGGAAGATCAGCCGGCCCCGGAACCGGTCGCGCAGGCCGCCGCGGTCGTTGCGTACCACCAGGCCGGTCGCGATCAGGTCGTCGGCCTTGAACCCGGCGCCGGTCATCGACCGCGCCAGCGACTCCCACTCGTTGGGGGCGTAGCCGTGGTCGAACCGCTTGGCGTCCTCGCGCCCGAACCCACGCTCCTTGAGGTAGGTGCGTGCCACCTCGCCCTCGTCGCCGTACAGCGTGCGGGTGAAGAACTCGAGCGCGGCCTGGGTGACCTGGACCAGCCGGGAGCGCTGGCCGACGGCCTGCAGGTCGCGCGCGGACATCTCCTCGTAGCGCAGCGTGAACCCGGTGCGGCGGGCGAGCGACTCGACGGCCTCGGGGAAGTCGAGTCCCTCGATGCGCATCAGGAAGTCGTAGATGTCGCCGGAGGCGTCGCAGCCGAAGCAGTGGAAGAAGTTGCCGTCCGGAGCCACGGTGAACGACGGCGTCTTCTCGTTGTGGAACGGGCACAGCCCCTTGTAGCGGGCGCCGGCGCGCTTCAGCGTGGTGTAGTCGCCGACGACCGTGACGGCGTCGGCCTGTCAGCGCAGGGTCTCGATGTCGTCTTTGAGGATCCGCCCGGCCACGAGTTCAGGCCACCAGGTTGGTGTCGTCCCAGTCGGGGTCGAGTTCGTAGAGGAACCCGTCGATGCGCTCGACCTCTGCCTGCTCGCCGATCTCGGCCGCCGCCCCGCGCAGCCGGACCAGGCAGGACAGAAAACCCCGGTTGGTGGTCTGCGACCAGCGGACGAAGCCGCGGCCGCCCCACCCGGCGCCGCGCAGCGCGTCCAGACCGCGGTGGTAGCCGACCCGGGCATAGGCGTAGCGCTCGATCGGTTCGCGTCCGAGGGCCGCCAGCTGTGCCCACCCGTCGAGGAAGGTCGGATGATCGGCGACGACCGCGCTGACCGCCAGCAGGCGGGTGTCCGCGTCCGCGGCCAGCGCGCTGGACAGGGCCTGCCGGGCTGCGTCGGGTGCGGGCGGCAGGACGGTCTCGTGGCGGTCCGCCATGGGCAGGTCTGGCACGTCGCGGCCTCGTCGTCGTCGTCAGTCGTCCACAGGCGGCGAAGGTAGCCGCCGCTTCGCTGGCCGGGTCCCCAGTCTGCGTCGCTTCGCTCCTCGTTGCCCCCCGGCCGCTGGCTAGCCTCGCGGTCCTCCACCGATCCGGGCCGCCACCGAAAGAACCGCTCGTGACCGTCCGTTATGCCGTCGATCTCCGCGACCGACTCCACCACCTGGTGCGGGTGACGCTCACGGTGCCGGCTGCGCGTGCGGCCGGGGCGCGCATCGTGCTGCCGGTCTGGACGCCGGGCAGCTACGTGGTCCGCGACTACGTCCACCACGTGCAGTGGATCCGCGCGGTCGACGAGGCCGGCGACGACGTGCCCCTGTCCCTCGACGGACACACGGCCTGGCGGCTGCCCGACGACGCCTCCGGCGAGCACCGGATCACGCTGGAGTTGTACGCGAACGACCTCAGCGTGCGGACCAACCACGTCGACGACCACCACGCCCTGCTGATCCCCGCGGCGACCTTCCCCTACCTCGAGGGCGCCGAGCACGAGCCCCACGTCGTGCATCTGCCGGCCACCCCCGACGGGCACCGGGTGTTCTCGCTGCTGCCGGCCGGCGACGAGCCCGACACCTACGTCGCCGAGCACCGCGACCACCTCGTCGACAGCGCCTTCGAGGTGGGCGAGCTGCCGTCGGTCGACTTCGAGGTGGCCGGCGTCCCGCACGCGTTCGTGTGGGCCGGCCACGGCGGCAACCCCGACCTCGACGCGATCGCCCGGGACGCGGCCGCCATCGGCGAGGCCGCGGTCGAGTTGTTCGACGGGGAGTTGCCCGTCGACCGCTACGTGTACCTGTGCGCCGGCTGGCACGAGGGCGGCGGCGGGCTCGAGCACCGCGACGGGTCGGTGCTGCAGATGCCGATCCGCACCTTCCAGGACCCGGAGCTGACCTCGCGGTTCCAATCGCTGGTCGCCCACGAGTACCTGCACCTGTGGAACGTCAAGCGGCTGGTGCCCGCCGCGCTGGTCCGACCCGACTACGAGCGGCCGACCCACTCCGAGTCGCTGTGGGTCGCCGAGGGCTGGACCGCCTACTACGACGAGTTGCTGCCCCTGCGTGCCGGCGTGTGGACCCTGCAGCGCTTCCTCGACAACCTGCGCGACACCTGGCAGCGGGTGCACGACACCCCCGGTGTCGCGCTGCAGTCGTTGCGCCGGGCGGGACACGAAGCGTGGGTCAAGCACTACATCCGCGACGAGAACACCGCCAACGCCAACACCGACTACTACGGCCACGGGTCGCTGATGGCGTTCTACCTCGACCTGTACCTGCGCGGCCGCCACCCCGACGGCGACGGACTCGACGAAGTGTTCCGGCTGCTGTGGAAGCGCCACGCCAACAGCGCCGAGGGCTACACCGAGGCGGACGTCGAGGCGGCCGTCAGCGAGGTGGCCGGCGAGGACTGCGCGGCGCTGTTCGCCGCCCACGTCGCGGGCACCGACCTGCCGCCGATCGACGATGCCCTGGGGGCCGTCGGCCTGAAGGTGGTCGCCACCAACGGCGACGAGGCACCCGACCTCGGTGTGCAACTCAGCGAGGACGACAGCGGGGTCACGCTCGCCGGCGTCCTGCGCGGCCGGCCGGCCTGGCAGGGTGGGCTGACCGGCGGCGACCGTCTGGTCGCCATCGACCGCATCCGGGTCGGCCGCGGCGAACTGCCGGGACGCCTGAAGGCGAAGAAGACGGGCGACCGCGTCGAGGTGACCGTGCTGCGCGGCCCTCGGCTGCTCACGCGCGAGGTGACGCTCGGCGCCCCCCGACCAGGCCGCCGCCTGGTCCGCGACGACGCGTCCGGTGTCGCGCAGCGCGAGGCGTTCCGCCGCTGGACCGGCACCGCCTGGGAGTCCGCTCCGGCTACCTGATCCACTGCCAGACGGCGGCGAACAGGGCGACGGCCACGACCAGGGCGCGCAGTGGACCGGCGGGCAGGCGGCGGCCGAAACGGCTGCCGAGCAGGCCACCGATGGTCGCACCGACCGCGACCAGGCCGACGACGCGCCAGTCGACCTCGGCGATCGCGATGAACAGGATCGCCGAGACCAGGTTGGCGACGCCGGCCAGCACGTTCTTGATGCCGTTGACCTGGGGCATGCCGCCCGCGACGAAGATGCCGAGCACGGCCAGCAGGATGACGCCCTGCGCAGCGCCGAAGTAGCCGCCGTAGATCCCGGTCAGGAACACGATCACGTACAGGATCGGGCTGGTGCGGATGGCGACCGGGGCAGCGGCGGCGGGTTCCTCCACCGCGGCGACCGACTCGGACGCCAGACTGCTGGTGGGAGCGTCGGCCGGTTCGACGCCTGGGGCGGCATCGGCTGCCACCTCGGAAGCCATGCGCTCGCGGCGCGACAACACCCAGGCCGACACGCGGGGCTGCATCGCCGCCAGGAGCGCGGACAGCAGCAGCAGGGGCGGAATGACCATCTCGAACGTCTCGGACGGCAGCACCAGCAGCAGCGCACCGCCGAGCACGCCACCGACCGCGGACGCGGACACGAGTTGCATGACCAGGCGCTTGCGGCCCTTCAGCGTGGCTCGGAACCCGTAGGCGGCGGCGGCCGATCCGGGCACGAGACCGACCGTGTTCGACACGTTGGCGACGACCGGCGGGAACCCGAGCGCGAGCAGGGTCGGGAAGGTGATCAGCGTCCCGGCGCCGACGACGGCGTTCATCGCGCCGGCGCCAACGCCGGCGAGCAGGATCAGCAGGGCATCGACGATGGTCAAGCGCAAACCTTTGCGGATGGATCAGACGGCAGATCCCGCCACGAAGGCTACGTCACGCGGGCGCCGATCCCTGCACCGCCGCGCTGGCCGGCGCCGGCGACACCACGACCGTGCCGTCGTCGACGTCCCACCTCGTCGAGGTGACCGCGCGAGCCAGTGACTCGTCGTGGGTGACCAGCAGCAACGCGCCCGGCCAGTTGCGCAGGGCGGCCTCGAGCCGCTCGATCGAGGGCAGGTCGAGGTGGTTGGTCGGCTCGTCGAGCACGAGGACGCCGGCCGATCCCGAGAGGAACCGCGCGAGGGCGAGCTTGCGGGCCTCACCGGGCGACGGGGCATTGGTGACCAGGATGCGGTCGGGGTCGACGCCGAGCGTGGCCAGCGTCCCGAGCACCCGACCGCGTTCACCCGGCTCGAGGTGCGCCACCTCGGCCACGACGGCACCGGGGTCCGGGAGTTCCTGGGGCAGCACGCCGACCGTCTCGGCCGTCGCGGCGAGTGCAGCCAGCACGGCGTCGATCAGCGTCGACTTGCCCGCGCCGTTGGGGCCGGCGACGCGGACCCGCTCACCGCGGTGGAGGGCGACGTCGACGCCCCGCAACCAGACAGCGCCACCGGCGTGTGCCACCTCCCCCTGGACCGTCGCCAGGACGCGCCGGCCGGTCTCGACGTGACGGAAGCCGACGTCGCCGCCGAGTTCCCGGTGTAGATCGAACGCGTCGGCGGCCTGCTGCGCCCGGCCGACACGGGCGTTCATCTGGGTCACGCGTCGCGCCAGTGCCGCTTCGGCCTTGCGCTGGGCGAACTTGCGTCCCGCCTCGCGGGCGTCGGGCTGGGACGCGCCGGCGAGACGGCGGTCGCGACGGGGGGCGACCTCCGCGCTGTGCCGGTCACGCCGGACGTCGGCGAGGATGCGCTGTTCCCGGCGGACCTCGCGTCTGGCGCGGTCGTGTGCGTCGCGTTCGGCCGCCTCCGCCGCCTGCCAGCGCGCGGATGCCTCGAGGTAGCTGCCGGCATGCAGGTCGAGGACGCCGTCGTGCAGGCGCAGCGTGCGACCGGTCAGGCGTTCGAGGACGGCGCGGTCGTGGCTGACGATCAGCCCGAGCCCGCCGAACTCGGCGAGCACGCCGACCAGCAGGTCACGGGCCTCGGCGTCGAGGTGGTTGGTCGGCTCGTCGAGCAGCAGCACGTCGGGTTCGTCCGCCAGCGCCGCGGCGACCTGCCACCGCTTGCGCTGTCCGGGCGACAGCGCCGTCCAACCCCGGCCCGTCGCCGGGTCGAGGTCGTCGGGGTCGAGGTCGAGTCGCCGGCGCAGACGTTCGGCCACGCCGTCCCACTGCCAGGCGAACGCGCGGACGTCGTCGGTCAACTCGCCGACCTCCTGCGCCACCAGTCGTGGTGGGACGGCGGTCTGGACGTCGAGATGGCCGGCGGTCGGGACGAGGTCGCCGGCGAGCAGGCGCAGCAGGGTCGACTTGCCGGCGCCGTTGGCGCCGACGACGCCGACGAACCGGCGCGGGTCACCGGCGTCGGACGCGGCGAGGTCGAGGTCGACGCGGTCGAGCACGACCGCGGCGAGGGTGTGGGCGTACGAGACGCCCCGCAGGTGCAGGGAGGTCACGGCAGATCCTTGCGGCACGACCGATCCGGTCGCGCGGTCCGGCCGACGCGCTACGAGGCGGCGGCAGCGGCGCAGTTCAGCCGTGGACCCTCAAGGGATGCTCCGTGGGCGGGGACGTGTGGGGTTTCCGGCGGCGGGCATTCCCCGCGGCGCAGACAGCGGCAACGGTACCGGTGGCTCGACCCTGCCGTCCAGGGTCAGAGTTGGCCGCGGATGTCCTCGACGCGGGCCCGGACCTCGGCGAGACGCCGGGCGAGGTCGGCTCGCGTTCGGTGATCGGTCGCCGCCGCGAACTGGTCGGTCAACACCTCGACCTCGAGGGTGAGCAGTTCGACCTCGGTGCGGACCTGCTGGACGGCGTCCAGGGTGGACAACGGCCGCGCGACGATCGCCTCGTGGATGAGCTTGCGGGCGCGGTCGTCGCGGCGCAGCAGGTCGGGTGGCACCTCGGCCCGCTCGAGCAGGTCGTCGAGGTCGGGCAGGGCGCGGTCGAAGGGCAGGGCCAGCAGGACGTCCTCGAGACGCACGAGGGCGTCGTCGGCCCCGTGCGAACCCGGGTCCCCCGGTGCCCGACGGTCCTGCGACACGACCGCACCTCCTCACCGTTCAACGATGGTATCGACCGGCTGGTCGGATATCGGGGCGGAGTCGCGCGGGTTCGCCGGTCGCGTCAGGACGATGGCGAGCCAGGCCGTGGCCAGCGGCTGCACCGGCCCACCGAACAGCGCGATCAGCACCCAGCGCGGGACGGGCGGGAAGCCCACCAGCCCAACGGGCACCACGATCAGCACGACCGCCACGACCCCCTCCGCCACCTGGAGCAGCCGAGACAGCGGACGGCGCCGTGCCAGCAGCATGAGCAGGACCGCCACGAACATGAGCGCGACCAGCGCCGCGGAGTTGCCGATCACGCCGCCCCGGTCGAACACCGCAGCGGCCCGTTCGAGGCGCTGGATCGGCCAGGCCGTCGCCAGCAGGGCGGCGACGACCAGGACGATGCGTGCGCCGTGGAAGACCACGTCACGTGCCTGCACGTCGCCCGCCATGTTCCCCCGCCCCGCGACTACGGGACGACGATAGTCACGCGATCAGCCCGGGGCGGGGACCCGGTCCAGGGCACGAGCGATCCCATCGCGGAGCATCTGGCCGTACGGGTCGTCGCCGAGCACGCCGGCGGTGTCGCGCGCCGCCTCGTAGTGCTCGCGGGCGAGGTCGTGGTCGCCGCGTTGTTCGTGCGAGTGACCGAGGTTGAGGTGCAGCGACGGGAAGAAGCCGGCGACCCGGTCCGGGTCGGCGTGCTGCGCGTGGACGAGCGCGCGTTCGTTCCAGGCCAGGCACGCCTCGATGGTGGGCTGGTGACGAGCCACGTAGTGCGCCGCGATGGCGGCCTGTTCGTCGGTGGTGCTGGCGTCCCATGCCTGCTGGAACAGCGCCACCGCGTCGGCCACACGGCCCTCGCCTTCGGCCTGCATCCCCTGACCGCACAGGGCCACGATCGGATCGTCGGGATCGAGTTGCATTCGCCTCTCCTCGATATCGCCGCCCCGGCCGGAGCGGTGTCCCCCGACCATCCCACGCAGGTGCGACACGTGCGGTCGCTAGCGTCGCCGTCCCGCATGAAAGGCTCGGGATGCCCCCGCGGCAACCGGTCGGCGCGCTCGAACCGTCACCCGCGACGCACGACGACATCGTGCGGCTGCTCGACCTTCGCAATGACCTCGCCCGGTGGCTGCAGGCCCGCGGGATACGGCAGTGGCAGGAGGGCGAGTTCGCTGCCGACCGCCTCCGTTCGTGG
>DATHUR010000029.1:0-41535 GCA_035462025.1 Egicoccus sp. | reverse complement strand
TCGCGGCGAGTCACTGGCAAAGTCGTTGATCTTCCTGCCGATGGCGATCTCGTTCGTCGGGGCCAGCGTCGTGTGGGCGTTCATCTACGACTTCCAGGCCTTCGGCGAACAGACCGGCCTGCTCAACGGGATCATGGTCGCGCTCGGGCAGGATCCCGTGTCCTGGTTCGCCATCGAGCCGTGGAACAACTTCTTCCTCATGGTGATCATGGTCTGGATGCAGACCGGGTTCGCGATGGTCATCCTGTCGGCCGCCATCAAGGGCGTGCCCGAGGACATCATCGAGGCGGCCCGGATCGACGGCGCCACCGAACTGCAGGTGTTCTGGCGCATCACGGTGCCCTCGATCATGTCGGCCATCGTGGTGGTGACCACCACGATGGTCATCAACGTGCTCAAGATCTTCGACATCGTCTGGGTCACGACCGGTGGTCGTGACGGCACGCCCGTGATCGCCGAGCGGATGATCCGCTGGTCCTTCACCTTCAGAGACCGCGGGCAGGGTGCCGCGATCGCCACGATGCTGTTCCTGCTGGTGATCCCGGTGATGGTCTGGAACGTCAAGCGCTTCCGCGCCGAGGAGGAGATCCGATGACCGTCGGCCTCGACACCGCCCCCGAATCGGTCCCCGCCACGCCGGCGGCACCGAAGCCGACCGGGGCGAAGGAGAGCGGCAGCGGCGTCTTCGTACGCACCGCCGTCATCGCCGTCGTGGTGGTGTGGCTGATCCCGACCGTCGGCCTGTTCATCTCGTCGTTCCGAACCCGCAACTTCATCAACTCCGAGGGCTGGTGGACGGTGTTCGTCCGCCCGCTCGCCGAGGGGCAGTGGACCCTCGACAACTACGCCTCGGTCCTCGGCCGAACCGGCGGCTTCGGCAACGCGTTCATCAACTCCCTCGCGGTCACGATCCCGTCGACGGTCATCCCGATCACGATCGCGATGTTCGCGGCCTACGCGTTCTCGTGGATGCAGTTCAAGGGGCGCTACCTGCTGTTCGTCGGCGTCGTCGCCATGATCGCGGTGCCCCTGCACGTCGCCCTGATCCCGGTGTTGAACCTGTACCAGGAGGGGCTGACGATCGCCGGCGTGCCGATCCTCCCGGCGCTGCAGTTGCAGGGCACGTTCCCGGCCATGTGGCTGGCCCATACCGGCTTCGGGCTCCCCCTGGCGATCTACCTGCTGCGCAACTATGTCGGCTCGCTGCCGTCGTCGATCATCGAGTCGGCGCGCGTCGACGGCGCCAGCCACATGCAGATCTTCTCGAAGTTGATCGTGCCGTTGTCGGTCCCGGCCATCGCGGCGTTCGCGACCCTGCAGTTCCTGTGGGTCTGGAACGACCTGCTCGTCGCCCTGGTGTTCCTCGGCGGAACGCCGGACGTGGCCGTGCTGCAGATCGCGCTGGCCGGTTTGCAGGGCGCCTTCGGCCAGAACCGGCACATCCTGCCCGCGGCAGCGTTCGTGACCATGGGTCTGCCGATGGTCGTGTTCTTCTCGCTGCAGCGCTACTTCGTGCGTGGACTGACGGCCGGCGCGGTCAAGGGTTGACCGCCCTGCGCCGCGCCGGGGTCGGCGAGCCCGGCGGCCTGTTCGGCGGCGAGGACAACACGCCTCGCCGCCGCTGGCTGGCCCTGATCGTCGCCAGCCTGGTCCTGCAGTTCGCCTACTGGCCCCTGGTGGCGGCCATGACGTCGTCGCTCGCCGGTGAGGAGGCCTCGGGTGCGGCCGTGGCGCTGGGCCTGTCGCTGGCACCGATCACGTTCGTGCTGCTGGCGTTTCTGTCCAGACACCCCCGCGCACCGGGGGCCGTGTTGAAGGCGATGGTGCTGTTGCTGCTGGTCGGCATGCCGATCGCGCTGTTGAACACGCTGGTCGGCATCTTCGCCGGCTTCGCGGCGGGCGGGGTCGTCGCGCTGCGACCGCTCCCCGAAGGTCGTCCCTACCGGCCTCGCGTCATCGGCGTGGCCGTCGTCGCCGTCTACCTGTTCGCGCTGCAGGTGTTCGGCGCGACCGAGTTCGCGCTGCTCAGCGCCAGCGCCCTGCCACTCGCGGTCTCGGGGATCGCCGACGAGGCGATGCTCGGCCGGGCGGCCGCACGCTCCCGCGACGACACCACATGACCTGGCGCAGGTACGTGGCCATCGGCGACAGCACGACCGAGGGCATGGACGACCCGCTCCCGGGTGACGGTCCGGTGCGCTACCGCGGGTGGGCGGACCGCCTCGCCGAGCACGTCGACCGGGCCCAGGACGGCGCACTGGAGTACGCCAACCTCGCCGTGCGCGGCCGGACGACGGCCGCCATCCGCGCGGAGCAGCTCGTCCCGGCCCTCGAGCTGCGGCCGGACCTGGTGACCGTGGTCGCCGGCGTCAACGACCTGCTGCGACCGGGCTTCGACGTGTGGACCTTCACCCGCGACCTGCACGCGATGCAGGCCGCGTTCGTGCACGAGGGCGCCACGGTGCTCACGTTCACGATGCCGGACCTGTCCCCCGTGCTGCCGCTGGCGCGACCGCTGCGCGGTCGGCTCGTGGCGATGAACGACGGCATCCGCCGGGCGACGGTCCGGTCGGGCGCGCTGCTGCTCGACCTCGCCGCGCATCCTGTGGCCACCGACCCGCGCCTGTGGAGCGAGGACCGCCTGCACGCCAACAGCCTCGGGCACGAACGCATCGCGGCCGCGCTCGCCCACCGGCTCGGGCTGCCCGACGCGACCGATGCCTGGCAGCAGCCCCTGCCGAGCGCGCCGCCACGACGTCGAGGCGAGGTGGCGGCCACCGAACTCGCCTGGATGCGCACCCATCTCGGGCCGTGGGTGCTGCGCCGCCTGCGCGGCCAGTCGTCCGGCGACGGCGTCCGACCGAAGCGTCCGGAACCGACACCCCTCAGCTGACGCTGAGGTCCGCCTCCTCGACCACCGCGTCGGTGGCGCGGCGGCCGCGGTCATCGGCGCGCCGGTCGACGCCGCTGGGCGCGGCCGGCTGGGCGGCATCCGGCTCGGGGTCGCCGGCGCGGCGTTCGACGCGACGCAGTGCGCCCGCGAGGAAGGCCCGGGCGATCCGGCCGAGCACGACGACCGCCAGCCACACGCTGAGTGCGCGGATGGCCGCGTCCATCGGCGTGATCGCCCCGGTGGCCATCAGGGCCAGGATCGGGATCAGTGCCAGCATCCCCATGACGGCGAACGTGCGTCGCAGCGGGCTCGCGCTCATGAATCATCCTCCGGGATCGGGGGCATGCTCATCGAACCGGGATCAGGTCGCGGATTGCGAGGGCGACGTCGAGTGGCCGGGCGCGGTCGGCACGGCCGCCGAGCGGTCCGTACCCGAGCACCAGGCCCAGCTCGAGGGCGGCCCGCAGGGCGACGGGAAGGTCCTCCTCGCTCGCCCATGACACCGCGAGCGGGTCGGCGTGGAGCAGGTCGCGCCAGCCCTTGCCGCCGATGACCAGGTGCAGCCAGCGGCCGCGGCGGGCGCGTTCCATCCAGTCCAGGCTCGCGTCCGAACCGGTCACGCCTGCGGCCACGTCGCCCAGTGCGAGCAGCGGTTGACCGACCGCGGTGACGGGCATGCCGATCGAGGTCGCGAGGCCGCGGGCACGCGGACCGACCATCAGGGCGCGACCCGAGGGCAGCGGCCGGCACAACGGGCGCAGCGCCTCGGCGAGCGCGAAGGTCCAGGCGACGTCGTCGGCGCGCTCGGCCACGTCGAGCGACTGGACCAACGCGACCGGCAGGCCGAGACGGACCAGCACCGTGCGTGACCAGGCGCGCCCTTCGGCAGGCGCGAGGTCGTCGTCGTCCTGCCAGCGGGCGGATGCCGTGGCGGCCGGGGCCGTGGCGGCGGGTGCAGGAACCGGCGCCGGCTCGGTCGGGGGCGTGGGCGCCGGGGCGTGGTCGGCGGCGTCCTGGGTGGTCACCCGGGTACCGGCGGGCGCGTCTGCCCAGCTCGGACGGCCGGTCTCCTGCGCCACCGCCGGCGCGGCCGGTGCCTCGACCGGAGCCGGCGCGGGAGCGGCCACCTCGGCGTGCTGGGCGGCCGGACGCGCGATGTCGTCCATCGTCGGCCAGTGCATCGGCGCCGCGGACCGTGCCTGCGCGTCGGTCGACCGTGGTGCGGCGGTCGGTGCGGATGCGGCGGACTGGCCGGCGAGTTCCGGCGCGAGCTGACGACGCAGGAAGGTGGCGAAGTCCACCTCGTCGGGCGCGTCGCCCGCCTCGGCGAGCAGTCGTTCGATCGGGCTCCCGCCGACCGTTGGCGCGGTCGCACCCGGGGCCGGAGCCGGCGTCGTGCGGGACGGGGCCGGGGCCGAGGGGGCGTCGCTGCCACGGGCGGCGTGGATCTGCACGACCTCCTTGGCGAAGAACCCGCCGATGCCGCCGCGCAGGACCCGCTTCGCCTCGACGATGCGCGCGCCGGACCCGTAGGCGGCGTGCACCTGCTCGAGGGCGGCCTCTGCGGTGGGCGCCTCGGCGACGAGGGTTGCGCCCGCGACGGGGGTGTCCGCGGATGCCGCGGTCCGGTCAGACGTCTGCATGAGCGACACCGATGGCTCCGATCACGTTGAGGTGGAGATGGTTCGGCAGTTCGGGATAGGCGACGACGGGGACGTCGACGCCGGAAGCGAAGAGGGCGTTGCGCAACGGTCGGCGCAGGAGTTGGCCGCACACGACCGCGACCGGCATGCCGCCGCTGCGGCCGACGAGTTCGGCGGTCTCGGCGATCAGGGGAGCGAGCCGTTCGGGTTCGACGATCAGCTGCAACGTGCCGTCGATGTCACGGACACGCTCGTGCAGCTCGCCCTCGATGGCGGGCGCGAGCGTGATGGCACCGAGTTCGCCGGTCGGCGCGATGCGGCCCACGATGCCGGCACCGATCGCGACGCGGGCGGCGGACACGAGCTGGTCGAGCGAACGCGTGTCGCGGGCACGGCCCGAGACCGCTTCGACGATGCGGCCGAGGTCGCGGATGCTGACCCGCTCGTTGAGCAGCTCGCGCAGGACGTCGTGCAGCAGTGCCATCGGCAGCGTCTCGGTCCCGACCTCGTCGGCGAGCAGCGGCTCGTCGTAGCGCAGCGACTCGACCAGTTGCTGGACCTGCTGGCGCGAGAGCAGTTCGCCGGCGTGGCGGCGGCCGATCTCGGCGAGGTGGGTGACCACGACGGCCGAGCGGTCGACCACCGTCGCACCGGTCGCGGTGACCCGGCTGCGGGCCTCCATCGGTACCCAGTAGGCCTTGAGCCCGAAGACCGGCTCGATGGTCTCCTCCCCCGGGACGCCGCCGAGCTCGCCGTCCACGGCGGGCAACGCCAGGACGCGGTCACGCGGCGCGGTGCCGCGGGCGACCTCGACGCCGTGGAGCAGGATCCGGTAGGTGCCCGACGGCAGGGTGACGTCGTCGGCGGTGCGCACCAGCGGCATCACCAGGCCGAGCTCCTCGCCGATCTGGCGACGCAGGGCACGGACCCGCTGCAGCAGGTCGCCACCGGACTCGGGGTCGGTGAGGTCGAGCACGTCGTAGGCGAGGTGCAGTTCGAGGGGTTCGACCCGCAACTGGTCGATCAGCGCCTGCGGGTCGTCGGGGTCGACGCGGACCACGGCGCCGTCGGCGCCGGTGGTCTCACCGGCCGCCTCCCGCTGGGCGATCGCCGCGTTCTGCGACGCGCTGCGGGCGCCGAAGATCAGCAGGCTGACGACGATGACGGCGAACGGCAGCTTGGGCAGACCGGGCAGCAGTCCGAGCCCGGCCATGACCAGCGCGCCGGTACGCAGGACGCGGGGGTCGCGCATGAGCTGGCGGCCGACCGTCGGGCCGAGGTCGTCCTCGCCGTCGACACGGGAGACGAGCAGACCGGTGGCGGCCGAGATCAGCAGGGCCGGGATCTGCGAGATCAGGCCGTCGCCGACGGTCAGCAGCGAATAGGTCGAGGCGGCCTCGCCGGCGCCCATCCCATTCATCGTGATGCCGATGACCAGGCCGCCGATGAGGTTGATGATGACGATGATGATGCCGGCGATCGCGTCGCCCTTGACGAACTTCGAGGCACCGTCCATCGCACCGTAGAAGTCCGACTCCTGGGCGATGCGGGTGCGCCGCTCGCGGGCCTCGGCCTCGTTGATCAGGCCGGCGGCGAGATCGGCGTCGATCGCCATCTGCTTGCCGGGCATCGCGTCGAGGGCGAAGCGGGCGCCCACCTCGGCGACGCGGCCGGCACCGTTGGTGATGACCACGAACTGGATCACGACCAGGATCAGGAACACGACCAGACCGACGACCACAGAGCCGCCGACCACGAAGTTGCCGAACGTCTCGATGACCTTGCCGGCGTAGCCCTCGAGCAGGATCAGCCGGGTCGACGAGACGTTGAGCGCCAACCGCATCAGGGTCGTGAGCAGGATCAGCGACGGGAAGCTCGACAGCGCGAGGGTGTCCTTGAGCGTGAGCACCGTGAGCATGATCAACAGCGCGAACGCGAGGTTGAGCGCGAGCAGCAGGTCGAGCAGGACCGGCGGGATCGGCACGACCATCATCACGACCGCGCCGATGAGCATCAGCGGGACGACGGTCCGCGCGAGGTTCTTGGTCCCTCCCGGGATCGAGGCGGCGCTCATGCAGCACTCCGCTGCAGCAGGCGGCTGCCAGGACCGCGGCCCGAGCGGCGGTAGGCCGTGGCGAGCACGACCGCGACGGCCTCGTACAGGGCCGCGGGCACGTGGTGGCCGACCTTGCACTGCTTGTACAGCGCGCGGGCGAGCGGGATGTCGGCGGTGATCGGCACACCGTGGCGGCGTGCGATCGTCTTGAGCTTGTCGGCCACGAGATCGGCGCCCTTCGCGACGACGCGCGGCGCACCCTCGGCGGGGTCGTAGCGCAGCGCGACGCACAGGTGGGTGGGGTTGACGAGCAGGACGTCGGCGGTGGCGACGTCGCGGAGCATGCGGTTGCGGGACAGCTCGCTCGCCCGGCGGCGGCGCTGGGCGCGGATCATCGGGTCGCCCTCGCTGTCCTTGTGCTCCTGCTTGATGTCCTGGTGGCTCATCTTGATCTGGGTCGACGTCCGCCACCGCTGATAGGAGTAGTCGGCGGCGGCGATGAGCAGGGCCAGCGCGGCGGCACGCATGATGATCGTCCCGTAGGCGCTGGTGAGCCGCGGCAGGCCGCCCTCGAGGGTCCGGTCGGTGCCGAGGTGTTGCTTCCAGACCGCGATCGTCGGCCACACGACCACGAACACCGCACCGAGCTTGAGGACCGAGCGGATCAACTCCCAGCCGGCGACCACGGGCTTGAGCTTCTCGAGCCCCTTCTTGGGCGAGAGGTTGCTCAGCTTCGGCTTGGCGAGCTTCATGTTGATCTTGAAGCCGACCTGCGCGACACCGCTGGCGAGCCCGGCCAGGACCGCCATGGCGAGGAAGGGGCCGGCGAGCACCACGACCATCTGCAGCGCACGGGGCCCGGCCGAGGCGAGGGCGGTGCCGTCACCGGCGGTGCGGAACGCCTCGCTGAAGTGGCCGGTCGTCTGGCGGACCGCGGTCGGGCCGAGCATGGCGAGGGTGCCGACGAGCGCGGCGAACGAGGCCGCCACGGCGACCTCCTGCGAACGAGCGACCGTCCCCTCGTCGCGAGCTTTCTTGCGACGTTGGGGCGTGGCCCTCTCGGTACGCCCATCCTTCGCCACTACGGACACCTCGGTCGGTGGAACTGACCGGCCTGTCCATGGCCCGACGAACGCGGATCCTTCCGCTGCGTGGCCCTGTCGGCACGGAGCGTGACAGATCAAGGAGTCTGGGTCCCGAAGCGCCGGGTCGGGGGGCAACGAGGGAGCGCAGCGACCGAGACAGGGGACCCGACCCCAGAATTACGCAGGCGGGATGGCGCCGAGGCCCTGCATGACGGCGTCCATCGAGCGGGCCACGGACGCCTCGACGCCGTTGACCGCGTCGGGGAACAGCACCCAGGCCGAGCCGACGACGGTGATCGCGGCGAGGATCTTGATCGGCATGCCGAGCATGAAGATGTTGGCCTGCGGCGCGAAGCGGGCCGCCAGCCCCATGGCGAGTTCGAGCATCAGCAGGACGCCGATGACCGGGAGGGCGAACTCGACCGCGGACCGCATCAGCTGCGACACCATCTCGACGACCAGGCCGGTCAGCCCGTTCACCGGCGAGAACGCCGCGCCGAGCGGCAGCAGCCGGGCGCTGGCGACCAGGCCGCCGACCAGCAGCGCCAGTCCCCCGCCGACGACGAACAGCGCCATGCCCGTGAGGTTGAACAGCCGGCCGAACACACCGCCCGAGTCGCCCTGCATGGGGTCGAACACCGTCGCCATGGACAGGCCCGACACCAGGTCGACGATGCCGCCGGCCGAGGCGAACAGGTGCAGCATCAGCCCGGTGACCCACCCGAGCGTGGCACCGATCAGCGCGTTGACCACGCCCGCGGCGAGCAGATCACCCAGTTCGAGCACGCCGCGGACCGGTTCGGCCATGGCCAGCGCCACCGAGAACGTCATCGCGACCCGCGCCGGTGCCGGGAACGCACGTCCTGTCAGCGGCGAGGCGATCGCGAACGCCGCGACCCGGGTGACGGCCAGCAGCATGCCGACCACCCACCCGGTGTCGATACCGATCACGGCGTCCATCGTCGAGCGCCCCTCAGCCCACGAGCGTGGGGATCGACGACCACAGCTGCGAGGCGAAACTGGTGATCTCGCGCAGCATCCAGTTGCCGCTGACCAGCAACACCACGGCCAGCCCGATGACCTTGGGCACGAAGCTGAGCGTCATCTCCTGGATCTGCGTGACGGTCTGGAACAGCGACACGGCCACGCCGATCACCAGAGCGACACCGAGCAACGGCCCGGCCAGCTTCGACGCCACCAGCATCCCGCTGGCGAAGATGTCGAGGACCTGCACGTCGGTCATGTCATGACCTTCCGGGGCGTCAGCCCATCACCGAGGAGACGAGCGAGCGGGCGATGAGGGCCCAGCCGTCGACGAGGACGAACAACAGCAGCTTGAGCGGCAGCGACACGAACACCGGCGGGAGCATGACCATGCCCAGCGCCATCAGGACCGCGGCGACGACGAGGTCGACGATCAGGAAGGGCACGAAGATCACGAATCCGATGGTGAACGCGGTGCGCAACTCCGAGATGACGAACGCCGGGACCAGCGTGGTCGGCCCGACCTCGCTGACGTTGGCCGGTGCGTCCCTGCCGGCCATCTCGGTGAACATCCGCAGGTCCGACTCGCGCGTCTGGGCCAGCATGAAGTCGCGGAACGGCTCGTAGCCGACCCGGGCGGCGTCCATCGCGTCCATCTCGCCGGCGAACATCGGCTGGACCGCGGTCTCGTTGACCTCGGACAGTGTCGGTCCCATGGCGAACAGCGTCAGGAACACCGACAGGCCGAGCAGCACCTGCGCGGGCGGCACGGTCTGCAGCCCCAGGCCGTTCTTGACCAGGCTCAGCACGATCACGAAGCGCGTGAACGTGGTCATCAGCAGCAGCAGGACGGGGGCCATCGCCGCCGCACTGAGCAGCAGGATCAGCGTCACCGTGCGCGACAGACCGCTCTCGGCGTCGTCGAGGGTCACGGTCAGGCTGCTGGCGTCCTCGACGCCGGCCCGATCGGCGAGTTCCTCGGGCGTGACCGGTGCGGTCGGCGCGACCGGTCCCTCGACCTGGCCGGCCGGCGTCTCGGGCTCGGCCACCTGGGCGTGGGCGGGCAGGGTCGACAGCGTCAGCAGCACACCGACGAGCAGGACCAGCCCCCCCACCCGGCGCCGCCGACGGCCGGACGGTCGGTCAGCGGCGGAGGGATGCACGGAACGGCCTTCCCGCGCCGCGCTGCGGCTGCGAGACTCGGACCGTCATGTGACGAAGACGGTCGACGAGGCCGATCCCTGGCCCTACTGACTGGGTCGTGGACGAGCCGACCGGTCCGAGCAGCGCATCCAGCGCCTCGTCGGATCCGGTGGTGGTCGACCACGTGTGCTGACGAGCGACATCCGTGCGCTCGAGCGAGGAGAGGTCGAGGACCGGCGCCGGCCGACCCTCGGGCACGGCGACGGCGTCGCCCGCGTCGGCGGACTCGGCGTCGAGTTCCGTGAGCAGTTCGATGCCCTTGTCACCGGCACCGAGCAGGAGGCGGCGCCCACCCACCTCGACCACGGCGACCACGGCGTTCTTGTGCAGGGCGGTGCGTCCGAGCACCCGCACGCCGCCGGGCTGGGCGCCCTTGAAGCGTCGCAGCAGCAACGGGGCGGCCGCGAGGGCGCCCAGCAGCAGCAGACCGAGCAGGGGCGAGTCCATCAGGCGCCGACCCGCCCGAGCAGTTCCGAGATGCGCACACCGAGTTCGTCGCCGACCACGACCACGTCGCCGCGGGCGACCGGGGTGCCGTTGGCGAGCACGTCGACGGGAGCGCCGGCGAGGCGGTCGAGTTCGACGACGCTGCCCTCCTGCAGGCGCAGCAGTTCGCGCAGTGGCAGGCGGACGCGGCCGAGTTCGACGGTGACCGTCAGTTCCACGTCGGCGAGCAGGTGCAGGTCGCCGGGGACACCGAAGCCGGCGCCGGCGGTCAGGTCGGGCAGTTCGGCACGGGTTGCGGTCTCGGGCGTCACGAAACGAGCTCCTGGGACAGGGCGGACAGGGCTGGTGCAGGTGCGCCCGAGGGCGGGACGGCGTCGTCCCACCCGCCGGCCGGCCGGTGGGCGGGGGGCGCGACGATCTGGATGGCGGCGCGTCGGCCGCGCTTGCCGAGGTGGGCAGTGCCGAGGTCGCGGCCGTCGCAGACGAGGCGCACCGGGCGGCCGATCGGGTGGTCGAGCGAGAGGACGTCGCCGGGCTGCAGTCCGGCCAGGGCCGATGCCGGCATGGTCGACGAGCCGAGGTGGACCCGCAGGTCGAGGGCGGAGTCGAGCAGCGCGCCGCGGGCGGCCTGACCCTGCGTGGGGTCGTCCTCGTCGATGGCGCCGCCGGTCAGTTGGTCGAGGTGGGCGAGCAGCGGGGCGACGGGGTAGCCGATGCTGATCAGGCCCTGGGCGGGCAGTTCACCGCGGATCTCGACCCGGTAGGTCAGCAGCAGCAGCAGTTCGCCCGGGGCGGACAGCTGCATCGGCTGCGGCGTGGTCTCGATGCCGAGCAGTTCCGACGGTTCGCCCTCGATCTTGTCGAGGGCCTCGTCGATCGCCTCGACGGCGGGCACGAGCAGTCCGCTCGCGATGATGCCGGCCTCGAGGTCGGTGGGGCGGCGCGGGACGGCGCTCTCGGCGGGATCGCCGACACCGCCGAGCAGGCGCTCGACGAGCAGCAGTGCCAACGACAGGTCGATGTCGATCAGCGCGTTGGCCTCGAGCGGCCCGACATACACGCTGGCGAGCGCCGTCGGCGAGGGCAGCGTGCGCACGTAGTCGTCGACCGAGAGCTGTTCCGACGCGAGGTGCTCGATGTCGATCACCGACTGCGTCGCATTCGACCAGGCACTGGTGAGACGGCGCACGAACGCGTCGTGGGCAGTCTCGAACACCACGACCGCGTCCCGGTTGATCCGGGACGGCCGACGGAAGTCGACCGGGGTCACGGTCGTGGTGGACACGTCGGCCAGTGCTCGGCTCACGGGTACCTCCACAGGTCGTGGAGCCCATCGGCCGAGAGCCTGGACGATCAAGTGTTCCTATTGCCGAGCGTCACCGCTCGGACGCGCAGCGTTACTGGACCAGGAGTTCGGTGAGGAGGATGCGCCGGACCACGTCCGCGCCCCAGATCGCCTGCGCGTCCTCGGTCAGGGCCGCACGAAGCTGGGCCGATCCCTCCGCGCTGCGCAACTGGTCGGCATCCATGACGGCGATCTCCTGCAGCAGCGCGTCCTGGAGCAACGCCTTGCGCCCGTCGATGACGGTCGGGTCGGCGTCCTCGGTGAGGACCACCGCCAACGACACCCGCGCGTGGCTCGGCGAGGAGACACCCAGCGTGGTCGTCAGCGGCTCGAGGGTGACGATCTCCCCGTCGACGGCCTCGGGCGGCACCTCGTCACCCGCGGGCTTGAGGAAGAAGAACCACGCCGCGGCAGCGGCCACCAGCAGGATGACCACCGCCCCGATCAGCAGCAGCTTCTTGGACCTGCCCTCGGTTTCGACCTCGACCATGACGGCTTCGCTCATTTCGATCCCTCCGAGACCGTCTTCCCGATGGGGCCCCGCGCTCGCGGCGACGGCCCCCAACATGCCCACACGGGGCCTACGACGCCGCTCATTCCGTTGTCTCCTCTTCCAACAGCACGACGATGTCGACGCGCCGGTTGCGGGCCCGGTTCTCCGAGTTGGAGTTGGGCACCAGGGGTCGGTGCTCGCCGTATCCGACGGCGCCGACCTTCTCCGGCGGTACTCCGTGCTCTTGCACCATCACTTTCAGGACCGCGACCGCGCGGTCGGTGGACAGGTTCCAGTTGTCGTACGACGCCCGCCGCAGCGGGATGTCGTCGGTGTAGCCCTCGATCATGACCTTGTTGGAGAAATCGCCGAGGATCTCGGCGACGGCGCCAAGGATCTGCCGACCGCGGTCGCCGATCTCGGTCGAACCGAGTCCGAACAGGACATCGTCGGTCGCGATCGAGACGACCAGACCGCGGTTCTCGCGCCGCTGTTCGACGTAGATGTCGAGCCCCTCCTTCTCGAGCGCCTTCTGCAACTTCTCGGAGATGTCCTCGAGTTGTTTGACCCGTTCGGCGTACTCGCGGGCGGCCTCGGGGTCGACGTCGATGTCCTCGGAGGCGCGCTGGGTCTCGTCGAGCCCGTTGTTCTCCGGCAGCAGTCCGCTGCTCTCGGGCATCATCCCCTCGGCGGAGTTGTTGCCGAACGGGATCGCGAGGCCCTCGACGAAGGCGGCGAACTTCTGGATGTCGACCTCTGACATCGCGTAGAGCATGACGAAGAAGGCCATCAGCAAGGTGACCAGGTCGCCGTAGGTAGCGAGCCAGCGGTCGCCGCCGCCGTCGTCACCTCCCTTCCTTCTCCGTTCGCGTGCCATCAGGCCGCCTCTTCCTGCTCGGCGGGCTTGCCGGCGCTGAGGCGGTCCGCGACGCCGATGCGCTCGGACGGGGGCAGGTAGGACTCGAGCCGTTCGATCACACCGCGGGGGCTCGCGCCACGACGGATGGTCTGGATGCCGTCGAGCGCGACGTCCATGGCGGCGAGTTCGAGGTTGTTCATGCGCGACAGGCGGTCGGCCAGCGGGTTGAAGATCAGGTTGGCGAACATCACGCCGTACAGGGTCGTGAGCAGTGCGAGCGCCATGCCCCTGCCCAGCTGCGACGGGTCGCTCAGGTTGCCGAGCATGTTGATCAGGCCGATGACCGTGCCCACCATGCCGAACGTGGGGGAATAGCCGGCGAGCGACTTGAAGAAGCCGATGGCCGTGGCGTGCCGTTCGTCGAGGGCGGCGATCTCGATCTCGAGGGTGTCCTTGAGGACCTCCTCGTCGACGCCGTCGACGAGCAACTGCACGCCCGTGCGCACGAAGCGGTCCTCGATCGACTCGAGCTTGGCCTCGAGGGCGAGCATGCCGTCGCGGCGCGCGACCTCGGCCAGCTGCGCGAGCTGGGTGATCGTCTCCTGGACGTCGAGGGCCTGGCCCTTGATCGCCTTGAGAGCCGACTTCGGGATCGCACCGACATCGCTCTTGCGGTAGGCCATCAGGCCGGCGCCGAGCGCGCCGAAGAGCACGAGCACCGCGGACGACGGCCCGATCAGTGGCCCGAACGAGTTGCCGTCCATGACCGTGGCGATGACGATGCCGAGCAGGGCGAGTACCGCACCCCCGAGAAACAGCGGGTCCACGTCAGCGCTCCTCGTCGCGCACGACCGACAAGACGGGTCGTTCGATACGCAGGTCGTCGGCGGCGGCGAGCAGGGAGGCACGGAACGCCACGATCCGGTCCACGACAACCTCGGGGGTGTCGTCGACGAAGACCCGTCGACCGTCGACCAGGGTCAACACGGTGTCGGGGGTCGCCTCGATGGACTCGATCAGATCGGCGTTGACGAACAGCGGTTCGCCGCGAAGTCGGTGCACGAGAATCAACGCCGCACCTCCATGTGCAAGCCGTCGTGGGGCGCATCCGTGGCCCCACGTCGGACCCATCGGCATCCGGGCCGCGCGCTGAAGCGTCCGATCGGCCGAGTAGGGACCAAGTGCCCTAGTCGCACAGGACCCGGGCTGGGGGGCAACGAGGGAGCGCAGCGACCGAGAAGGGGGACCCAGCCGGAGAAGACCGCCGGCCGGCCCCGAGGGGCCGGCCGGCGTGGAGGGACCTGCGAGGAAACTCAGCGGCCGAGGTTGACCAGGGCCTGGAGCAGTTCGTCACTGGCCGAGATCGTGCGGCCATTTGCCTGGAAGCCGCGCTGGGCCAGGATCAGGTTGGTGAACTCCTGGGCGAGGTCGACGTTGGACATCTCGAGCGTGCCCGACTGCAGGCCGCCGAGGCCCTGGTTGTCGCCGGGCGTGCCGTAGACCGGGGCGCCGGCGGCGGGTCCAGCCTCGAACAGGCCGTTGCCGACGCGGACCAGGCCGCCCGGGTTGGCGAACAGCGCCAACTGGATCTGGCCCTGCTCGGTGGGGACGCCGGCGACCTTGCCCATGACGGTGCCGTCGGGGCCGACCGAGATGTCGGTCGCGTCGGCCTGGATGCGGATCGGGTTGCCGTCGGCGCCGGTGACCCGCAGGCCCTGGGCGTTGGTGAGGTTGCCGTCGTTGTCGACGCCGAACGAACCGGCGCGGGTGTAGAACTCGTCCCCGGCGGTGTTCTCGACGGTGAAGAACCCGTCGCCCTGGATCGCGACGTCGGTCGAACGCCCGGTCACCTGCGAGGCGCCCTGGCTGAAGACCAGGTCGGTCGCGGCGACCTGGGAACCGAGGCCGAGCTGCATCGGGTTGACGCCACCGGCGCCCGCGTCGCCGGCGCCGCCGCCACGCACGACCTGGGTCAGGGTCTCGGAGAAGGTGGTCCGCACGGCCTTGTAGCCGGCGGTGTTGATGTTCGCGACGTTGTTACCGGTCACGTCCATCATGGTCTGGTGGGACCGCAGCCCGGAGACCGCGGAGAACATGGAGCGCAGCATGGTGGTTCCTCTCGCCTGAGTCAGGCGTCGTCGGAGGTGCGGATCTCGGAGACCTGGTCGAAGGAGACTTCCTGTCCCCCGATGTCCAGGACCGGACCCATTTCGGTGTAGCGAACGGCGTCGACGACGCCTTGCACCTCTGTGCCATCCGTGGCGAGTGCGCTGATGTGGTTGCCGACCAACCCTGCCGCGGCCACGGCGTTGCTCAGGCCGAGCTGCTGCCGTTGCAGGGTGGCGAGTTGCTGTACGGCGTCCAACTGGGCCAGCTGTGAGGTCTGCGACATCATCGCGCTGGGGTCGGACGGTGACATGGGGTTCTGGTACTGCAGCTGGGCCACCATGAGCTTCAGGAAGCCGTCGCTGCCGAGCCCGCCGAGGGCGCTGAGTGCGCCGTCGCCGGTGGGGAGACCGCCGTTGCCGCCGATCCCCATACCGCTGGTGATGGTCGTCATGGTGATCTCCTACAGGTGGATGCCGGCGCGAACACCGGCAGTGGTCGGATCGGTGGCGCGGCCGGTGCGGCCGAAGCCACGCTCGGGTCGCGGCGGCGCAAGGTCGGGCCGCTGACGTTCGGCGTCCCGGTCGCGAGCGTCGCCCTTGCCCTCGCCCGCCATCTCGAAGCCACGCTCACGCAGGGCTTCACTGGCGGCGCGCAGGAAGTCACGGCCGGCGTCACGCTGCTCGCCGAGCAGTTGCATGCGGACCGCGCCGTCCTCGACGGCGACCCGCACGCGTACGTCACCGAGTTCGAGGGTCACCTGCCGGGGTGGCGGTGCCTTCTCGAGCTGTTCGATGGCATCGAGGACGCGGGCCACACCGGCGGCCGCCGAGGTCATCGGTCCGCGGTCGCGGACCGTGCTGCCCGTGTCCCGCAGTTCGCCGGTCGCGTGGACCGGGTCGGCCAGCGTGTCGGCGGTGCCGGTCCGGGCCGGGCGGAAGTCGGCGTCGGGGCTGCGACGCGCTGCCTCGACGCGGACCGGTTCGCCCGCGTCCGCGTCCGCAGCGGCGTCCGCGACCGAGGTCGCGGCCGTGGCATCCGCGGTCGCCTCGCCGGCCCTGGTCGGCCCGGGCGCGGTGCGAGCCGTGGTTGCCTCCGCGGTCTCCGTCGTCGCCTCGGCGGCGACGTCGGTCACGGCATCCGTCGTGGCCGCGGCACCCGTGGCAGCCGTGGCGGCCGTGGCAGCCGTGGCATCCGTGGCGGCCGTGGCGGCCGTGGCGGCCGTGGGGGTGGTGGCGACGACGTCGGTCGGAGCCGCGTCCGTCGGCGAGAGCGAGGCGACGGTGTCGGGCATCGTGCCTGCGCCGGCGGTCCCGGCCGCAGCGGGGGCCGGCCCCGGGAGCGGGCTGTTCGTGCCGGTGCCCACCCCGGCCGCGGGGACCGCGGCCTCGGCCGATCCGGCCGACACCTCGGTCGCGGCGGCCGCCTCGGCGGCGTCGAGCGGCGCCGCGGCGGCCGGCTGGGCCAGCATCGCGGCCAGGGCCTGCACGGTCGGCCACGGGAACCCGGCCACCTCGCCGTCGGCGACCTCGGCGTCGGTCACGACCTCGGCGTCGAGGATCGCACCGAACTCGGCGGCCAGATCGGCGACCAGGTCACCGGCGGTGCCGTCGGCGGCGTCCAGCAGCGGCGAGCCGGGCAGCAGCACGCCGTCGCCGTCGGGGCTGGCCGCCGAGGTGACGCTGCCGACGATGCCGGCGAGCATGGCCAGGAAGTCGCCTCCGGCGGCCGCGTCTGGGACGCCGCCGAGCGCGGAGGGGGCAGCCGTCGTGGCTGCGGGGTTGAGGTTGATCATCGAAGTTGCTCCCACGTCGTCATCACGCGCTTCACGTAGTTCTGGGTCTCGCTGATGCGGGGGATCCCGCCGGCCTGCGCGACCCGGCCGGGGCCGGCGTTGTAGGCGGCGAGTGCCAGGTCAGCGGACCCGAACTTGTCGAGCTGGGCCTTGAGGAACCTGGCCCCACCCTGCAGGTTCTGCAGCGGGTCGGTCGGGTCGACGCCCAGGCCGGCGGCGGTCGCCGGCATCAGTTGGGCCAGGCCGATCGCCCCCGCGTGTGAGCGGGCGGTCGGGTTGAAGTTGGACTCGGTCTTGACCAGGGCGGCGAACAGGGCCGGGTCGACGCCGGCCTCGTTGGCGGCCTGTTCGATCAGGCCGGCGACCTTCTGACCGGCGGGTGACAGCTTCGCCGCCCAGTCGCCGGTGGCCCGCGGCGCACCGTCGAGCAACGCCGTGGACGGCCCGACGGTCGCCGCGCTGGCCGACGCCAGGGACGCCTGGAACGTCGTCCCGCCCGTGCCCGTGCTCGCGTTCGCCGCCGTGGGCGCCGGAGCGCTCGGCATCATGGCGGCGATGCGGCCCTGGATGGCGGCGATGCGGGCCTGGACGTCAGCCATGCCGCCGCCGATGGAAGGTGTCATGCGCGGCGTCGCCAGGTCTCGAGCGCCACGGCGTCGAGCTGCGAGTCCGCGGTGCGGGCGGCCTCGAGCGCCGCCTCGGCCGCGCGCCGCTCGGCGAGCCGCTCGGCGCTGCGCCGGGCGATGGCTGCCTCGACCCGCTTCTGCTCGGCCTCTTCGGCGTCGCGCCGGGCGAGTCGTTCGCGTTCGCGGGCACGTTCGACCGCGTCGCTCAGGGCGAGCGTCCCCAGCCGGTGCTGGCGCAGGCCCTCGGTGGACCGGACCGACGGCGCCGTGCGGCCGTCGAGGGCCACCACCGCGTCGTCGTGGCGCTCGCTGGCCAGGCGCAGGGACAGATCCGCGGCGACCTGCTCGGCCAGTCGGCGTCGCTCGGTGTTCTCGCGAACCTGCAGGACGACCTTCATTCGATCACGCTTCACGCCGGTGTCTCCTCGGTTGCCCGCAGTCGTGCTGCGAGCTCGGCGATCCGCATCCATGCGTCGTCGGAGGTCACCACGTCGTGTGATGCCTGGGTCAGGAAGTCGACGATGTCGTCCATCATCGACAGTGCTGCGTCTGCCACCCGGTCGGAACCGGGGACGTAAGCGCCCACCTCGACCAGGTCACGGACGCGGTCTGCGGCGGCGAGCGAACGCCGCATCATCAGCGCGTCCGCCTGCTGCTCCGGCGTCGTCACCGTGGTGGCGAGCCGGCTCAGGCTGGCGAGCGGGTCGATCGCCGGGAAGCGCCCGGCGGTGGTCAGGGACCGGTCGAGCACGAGGTGGCCGTCGAGGATCGAGCGGGCCGCATCGGCGATCGGTTCGTCGTGGTCGCCACCTTCGACGAGCACGGTGTAGAAGGCGGTGATGGTGCCGTGCTCGCGCGGGCCCGAACGTTCGAGCAGGCGCGGCAGCAGCGCGAACACCGACGGCGGGTAGCCCTTGGTGGTCGGCGGCTCCCCGGCGGCCAGCCCGATCTCGCGCTGGGCGGTCGCCAGGCGGGTGAGCGAGTCGACGCTGAGCAGCACGTCGGTGCCCGCGTCGGCGAACTCCTCGGCGACACGGGTGGCCAGGAACGCCGCCCGCAGGCGCATCAGCGCCGGCTCGTCCGAGGTGGCCACGACCACGACGCTGCGTGCGAGACCCTCGGGACCCAGGACGTCCTCGACGAACTCGCGGACCTCGCGGCCACGTTCGCCGACCAGCGCGATGACCGACACGGGCGCGGTGGTCCCGCGCACCATCATGGCCAGCAACGTGGACTTGCCGACGCCGGAGCCGGCGAACAGGCCCATGCGCTGGCCACGGCCGACGGTGCACAGGGTGTCGATGAGTTTCACGCCGGTGTCGAGCGGTTCCTCGACGCGCAGACGGGCCAGCGCGTTCGGGGTGTCGGCCTCGACCGAGCGCAGCGGGGCGTCGATCGGACCGAGGCCGTCGAGCGGCCGGCCGAGGGCGTCGACGATGCGGCCGAGCAGTGCCGGGCCGACCGGCGATACGAGCGGACCGGGCCGGGGCCGGACCACGTCGCCGCGGGCGATCCCGTTGGTGTCGCCGAGGATCAGGGCGCGGGCCGCGTGGTCGTCGACCGCGACGACCTCGCCGACACGGATGGTTCCGCGCGATTCGAGGTCGACGGCGTCGCCGACCGCGAGGCGCAGACCACGCAGTTCCACCTCGGTACCCACGACGCGGGAGACCGAGCCGCGGCTGACGGCACGCAGGAGGGCGCTCACGATCGCTCCCCCACGTCGGCCGGGCCGGCGTGGCCGGCGGCGTGCAGGGCCATCGCGGCCTCGAGCATCGCGGCGCGGGTCATCTCGGCGCCGCCCCAGGCGCCGGCCAGCACGGCCTCGCCCGCGGCGACGGCCGGGTCGTCGAGCAGTTGCAGACGGCGGTCACGGGGGGCGTCGCCGATCGCGGCGAGGTCGGCCGGGTTGAGCCGCACCTCCAGCGGGTCGTCGTCGAGCACGGTGGCGGCCTCACGGATCCGGTCGAGCAGCGCGAGCGCGTCGACGGGTGGGGTCGCCCCCAGCACGTCGGTCGCCAGCCGCGCGGCGAGTGCCAGGTCGGCCTCGCGTGCCGCATCACGCTGCGCCAGCAGTTCGGCCAGCACCTCGTCGAGCCGGGCGACGATCTGGGCGGCCGCGGCGGCGGCGGCGGTGCGCCCGGCGGCGATGCCCTCGGCGTAGCCGCGGGCGTGGGCCGCGTCCGAGGCCCGCTCGACCACGGCGGCGGTCGCCGGGTCGAGGACGGCCCTCGGCGCCGCGAGCGTGTGGACGCTCTCGTCGACCGTGAGGTGGAGGAGTTCAGCCAACGAACTCCTCCTGGCCGCGGCTCATCGTGATGAGGCCTTCCTTCTCGAGCTCGTAGACCATGCGCACGATGTTGGTCTGGGCCGCCTCGACGTCCTTGAGACGGACCTGGCCCATGAGGTCGATCTCCTCGAGCACCGACGTGCGGGCGCGTTCGGACAGGTTCTTCATCAGGGCTTCGAGCAGGTCGTTCCCGACGCCCTTGAGCGCGGTGGCGAGCATCTGCGGTTCGACCTGGCGCAACAGTTCCTGCAGCGCGCGGTCCTCGAGCGTGACGAGGTCCTCGAAGACGAACATCAGGGCGCGGACACGCTCGGCCAGGGCCGGGTCGGTCGTCTCGAGCTCGGCCATGATGGCGCGCTCGGTCGCGCGGTCGGACTGGTTGAGCAGGTCGGCGAGTTCCTTGACCCCGTCACGTCGGCCGCTGCGGCGGCGCACCTCGCCGAGACGCATCTTCAGCGCGTCCTCGATGCGGCGCACGACGTCCTCGTCGGCGCGCTCGAGCGTGGCCAGGCGGGTGGCGACCGCCACCTGGACCTGCGAGTCGAAGCCGCTCATCAGGGCGGCGCCGAGCCTGGCCGGCAGGTGGGCGATCACGACGGCCAGGGTCTGCGGGCTCTCCTCGCGCAGGTGCTGAAGGATCTCGCTGGGCTCGTGCATGCGCAGGAAGTGGAACGGGGTGGCCTGCGTCGTCGCGAGCAGCCGGTCGACGATCTCGTCCGCGTCGTTGCCGAAGCGTGAGCGCAGCATGTCACGGGCGTGCTGTTCACCGCCGGAGAGCAACGCCGTGCGTGCGAGGGCCTCGGCGCGGAACTCGGTCAGGATCGACTCGAGCTGGATCGGGCCGATCTCGCCGAGCTGGGCGACCTCGACGGCGATCTGCTCGACCTCCTCCTCGGTGAGGTGCTGGAGGACCGCGGCGGCGCGCTCGGGACCGACCGAGACCAGCACGGCTGCCGCCTTCTGGGCGCGGCCGAGCACCATGGCGGTGGAGGTCACGATGCCCTCCGGTCGGCGAGCCAACCGCGCAGCAGCTGGGCGATCTCGTCGGGCTGGCGTTCGACCAGTTCGGCGACCTCGTCCTGGATGCGGGGGCCCGACGGCAGCGGCTCGGGCAGGTCGGCCTGCTCGAGCGGTGCCGAGGCCGGCCGGACCTGGGCCGGGACGACCTTCTCCCCGCCCTTCTTGCCCTTGCCGCTCTTGTCCTTCTTCTTGCGGCTCATCAGGAACAGCATGATCGCGATCAGCACGATCAGGCCGAGAGCGATGTAGCTCTCGAGGTCGCTCATCAGGCCGGTCTCTGGCTCCTCGACGGGGGTCTCGTCGACGACCGGGGTCGCGACGCGGGTGATGGCGATCGCGTCCTGCCGCAGCGCGATGTCGATGCCGGCGGCGGCGCCGACCAACTCGCGCAGCTGTGCGTCGGTCACCTCGGCGCCGTTGTCGACCACGAGCGCCACCGAGAGGTCCTGGACCGCGCCGGGGGCCTGCATGGTGCGGGTGGTGGTGCGGCCGACGCCGTACTCGGTCGAGGTGTCCTCGCGGGTGTAGGTGCTCTCGCCGTCGCCGACGGGCAGCGGGCCGCCGTCGACGCCGGTGACGCCGCCGGTCGGCGCGCCGGTGCCCTCGAACTCCTCGATCGAGCTCGAGCCGCGCAGCGGGGTGCCCTCGGCGTCGAAGGTCTCGGTCTGGATCTCGGACTCGTCGAAGTTGAGCGAGGCCCGCACCGACACCGAGGCCGGGGAGTTGGTGGCGCGCTGGACCAGCGACTGCAGGTCGGTGTTGAGCGCGGACTCGAACTCGCGGGTCAGTCGCTGGCGGCGGTCGCTGACGCCCCCGATGGCGCCGTCGCCGGGTGCGTGCAGAACGTTGCCGGCCGTGTCGGCGACCGTGACCTCGTCGGGGGCGAGGCCTTCGACGGCGGACGAGACCAGCAGCGTGATCGCCTCGACCTGGTTGCTGTCCATGGTGCCCGCGGTGCCGAGCAGGACGCTGGCGGTGGCCGGTTCACGCTGTTCGGTGAACAACGACTCCTCGGGGATGACCAGGCGCACGGTGGCGGACTCGATGCCGTCCATGGCGGTCAGGGTGCGGGTCAGCTCGCCCTCGACGGCGCGCTGCAGGTCGACGCGCTGGCGGAAGTCGGACACGCCGAGCGCCTGGTCGTCGAGCAGTTCGTAGCCGGGGACGGTGGGGGTGCCACTGACGCCGGCCGAGGCGAGGTCGGCGCGGACCCGGTGCAGCTGCTGCTGCGGAACGAGGACGCGCGAGCCGTCGAGCTGATAGGGCACCCCGCGGGTCTCGAGTTCCTCGACGACCTGCGAGAGCTCCTTGTCCTCGAGCCCGGCGAACAGCAGGGCGTAGCTCGGGGTGGTGACCCACTGCATGAAGGGCACGGCGGCCATCACCAGCACGACGACGGCGACGACGATGCCGACCCGCTGCGCTGGAGGCAGCGAGCGCATCAGGCCGTTCAGGCGGTCCTTGAGCTCCACGTGGCGTTCAGTCCTGTGGTCGGGGGTTCAGCGCTTGCAGGTCGTTGCGAGCCTGGGCTCAGACCTGCATGCGCATCACTTCCTGGTAGGCCTCCATGGCGCGGTCACGCACCTGGACGAGCATGTCGACGGCGAGACCGGCCTGGCTGGTGGCGGCCATCACCTCGTGGATCTTGGTGTCGCCGCCGGTCGCGATGTCCTCGACGAGGGCGTCGGCCTTGTGCTCGAGCGACGAGACGGTCTGCAGGCCCTTGCCGAGCGCGTCGCCGAAGCCGGGGGCGGCGGCGCCGGTGGCACCGGTCGTTGCCGACGCGGGCATCGGGGCGATGGGGGCGATGGGCAGCGCGCCACTGATCGGGGCGACCATCATTGGGCTCCCAGGCGAAGGGCGGCCTGGTAGGCCTCCTTCGCCGACTCGACGGTGCGCAGGTTGGCCTGGTAGTGGCGCTGGGCGATCATCATGTCGACCATCTCGGAGCCGAGTTCGACGACCGGCTTGGCGACCATCCCGTCGGCGTCGGCCAGGGCGTTGGTCGGGTCGTAGGCCAGGGCCGGATCGCCGCCCTCTTCGAGCTGCTGGGCCAGGTACACGCCCGAACCGGTCTGTGCGAACGGGCCGCTGCCGAGCGGGCGGGCCACGACCTTGATGGCGCGGAAGGGCTCCTCGCCGGGCGTGGTCTCGGTGTTGACGTTGGCGATGTTGTGGGCGATCGAGTCGAGCCAGTGGTGGGCGAAGCCCACGCCGGTCCGGCCGATGTTCATCGAGGAGAAGCTCATCGGCGGCCGCCCATCGCGACGCGGAGTTGGCCGACCTTGTAGTTGAACGCCGTGATCATGGCGTCGCGCTGCAGGCCGTCCTTCATGCCCTGGATCAGCTCGGTCTCGAGGTCGACCGAGTTGCCGCGCGCGTCGATGACGCTGGGCGTCGCGATCGTCTCGGCGGTCGCCGCCGTCGGTTCGCCGCGCCGCAGGGCGCTGCGCAGCGACGACTCGAAGTCGACCGTCTGCGCGCGGTAGCCCGGCGTCTCGGCGTTGGCGACGTTGTTGGCTCGCACGGTCCCGCGCAGTGCGAGACCATCCAGCGCGCGAAGCGCCGCGGTCGTCGTCACGTCCCACATGTTGGACCTTTTCCGGACAAAAGGAAATGGAGGAGGCAAACGCCTCCTCCATGAGCCGAGTCTGGTTTCCGTACCGAGTTGTCACAGTGGTTGGTCGGCCACGTTCTGTGACACCTAAGCGGTGCGGTCCGAATTCGGTCCCTGTTTCGTCCGGTGCCCGGCCAGGTGGGCTGTGCGGGGTGGATCGGTCAGCGGGCGTAGGCCGTGCCGGCCCTGCGGCGCTGTTCCACGTCGGCCAGTTCCCCGCTCAGCTCGCCGAGCCGGTCCCGGGTACGGGACGAAAGCCGCGCGAGTTGCAGCGCCAGGCGCTGTGCCCGCGGTTGAAGATCGTGCGGGACCGGACCGAGGTCGCGTGGGGGAACCCATGCCTGGACCGGTACGACCTCACCGTCCGTGAGCGCGGCGTCGAGTTCCGCCACGTCCTGCTCGAGCTGAGCGAGCACCTCGGTCCACGTGTCGGCTGCGGCGAGGGGCGCATTCATGCGACCACCGCGGCAGCCGGCGCGGGATGCCCGAGGACGCAGGCCTGCTCCCAGGCGTCGCGCAGGCCGCTCAGCACGTCGGACACCTCGGCGAGCCCGTCGCTCGTCTTGGCCATGTTGGCGCTGACCAGTCGATCGAGGCAGAAGTCGTACAGCGACGCCATGTGGGCCGCCAGCGGATCGCCGCGGTCGTGGTCGAGGGTGACCAGCAGTTCGGTCACGATGGCCTGGGCGCGCGTGAGGCAGTCGTGCACGTCGGCGAGGTCGATGGGGCTGACCGCGAGACCGCGGCCGGCCCGGGCGACCTCGGCCAGTGCCCCGTTGTAGAGCATGAGGACGAGTTGCGCCGGGGAGGCGGTCTGGGCCTCCTGCTGGCGGTAGTGCTGCTGCTGTTGTGCGTACATGTGACCGTCCTTGGTCGTCATTACCGCTCGTTCATTCCGTTGAGCGAGCTGAGCTGGCTGGAGAGCCAGCTCATCTGGGAGTTCATCCGCGACATCGCGGTTTCCATCGCCGTGAACTGCCGGATGAGGGTGGACTCACGCAGCGTGAGCCGGTGTTCGAAACCCTCGATACGGGTGTCGTACATCGAGATCTGGTTGCTGATGCCGGTCCGGGCGCGGGCGACCGAGCCGGAGCTGCCCTCGGCGGAGCGCAAGGTCGCGTCCATCTGACCGCCAAGACCCTGGGTGAACGCCACGCCGAAGGCGCCCGTCGAGGCCGCGTCCGCCGTCCAGACGAACTTGATCCCCTCGCCTGGCCCCTCGGAGGCCGTGAGCGTCTGTCCGCTGCCCGTCAGATCGGACCAGTCGCCGCCCACCGGGCGTATCCGGCCGGACGCGTCGGTGCCCGTGTAAGTGCCCTCGAGGCCCCAGGCCGTGCCCCCCGGCACCACGGTCGCACCCTCGCCGGCGCCGGTCATCTCCTCGATCGTGAACGTCGACTTCGAACCGTAGTCACTCGACTCGATCACGAGGTCGCCCTCGCCACCCTCGCCGGCGCGCGCCGACAGGTACCCGAGGTCACTCGCTTCGAGCGCCTCGTTGATCTCCGCGATCACGTCGGCCGCCGAGAGGTGGGTCGTGTCGATCGTCACCGTGGCGGTCCGACCTCCGGAGATGACCCGGAAGGTCTTCGGTTCGCCGGCGCCCGGCGGGTCGTAGGTCGCACCGACCGCCTTGGCGGCGGTCGCCGCGGTGGTCACCTCGACCTCGTAGTTGCCGTCAGCGGTCGCGGTCGAGCCGGCCATGCCGACGGCGGACGGCTCGGAGACGGTGGCGGCACGGCCGAACACACGTCCGACGGCGTCGAAGTCCTCGGCCAGGGCGTCTCGCAGCTTCGTCTCGTCGAGGACGGCCTTGCCGTAGCGGTCGACGGACAACCCGACCTCGTACCCGTTGGAGAACGGCTCTCTCGGTACACCGAGCGAAGTCACGGCAGAGGACCGCAACTGTCCCATCAGTTGGCGGGCGGTCGCATCACCCTGCAGCAAGCCCGCGGTGTTGGTCTCGGCGTCGTAGGCCGTCAGGGACTTGAGGGTGTCGATCGCCCCGTTGAGCGCGGTCACGTAGTCGTTGACGGCGCGGACGGCGGCCTCGACGTCGCGCGAGGACGTGACCGTCACCTCGTCCGCGGTGGTCTTGTTGAGCGTGACCGAGGCGCCCGGAACCAGGTCGGTGATGGTGTTGCTCGCGCGCGAGATGGTGATCGCGTCGACGCCGGTTCCCAGGGTGACCTGCGCATCACGGGCGGTCCGCAGGTTGGTGGTCTGGCCGGCCCCGAAGGGTGCCAGCGTGCTGGTGACCGCCAGGTCGTTGCCGGCGCCGGAGTCGTCGCCGGTCAGCAGGACGCGGTACTGGCCGTCCGCGATCTTGACCGTCGAGGCGGTGAAGCCGCCCTCGGCCGCGTTGAGTTTCGCGACCAGGTCGCTGAGCGTCTGCGTGCCGTCGAGTTCGACCGTGGTGGTCTGGCCCCCGATCGCCACCTCGAAGGTCCCGGCGGCGAGCGGTGTGTCGGTGGCCGCGAAGTCGCCGCTGGCCATCTGGGCCGATTGGGCGAGCTGGTCGACCCGGAAGCTCAGGGTACCGGTCGTGGTGCCGGTGCCTCGAGTGACCGACACGGCGTCGCTGTTGGACGAGGTGACGGCGACCATGCTGGTGAACCGGTCCCGCCGGTTGATCTTGTCGACCGCGGTGCGGAGGGCGGAGAGCTTGGTGTTGACCTGGTTCCACGCCCCGTCGACCTGCCGGAGTTGCGCCTGGGTGCTCTCCATGCGAACGACCGGCTGACGTTCGATTTTCATCAGCTGACTGATGATGTTGCTGGTGTCCAGGCCGGAGGCGAGGCCTCCGATCGAAAACAGACCCTGCGCGCTCACGCGGCGTCCTTCCTGGATGAACCGTTGGGCGATGCAAGGGGGGTGGCGCCCCGATCACTCGAGTGCGCCACCCCCCAAGCGGTGCTGTGATGGATCAGCGGAGCAGCGACAGGACCGACTGCGGGACCTGGTTCGCCTGGGCCAGCATGGCCGTACCCGCCTGCGACAGGATCTGGGAGCGGGTGAAGTTCACCATCTCCTCGGCCATGTCGGTGTCACGGATCCGCGACTCGGAAGCCTGCAGGTTCTCAGTGGTGACCTTCAGGTTCGAGATCGTGGACTCGAAACGGTTCTGGTACGCACCGAGGTTGGCACGTGCCTGGGAGACCGTCTGGATCTGGCCCTCGATCAGGGACACCGCGGACTGCGCACCGGCGTGGGTGCTGAAGTCCAGGGCCCCGGCGGCGCCAGCGCCAGCCGCCGCACCGGTACCACCGGTCGTCACGGCCGTGTTGCTGGTCTTCGAGGTGATGACCATCTCACCAGCAGCGTCGACACTCGCCAGGAAGTTGTTGGCGAAGCCGGCGTCGGCGTTGAGGGTGTCGGCGAGCTCGCCCGAGGTACGGCCAGCGTCGACGGCACCGGCTGCGACGGTCACGACCGTCGAGCCCTGCGAAATGGTCAGGTTGCCGGTCACCGTCGCGGGGTCGAAACCACCGGTCAGTGCGTAGCGACCGTTGGTGAGTGCGTCGGAGACCGCGGAGACGTCGGCACCGTTCATGTCGACGGCGATCCGGCTGTTGCCGTCACCGCCGGCCCCGACCTGGAAGGCGAGGGTCCCGGCGCTGCCGTCGAGCAGCTTGATGCCGTTGAAGGTGGTCGAGTCGGCGATACGGCCGAGCTCACCCTGGAGCTGCGTGACCTCGGTGCTGATGGCGGTGCGCGCCTCAGTGTTGTTGCTGTCGTTGGCAGCCTGCACGGCCAGGTCGCTCATGCGCTGGAGGATCGAGTGGACCTCGGTCAGCGCACCCTCGGCGGTCTGGACCACCGAGATGCCGTCCTGGGCGTTGCGGACGGCGACCTTGAGGCCACCGATCTGCGAGCGCAGGCCTTCGGAAATGGCGAGACCCGCCGCGTCGTCGGCTGCCCGGTTGATCCGGAAGCCGCTGGACAGCTTCTCGAGGGACTTCGACTGCATCCCCTGCGTGCTGCTCAGGTTGCGGTAGGCGTTGAACGCCGCGATGTTCTGGTTGATACGCATTTGGGCTGACCTCCATGTCTGGCCCTGTGGCCGGCGGGATTGCCGGCACGGATGGTCCATCGGCACAGGTGCCCGAGCGCTGAAGCACTCGGGAAGAAATTGCCCGGTCTCAGTCCGGCAGCAGTTCCGCGAGCATGCGCAGCAGGCGGTCGCTGCTGAAGGGCTTGACCAGCGTGCGCACGTCGTGGGTGACCCGGTCGGGTGCCTGGGCGGACGCGAACACCAGCACGGGCAGGCCGGGGCGGGCGGCCCTGGCACGCTCGACGACCCGCCAGCCGGGCATGCCGGGCAACGCGAGTTCGGTGACCAGCACGTCCCCGCCCTGCTCGTCGAGGATCTGCAGCGCCGTCTCGCCGTCATGGGCCGGCAGGATGCGGTAGCCGGCGCTCTGCAGCATCTGGCCGATGACCCGCCTGGCGCGGTCGTTTGGGTCGACCAGGACGACGCGCTTGCCCCCGACCGGGCGATGCAGGTCGACGATCTCGGGCACCGCCGCCACGGTCGGCAGCACCAACGAGATCGTGGTCCCCTCGCCGTGGACCGAGTGGACGTCGACGATCCCGTCCGCCTGCTGGGCGAAGGCCAGGACCGTCGGCAGCCCCAGGCCGGTCCCCCGGGCCGCCCCCTTGGTCGAGAACAGCGGCTCGAACGCCCGCGTCAGGGTCTCGTCGTCCATGCCGGCACCGTCGTCGATGACCGACAGGCGGACGTAGCGTCGGCTGTCGTCGAGCGTCTGGTGCGGTCCCGAGGTCACGCCGCCTGCGGCGGGGAAGTCGGTCAGCCGCGCCCGCACGATGATCGAGCCGCCGTCGGCGAGCGCGTCCGAGCTGTTCATCACGAGGTTGACCAGGGCCTGTTCGAGCCCGAGCGCGTCCGCGCGCACGTGCGGCAGGTCGTCCTCGAGGTCGATCTCGAGTGCGACGCCGGGCGCGATGGCGGACTCGATCAGGTTGCGCACGCCCTCGACCGCGGCGGCGAGATCCACCTCGTCGGTCGAGCCCTCGGTTCCGGCGAACTGCATCAGCTTCTGGGTCAGCGTGCCTGCCCGGTCGACGGCGCGACGCAGTTGCTCGAAGTCGTCGAGGATCGCCTCGACCGGTTCGCTGCCGACCTGCGGGGCCAGGTCCTCGACCGTGCCTTGCGCCAGGTCGAGGTAGGAACTCATCACCGTGATGAGGTTCTTGAGGTCGTGCGCCAGCCCGCTGGCCAACCTGCCGGCCAGGTCCAGTCGTTGCGCCTGTGCCAGCTGCTCGGACAGGCGGGTGCGCTCCTCCTCGCCGCGGATACGTTCGTCGAGGTCGCGCAGGACCAGTTGCAGGCTGCGCCGGCTGCCCCGCAGATGGCCGGCGCTGACCGAACAGGCCACGACCGACCCGTCCTCGCGGACCAGCCGCATGTCGAGCTGTGCGGCCGGCCGGCGGGCGAACAGGATCCGGGCCAGGTCCTTGGCCACCCGCGCCCGGTCCTCGGGCGCCACGAGTTCGAGGAAGTTGTGGCCCACGACGGTGTCGGCGGAGGTCAACCGCAGCAGCTCGGCCAGCATCGGGTTGGCGAGCTCGATGTTGCCTTCGAGGTCGAGCACCGTGACGGCGTCGGGGCTCAGCTCGATGAACCGGCGGTACTCGCCGACTTCCGAGCGCAGCTCGAGCATGCGGGTGACGTGCGCGGCGGCACGCCGCAGGGTGTCACGGACACCGGCGTCGTCGGCGAGATCGTCCGCCCACCCGAGCTCGACCGCCCCGACGCGCTCACCGTCGGGCGCCTCGATCACCGCGGCGGCGACGGTGAGCAGCCCGAGCTCGCGGAGCATCGGGTGGCCCGTCACGCCGGGCAGGGAGTCCAGGGAGCCGTGGACCACGCCGTCGGACGACACGATCGCGAGCCAGGCGGGCGAGTGATCGCGCTCGACCTGTGGCTGGTCGTGCCGGTCGCGTACGGCCTTCGACCACGCGCGGGCGTCGTCGACGAACGTCACCGCCGCGTAGCTCGCGCCCATGAGCGCCCCGACGAGTGCGGCGACGTCGTCGAACTCGGACTCGCGACCCGAGTCCATGACGCCGAGGCGCCGGAGCGCTTCGAGCCGCCGGGCCTCGGACAGCCGGACGGCGCGCAGGTCGTCGGTCACTCGTCGGCGCCCACCCAGCGGTAACCGACGCCGGCCTCGGTGGCGATGTAGCGCGGACTGCTGGCGTCGTCGCCGAGCTTCTGACGGAGTGCACGCAGGTGGACGCGGAGGCTGTCGCGGGCCTCGTCGCCGTGCTTGTCCGACCAGACGGCGGAGATGATGTCGCGGTAGGTCAGCAGCTTGCCGGCGTTGGCGACCAGCACCTCGAGCAGCTTCCACTGCAGCGGGGTCAGCCGGATGTCCTCGCCGGCCACCTTGACCCGACGCGCGGACAGGTCGACGCGGAGGTCGCCGAACTCGACCGACGGCTGCCCGACTGAAGGGGCCGCGGCACTCGCACGCCGCAGGATCGCACCGAGGCGCGCCCGCAACTCCTCCATGGAGAACGGCTTGTCGATGAAGTCGTCGGCGCCGGCGTCCAGGGCCAGCACGCGGGCCCGCTCGCTGCCGGCGCCCGAGAGCAGCACGATCGGGATCGAGGTCCACGACCGCAGGCGCTTGACCACCTCGATGCCGTCGAGGTCGGGCAGGCGCAGGTCGAGCAGGATCACGTCGGGCGAGGCGGCGGCCGCCGCCACGAGTGCGTCCTCGCCGTTTCGGGCCACGATGACCTCGTGACCGGCGCGGGTCAGGCCACGGCCGACGGCGGTGAGGATTTGCGGTTCGTCGTCGACCGCGAGCACCTTCGCCACCCTGCGCGCCCCTCCCCGAGTCGTCACGTTGCCGCAGCGTAGGTTGCCGGGTCGCACTCGGCATGCAACGGCGCCGTACACCCGCCTCAGGCGATCCGGCGGATCTCGTGCGGCGTGCGGCCCAGATCCTGGTACTTGACCACGTCGCCGGTGCGTGGGGCGACCAGCATCTTGTTGTCGCCGGCATAGATCCCGATGTGGTTGGGACGCTTGCCGTCGCCGTACCAGAACACCAGGTCGCCTGGCCGCGCCTCGGCCAGGCTGGCGACCGGCTGACCGGCCTTGGCCTGATCGACACTGACCCGTGGCAGGCTGATGCCGAGGTCGCCGAAGGCCTTCTGCACGAAGCCCGAGCAGTCCAGGCCGCTCTCGGTGGTGCCGCCCCACTTGTAGGGGACGCCGAGGTAACGCTCACCCGCGGCGAGGATCTTCGCGCCCGCGGTGCCCGGTGGCAGGGTCGCCGCGGTCGAGGTCGATGCGGCGCCGACCGGCGTGCTGGCCGCAGCCACCACGTCGGCGGTCCGCTGCGGGTTGCCCGTCGCCAGTGCCTGGACCATCTGGCCGATCGAGACCGTGGGCAGCCGGGCCGGGTCGAACCGCGCGGTAGCGGCGTCGAGCGCCGTCGCGAAGGACGCGGACGGCGCCGCGCTCGGCGTCGTCGACGGGTCGACGGCCGGTGCGGACGGGTTCGGGGCGACAGCGGAAACGGGCAAGGTGGACCTCCTACAGGTGAGGAGTCGGCGCGGCCGCCGCGACCTGTACCGCCCCCGGGCGCCCGGGCGCCGTGCGCACGTCGGTCACGTACCCGGCTGGAGCGACGCGCTCGGCGGTACGAACCCCTAGAGAAGTGACCAGCCCGGCCGATCCAGTCATGCATGAGACGAGACCGTCGTGCCCTCGAAGAGCTGAGCCGCCGCCTGTGGGAGGAGCGGCAGGTGGTCAACCACCTGCTGTTCAAGCTCACGGTGACGCGGCTGCTGTTGGCTGCCGACGAACGCCGGTTCGTGCCCCAGGCCCTCGAAGAGGTCGAGTTGGCCGTCGATGCGCTCCGCCAGGGCGAATACCGCCGCGACGAGGCCCTCCGGGGGCTCGCGGCACTGTGGTCCTACGACCCGGTGGTGCTGACGCTGGGCGAACTCGCCCGCCGGTCGCCCCCGCCGTTCGACCACACCTTCGCCGAGCACGCCGTCGCCTTCCGCGACCTCGCGGTCGAGATCGAACAGGTCGCCCGCGAGAACCGGGTCCTGGCCAACAGCGATCTGCAGATCGTGGCCGGCCAGCTCGACCAGTTCAGTGGGCCACAGGTCCCGTTCACCTCCACCTACGACGCGTCGGGGCAACTCGACGGGGCCGGCGCCGTCGGCGCCCGGCTGCGGGAGGTGCTGTAGATGTCCTTCGTCGGCCTGTACACCGGTCTTACCGCGATCCGTGCGGCCCAGATGGGCATCGACGTCACCGGCAACAACGTGGCCAACGCCGCGACGCCCGGGTACACGCGCCAGCGCATGGAGGTCGTCACCCGCGAGCCGTACCGGTCGGGCAACTCGATGGTCGGCACCGGTGTCGACATCTCCACCATCGGACGACTGCGCGACGGATTCCTCGACGCGCGGTTCCGCTCGTCGGTCGCCGACTACGCCTCGTCGACCGTCCGGGCCGACCTGCTCGGACGGCTCGAGCAGCTCACCGGCGAACCCGACCAGGGCATCTCGTCGCGCATGGCCCGGCTGTGGGACGCGGCCGAGAGCTGGGCGAACAACCCGGCCGACCCCGCCACGCGCCGCCAGGTGCTCAGCGAACTCGCGTCGGTCAACGACACGATCCGCTCGACCGCCGGTGCCTGGACGGCGCTCGAGGCCGATGTCTCGTCGCGTCGCGACACGCAGGTCGCGATGGTCAACAAGACCCTCGAGTCCCTGGCCACGCTCGACCAGCGCATCGCGGCCGCCGACCCCAGACGCGTCGGGCCCGACCTGCTCGACCAGCGTGACAACCTGCTCGACGAGATCGCCGAGTTGACCGGTGCCGACGTCGACCTCGACAGCAACGGTCGCGCACTGGTGACATTGCCGGCCGCCGACGGCACGCCGGTCGACCTGCTCAACGCGGGCGTCCGCAGCCAACTCGTCCACGATCCGGTGGGTGGCGGACTCCACGTCACGGCGCTCGGCGCCACGCCGAACCCGGCGACGGATCCCTCCGTTGCCGTCGGCGGCGAACTCGGCGGACTCCAGCAGGTCCTGACGCAGGACCTGCCGACGTGGCGGACGCAGCTGAACGAGTTCGCCTCCACCTTCGCGGCGACGATCAACGCGGCGAACGCGGCCGGCGGCGCGGAGGACGGCACGGGATCGAAGCCCGGCGTCGCGCTGCTCGACTTCGACCCGGCCGACGCGGCCGGCACCATCGGCCTCGTCGCCGGCATCGGGGTCGACGACCTCGCCGCGGCCGAGGCGCCGACCGATCTGACCGTGCCGCCCGCCGAGCACGACGGCCGCAACGCACGCGTGTTCGCCGACCTGCGCCTGACCAAGGTCGCCGACGACGGCACGCCCGACCCCGACGGCGCGTCCGTCGAGGTCCGCCTCGCCAACCTCGTCGTGGGCCTGGCTGGCGAGGTCCGCGCGTCGAAGGCCACCGCGGACGGCGCGCGCGCCGTCTCGGTCGGGGCCGATCTCGCCCGGGTGTCCGAGCACGGGGTCAGCCTCGACGAGGAGATGGTCGGATTGGTCCGCTACCAGCGGTCGCTCGAAGCGGCCAGCCGCGTGATGACGACGGTCGACCAGGCACTCGACGTGCTGGTCAACCGCGTCGGCATCGTCGGGCGATAGGAGACGACCATGAGGATCACCAGCGAAGCGATGGTCACGCGCTCGCTCGACCGCCTGCACTCGAGGCTGACGCAGTACGAGCGCGCGCAGACCGAGCTCGCCACGGGCCGCCGCATCCTGCAGCCCTCCGACGACCCCGCCGGCGCCCGGCGTGCCCTGTCGCTGCGGTCGTCGCTCGAGGCCCGCGAGCGCGAGCTCGCCAACGTCGACGACGCGCTCGGCTGGCTCAACACCGCGGACACGCAGTTGCAGGCCGTCACCGACCGCCTCGCACGCGTCCGTGAACTCGCCACGCAGGGCGCCTCCACCCAGAGCCCCGAGTCGCGGAAGGCCCTCGCCGTCGAGGTGCGCCAGATCACCGAGGAGATCGCCGGCATCGGGAACGCGACACACCTCGATCGACCGCTGTTCGGGGGCTTCGGGTCCGGGAACCAGGTCGAACGGGTCGCCGGTGTCTGGCAGTTCCCGGGCGACCGGCAGGCCGGCGCGCCCGACCAGATCATGCGTCGGGTGAGCGACAGTGAGCAGGTGCGCATCAACGTGACCGCGGCCGAATGGCTCGGCTCCGAGGTCGTCGGGACCGACGGCAACGGCGACCCGATCCACGGACCGGAGCTGCTCAACCTGCTCGAACGCCTCGCCGGCGACCTCGAGAGCGGCGCGGGCGCGGCCGTCATGGGCGGCCACATCGGCGACATCCAGACGGCGAGCCGGCGGGTGGCCGACAACCTCTCGCAGGTCGGCGCCGCCACCAACCGCGTCGACTCGGCCAAGAGCCGGGCGATCGACCTGCAGCTGACGCTGCGAACCGAGCTGTCGCAGGTCGAGGACATCGACCTCGCACAGGGAATGATGGAGATGCAGGTGCAGCAGGTGGCCTACGAGGCAACGTTGCAGGCGCTGGGCAAGGCCCTGCCGCCGTCGCTGGTGGCGTTCCTCCGATGACGACGACCACTACCCTGCCCGCCCAGGCCCAAGGAGCATCGATGAGCGACGCGGACGAGCAGTTCGCGGTCCTGCGGTTCTCCGACGGCATTCCCGGGTTCCCGGGCGTGCGCGGCTTCATCCTGTCGGACCTGACCGAGGACGGCACCTTCCAGTTGCTGTCCAGTGTCGAGGACCCCGAGCTGTCGCTGGTCGTCGCCTCGCCGTGGCTGTTCTTCCCCGACTATGCCCCCGAGCTGCCAAGCAGCGACCAGGACGTGCTGGGGATCGAGACACCCGAGGACGCGATCGTGTTCTGCACGGTCATCGCCGACGACACCGAGGCGCTGCACCTCAACCTGCGGGCGCCGTTCGTGGCGAATGCCCGCACACTTGCGGCACGTCAGGTCGTGCTCGACGACATTGAGCTACCGTTGCGCGCCACCGTCACTGCAGGAGGCTGACCGGCGTGCTCGTGCTCTCTCGCCGGATCGGCGAGTCCATAGTGATCGGCAACCAGGTCACCGTCACCGTGCTCGAGGTGCGGGGCGACCAGGTCCGTATCGGTATCGACGCGCCCCGCGACGTGCAGGTCCACCGCGAAGAGGTGTGGCAGGCCCTGCAGGAGGAGAACGCGCGGGCGGCCAGCACCGCCGATCGCACGCGTCGCCTGGTGGCCCGCATGCCCCAGGCGGCCCGTCGCCCCGACGGCCCCGACGAGGGCGGCTCGGTCTAGCCGGATGCGTGCATGGTGGCGCGCAACGGCCCGGGGCTCGATGCACGCATCCGCATTGCTTCCTGCACTGCACCGCTCAAGGGGTGCGGATCCGTGGGAAGAAACGCCGCACGTGCGACGCGAGCTTCCGTGGGGCGCGGCTGGGCGCACGCACGGATCGGCGGGGCGGTCAGACGCCGGCGTAGGCCTCGGTGGCGACCAGGCGTTGACGCAGGTCCTCGGCGCCGGGAGCCAGGGCCGCATAGGCACGTGTCCGGGCGTCGCCGACCCGCTCGGTTGCGGTGCGCAGACGTTCGACGACCTCGTGGAAGAGCCCGGCGACGTCCTCGTCGACGCGGGCCTCGAGCTCACGCGCGGGGGCGTCGACGTCGAGGCCGGCGGAGCTGAGCACCAGGGCGCGGCCGAGTTCGAGTGCGGCGAGCCGCTCGGTGGCCTGTTCGAGTTCGGCCATCGCCTGCGACACGAAGCGCTGCTCATCGGCGGCGAGCAGCAACTCGAGCGCACGCAGGCGCGACTCGACGGCGTCGAGCGCGGCGACCTGGCGTTGCAGGAGGCTCACGAGCTGATCGAACACGGGGCTGACTCCTGGGGTGGTCTTCACAACCTCCACTGGTCCCATCGGCCACGACGAAATCTTCTGTAGTGCTATAGCGGCCCCGGAAACCGCCGATCCTGCCAGCCAACGGCGACAGTGCGCTGCGTGGTGGGGCAACCACGCTGTGAAGCGCGCGGGAACTTGCGCGCGCCTGATGTGAAGGACGCGTGAAGGTCTCTCACGTTCTTCGTCCCGATCCCCGAGAGTGAAATCACACCACCCGGGCAGACGGAACCGAGGAGCCCACCGATGACGGCAGCAACGGCCACGAACGCAGGGGCACTGGACGCGGCGAACGCCCTCGTCGAAGAACACCTGCACCTGGTCAACCACGTGGTCAACCAGTTGTCCGCCCGCTTCCCCCGACACGTCGACCGCGACGAGTTGCGCGGCGCCGGCGCGGCCGGGCTGGTCGATGCGGCCCATCGCTACGACCCCTCGACGGGCGTGCCCTTCGCCCGCTACGCCTCGATCCGCATCCGCGGCGCCGTCCTGGACGCCACCCGCTCGCGTGACTGGGCCACCCGGCGTCTGCGTCGTGACCTGCGCACCATCGAGTCGACCCAGTCGCTGCTCGAGGAGAAGCTCCAGCGTCGTCCCGACGACGCCGAGATCGCCGACGCGATGGGCGTCGACGAGGACGCGGTCCGTGCCCGTCGCGCCGCCGCCGTCACCTCGACCCTGCTCACGCTCGACCGGCCGATCCGCGAGGACGAGTCCGGCAGCGGGGTGCTCGGTGACCGCATCCTCGAAGAGGACCAGGCCTGGCTGCCCGAGGCGGCGCTGGAGAACAACGAACTGGTCGGCACGCTGCGCACCGCGATCGCCCACCTGCCCGAACTGCCGCGCCGCGTCCTGGTCGAGCACCACTTCGAGGGCCGCCTGCTGCGCGACATCGCCGACGACCTCGGTGTCACCGAAGCCCGCGCTTCGCAGCTGCGCCACGAGGCCCTGCACGCGCTGCAGGCCTACTTCGGCACCGCATACGACAACGTCCCCGAGGTGCCCGTCGACGCACCGGGCAAGCGCCGCCGCGCCGCCTACGTCGCCCAGGTCTCGGCCAACACCACGTGGCGCACCCGCCTGCAGGGCGACCCGGCAGACGCCGTGCGGACCTTCGCCTGATGTCCGCCGTGGAGGTCGACGTCCCGCTCGTCCGCCTCGACGAGCTCGGTCACCCCGCAGGAGTCACGACCGAGCTGCGCCTGCGCTGCCTCGGGGTCCCCGACAGCGTCCGGACCCGGCTGGCCACGATCGGCGCGGTCATCGTCGACAACGACGACGAGCCCGCCGACGCCCTGCTCGTGTCCACCCGTCTCGCCCCCGACGAGCTGGCCACGCTCGAGGAGCAGCTGCCCACCAGCAGCCGGCAGACCATCGTCCTCGCCCACACCGGTGCCGAGCGCCTGGCCGTCCACCTCGTCTCCGCCGGCGCCGACGCGATCGTCGGTGAGGGCAACGAGGACGCGCTGCTCGGCCTCGTCGACACCAACCGCTCCCCCACCACGCTGCTCACCTCATACGAGCGCCGGTTCGGCTCGACCGGTGCCAGCAGCCGCGGGGTCGACCCCTCGACCGGCCTGCTCGACCGCGGCACGTTCGAACGCCGCATCGCCACCCTGGGCGACGCCGACGAGGTTCCCCGCGTCGCCTTCATCAAGGTGGCCTCCGACCGCTGGAGCACGCCCGAGGTCGACCCGATCGTCGCCGTCCAGCGCCGCCGCCTGTCGACCTCGTTGGCCCACCTCGCCAGCACGACCGGCAGCGAGCTGTACAGCACCAGCCACGGCGAGTTCGGCCTGGTCGGCACCACGCTCAGCCCCCACGACATGCAGCGGTTCGGTCGCCATGCGCTCGAGATCGTGGCGACCTACCGCGACCGTGGCCTCCCCCTGCGGGCCGTGATCGGCCACGCCGGCTCCGAGTCGACCACCGACGCCGAGGAACTGCTCGAGCTCGCGCGGCGCGCAGTCGAGGTCGCCGCGGCGGACGGCACCCACCAGTTGCTCAGCGCCGAGGACCTCTCGCTCGGCGTCTCCACCACGACCGAACTCGAGATCGTGGTCCGCATGCTCGACCAGATCGAGCCGCTGCTGCCCGAGGGCGTCGGCCACGGCGAACGGGTCGGCCACGTCTCGGCCGAGCTCGCGCGCCTGCGCGGCTGGTCCCCCGGCGCCGTCGCACGCGCGCAGCTCGCCGGCCACCTCCACGACGTCGGCCGCGCCGGCATGCCCGAGGCCGCGATCAGCGGTCCCGGCGAGCTGACCGGCGAACTGCTCGAGGTGTGGCGCACGTTCCCGGCCCGCTCGGCCTCGATGCTGCGGCTGACCGCCGGCCCGGGCGTGGCCGCCGCCGTGCACTCCCAGCGCGAGCGTTGGGACGGCGACGGGTTCCCCGAGGGCATCCGCTCGACCGACATCCCCGAGACCGCCCGCCTGCTCGCCGTCGCCCACGCGATCGACGAACTCGCATCCGAAGGCGCGAGCGCGAGCGCGGTGGCCACGCGGATGCGCGGCCGCGGCAACGGCGAACTCGACCCGGAACTGCTCGACCTGGCCCTGGACAACCTGACCGCCCTGCTGCACGCACGACTGGGCTGAGCCCGCGGGCTCGCCCCCAAATCGACGGCTCGCGATGCACCTGGTCGACCTCCTCTTCGCCGGGCTGTTCCTCTTGGCCGGCGTCGCCCTGCAACTGGCTGTCGGTTTCACCCGGATGGGCCACGAGCACGACCGGCAGCGCCGGTGGTTCGGCCTGTGGGCCTGGCTGCTGACCGGCGCGCTGGTCATCAACGCCGTCGTCTTCGAACTGCCCGCGGCATGGATCCCGCCGGCGATCGGTGTCCGCGCCACCCTCACGACCATGGCGGCGATCAGCGCCATCCCGGTCCTGGCCACCCTCGCCGGACGTCCGTTGCCGCGCACCCTGCTGCGCTGGCTCGTCGTGATCGCCGGTGTGCGGATCGTGTTGTGGGTCACTACGGACCTGCTGTTCACCCACGAACTCGACGCGGACGGGCTGCCCGTCTACGGACCGCTGGTGTTCGCGACCGCGCTGCCGTTGATGGCCGGCATCGCCGGCTATCTCGTCCACGCCTCCGCCACGTGGGTCGACCGTCGCGAGCGGCGGCTGGTGGTCGTGGGGACCTTCGCCGGCCTGGGCATCCTCGTGGCCTCGTACCTCGTGTCGGACGCGATTACCGGTGAACTGCTCAGCGGGTACTGGCTGGCCCCGCTGCTGGTCGCGATGGAGACCGTCCGGGGCCGTCGGGCGGTGCGGGCACGGCTCGAGGCGAGGTCGGCCAAGGCGCACGACGCACTGGTCACCGCCGCGCTCGCCGAGAGCGAACGACGACACCGGCTGGCACTGGAGGCGGGCGAACTCGGCACCTTCGAGACCGACCAGCGCAAGGGTGTGGTGACGTGGTCACCGCGCATGGAGCAACTGCACGGCATCCCGACCGGCTCCTTCGACGGAACGACGACGGCCGCACTCGCCCTGGTCCACCCGGACGATCGCGACGCGGCTCGCGCGTGGCTCACCGCCAAGCACGGGCCCGGGGCGGGACCTTTCGAATACCGCGTCCGTGACGCGGACGGGGCGATCCGCTGGCTGGAGGCGAGCGCCAGTGTGCTCGAAGGCGGCCGCGTGCTCGGCGTGGTCCGCGACGTCACCGACCGCCGGATGGCCGAGGACCGGTGGCGCCACGAGGCGCGGCACGACGCCCTCACCGGACTGCCCAACCGCGTGGTGCTGCGCGAGCGGCTGGTCACCCTGACCGCGTCACGCGCCGACGGGTGGCTGCTGGTCGTCGACCTCGACGGGTTCAAGGAGGTCAACGACCGGCACGGTCACGTCGCCGGCGACCAGGTCCTGGCCGACCTCGCCGGGCGCCTGCTGGCCGCCTGCCCCGAGGACGCGCTGCTGGCTCGCGTCGGCGGCGACGAGTTCGCCGTCCTCGTTCCTGGCGAGGTCGATGCCGAGGAACTCGCCGAGCGACTCGTCGCCACCCTCGGCGCGCCACTGGAACTCGACGGCTGCCTCCACCACCTCGGCGGCAGCATCGGCATCGCCCGGGCCCCCGACCACGGCGACGATCCCGAGATGCTGCTGCGCCGGGCGGACGCCGCGATGTACCTCGCCAAGGCCACGGGTGGCACCTGGCGGCACTGGCGCGACGACGACGGCCCGGCCGGGCCTCAGCCCAGCAGCGTCAGCACGCCCTCGCCGTAGCCGTCGACCGTGACCTGCCAGTCCTCGCGGCGCTCGGGCGTAGCGGCGATCTTGGCGAGGTCGGCCGGGATCTCACCGGGTACGGAGACCAGCTCACGCAGCACGACGTGCGGGGTCATGGGGCTGTTCATGAGCTTGGCGGCCACGTTGACCACCTCGTGGAGGAACTCGAGCAGTTCCTCGTCGAGCTGGCCGGCCTCGGCGACCTGGGCGCGGGTCTCCATCGGCGGCAGCATCGCGATCGACGCCGCGCATGCCGTGGCGAGGTTGAGGTCGGCGACCGCGATCGCGGCTGCGCCGCCGTCGTCGAACCGGTAGCCGGCCAGGTACGAGGGCCGTTCCGGGTTCAGCTCCTGCGCGCCCGCGCCACGCACCGTGACCGTGCGACCGAGCAGGTCGCGGAGCAGGTCGCGGTACGAGGCGCGCGCGGGCATGGGGCAGCGCATCTCAGATGGCTCCGGCCAGCGCCTGGTCGATCGACTCGGGCGTGAACGGCTTGCTCACGAGGAACTTGGCGCCGTTCGCCTTGGCGAGTTCGTGCATCTCGGGCGTGGACTCCGAGGTCACGAACCCGAAGGTCACGCTGACGCCGGCTTCGTTGAGCGCCTGGAGCAGTTCGATGCCGGTCATCTCGGGCATGTTCCAGTCGGAGAGGACGAGGTCGGGTTGCTCGGCCTGCACGGTGCCGAACGCCTCCTTGCCGTCTGCCGCTTCGATGATGGTGGCGCCCGCGACCCGGTCGAGGCCGGACAGGGCACGCTTGACGATGGCGCGCATCGCCTTGCTGTCGTCGACTACGAGGATCTTCACGGTGATGTCTCTCTCTTGCGGTGGGTAGCGGGTGGTGGCGACGGCGTCAGCCGCGCCGCTCGAGCATGGTCATCACGACCAGTTCGCCGTCGCAGCACGCGGTAGCGCGGTCGACGATCTCGGCACCGGAGATGTGCACGTGATAGTCCCGGCCGGTCGTGACCGATGGCAGCGACAGCTGGCAGGTGCCCGCCAGCAGTGACTTGACGTTGCCGCCCGTCATGTTGGCCAGTTCACCGACGGTGTCGGTGATCTCTTCCTCGGTGACCTCGGCAGGCTCCGAGCCGAACATGAGCGCCGTCGCGGTCCGGGCGAGGTGCTCCGAGACCTGCACGGTCACGGCACCGGCCCACTCACCCGTGATCTGGACGACACCGGTGACGACGCGGACGTCCTCGGGGTGTACGGCCATGGCGTCGGCGGGCTGGAGATCCAGGCCCAGGATCGCTGCCCAGATCTCGGCGCCGATCTGTTGCAGGTCGATAGTGGTGGTGGTCATCGGCCGGTGTTCCTCTCGGGTCTGCCTTCGCTTCTTCAGCGCGGGCGGTAGGCGGTGGCGCGGTCCACGGCGACACGCTCGAAGCGTTCGTCGACGTTGAGCGTGGTCTCGGCGGTGCCGAGCATCAGGTAGCCGTCGGGGCGCAGCACCCCGCGAAGCTTGGTCAGGATCTCCTGCTTCGTCGGCAGGTCGAAATAGATCAGGACGTTGCGCATGAACAGCACGTCGACCTGCGGGATGAAGGGCCAGTGGTCGACCAGGTTCATCGCCCGGAACTCCACCATCTCGCGGATCTGCTCGTTGATCTGCCAGTACTGGCCGTCCCGCTTGAAGTGCTTGATGAGCAGCGGTGCGGGCAGGCCCCGGTTGACCTCGAGTTGGGTGTAGCGACCCGCGGCGGACCGACCCAGCATCTCCGCGGACAGGTCGGTGGCGATGATGCGCACGTTCCAGGTCTCGACGATCTGGGGGAACCGGTCGCGCAGCATCATGGCCAGCGAATACGGCTCCTGACCGCTCGAGCAGGCCGCGTTCCAGAACGTCAAGGTCCGCTGCGCGGCCCGATTCTGGATCAACTCGGGCAGCCACACCTTCT
>DATHUR010000028.1:0-23618 GCA_035462025.1 Egicoccus sp. | reverse complement strand
GACGCCCCGGCCGCCCTGGCCTCCCACACCTGGTACGGGTCGACCACGAAGTCCTTGCGCAGCGCCGGCACGCCGAGGGCGGCCACGTCGGCGAGGTCGAGCAGGCTGCCGAGGAACTGCTCGGGCTCGGTCAGCACCGAGATCGCCGCGGCTCCGCCGGAGATGTAGGCCGCCGCCTGCGCGGGTGCGTTGAGGTCGGGGGCGAGCGGCCCCTTCGAGGGCGAGGCCCGCTTGATCTCGGCGATCACGGACACGCCCGTCCCCGCGAGGGCCGCGTGGAACGAGGGGCCGCCGGGGGTGTCGCGTGCCCGTTCGCGCAACGCGTCGAGCGGTTCGCGTGCACGGGCCTCGTCGACCCGGCGGCGCGCCCCGACCAGCAGGTCGTCGAGGTAGGTCGCCATCAGTCCTCTCCCCCGCCACGGGTCGCTCCCCCGTCGCCGGTCGCTGCCCCGCCGCCGGCCATCTGCTCGGCGGCGCGGACGGCCGCGATCACGGCACCCGCCTTGCTGCGGGTCTCGCGCTCCTCGGCGTCGGGTTTCGAGTCGGCCACGATCCCCGCGCCGGCCTGGACGTAGGCCTGCCCGTCCTGCAGTACGACGGTGCGGATGGTGATGCAGGTGTCGAGGTTGCCGGCGAAGTCGCCGTAGCCGACCGCCCCGGCATACGGGCCACGGCGGGTCGGTTCCAACTCGTCGATGATCTGCATCGCCCGCACCTTCGGGGCGCCACTGACCGTGCCGGCCGGGAAGACGGCGCGCAGCACGTCGACCGGTCCGAGCCCCTCTTTCAGCGTGCCCGTCACGGAACTGACCAGGTGCATGACGTGGCTGTAGCGCTCGACGTGCATCAGGTCGTCGACCCTGACGCTGCCGACGTCGCACACGCGCCCGACGTCGTTGCGGGCGAGGTCGACCAGCATGACGTGCTCGGCGCGCTCTTTGGCGTCGGCGAGCAGGTCCTGCTCGTTCTGGCGGTCCTCGGCGGGGGTCTCGCCGCGCGGGCGCGTGCCCGCGATCGGCCAGGTCTCGACGTGGCGGCCCTGCACCTGGACCAGCGCCTCGGGCGACGACCCCACGATCTGCATCGGCTTCGTCCTGTCGTCGCCACCGATCGGGCCGAGGTCGAGCAGGTAGAGGTAGGGCGAGGGGTTGATCACCCGCAGCACGCGGTAGATGTCGAAGGCACTCGCCTGCGTGGGGACGTTGAACCGCTGGCTGACCACCGTCTGGAACGTGTCACCCGCGGCGACGTACTCCTTCACGGCGTCGACCATGCCCTGGTAGACGCCGGGATCGAGGTTGCTCGGGGCGTCGGCCGGCGCGACGTCGGTGACGGGCGGGGTGGCGGCGGGCAACGGCGTGGTCGCCTCGGACAGGCGGGCCACCACCGCGTCGGTCGCCTTGACCGCGGTGTCGTACGCCGCCTCGACCTCGTCTGCGTCGAGGCCGTCGACCACGACGTTGGTGACGACGGTCATGACCTGGCGCAGGTGGTCGAGGCCGACCACGTGGCGGGGGAACATCATCGCCACGTCGGGCACGTGCAGGTCGTCGCGGCCGGTGTCGGGGATCCGCTCGATCTCGCGGATCGCGTCGTAGCCGATGTAGCCCACCGCCCCGCCGTGCAGGGGGAGGTCGAGCACCGACGGGGCGCGCAGGGCGGCGGTCACCTTGGCCAGGGCGTCGAGCGGACCGGATGCCTCGCGTGCGGCCGCCGGCGGTTCACCCTCCCAGGTGACCTCGCCGTCGCGGCCACGCAGGACCAGGAACGGATCGATTCCGACGAACGAGTAGCGGCCCCAGCGTTCGCCGTGCTCGGCCGACTCGAGCAGGAAGCTCGGACCGTCACCGGCCAGCCGCGCGTAGACCGACAGCGGCGTGTGCAGGTCGCTGAGCACGTCGCGCCAGACCGGGATCACACCGTGCTCGGACGCGAGACGGATGAACTCGGCACGGTCGGGACGCACGCTCACGACGAGACGCTCCTGAAGTCGGACGGACGGCGATGGAAGCAGCTACGGGCACCCGTGTGGCAGGCGGTGCCGTCACCGCCCTGATCGACCATCACCAGCAGCGTGTCGGCGTCGCAGTCGACGCGTACGTCGACGACGCGCTGGGTGTTGCCGGACGTGGCGCCCTTGTGCCACAACTCGTCACGGGACCGGCTGTAGAACACGGTTTCGCCCGACTCGATGGTGCGCTCGAGCGACTCGGCGTTCATCCACGCCACCATCAGGACCTCGCCGGTGTCGTGCTGCTGCACGACCGCGGGGATCAGCCCGCGCTCGTCGAAGCGCAGGTCCGCGAGCGCGACGTCTGGCTGCATGAAACGTGTCCTTCACCGGCAGGAGCGCCCACCCCGTTCCTGGAGCACGGTGTCCCGACCGACGGCATGGCGTTCGAGACTACCGCCGGGCGCGTGACCACCCCTCCTCCTGCCGCGGGGAACCTCCGTCGTCTAGCGTGGTGGCTGACGAACCACCTCGGAGGACGTCCATCATGAGCAGCCCGGCCGCCTGGCACACCGACCCCACCGGCAAGCACGACCACCGGTGGTGGGACGGCACGAAGTGGACCGAGCACGTCGCCGACGCCGGCGAGTCGAAGATCGACCACCTCGCCCCCGGCGACACGCCGCCGGCACCCGGCGGGGACGTCGCCACCACCGACACGGTCGCGATGGACACCTCGGCCGGTGCCGCCACCGGCGACGCGCCCGGTGACGGAGCCACCGACACCGATCAGGGCTCGGGCGGACTGTCCGAGGCCTGGGAGGGCACCGCCGACCCGCAGCCGACCCAGCCGGGCTGGCAGCAGCCCGGCGGACCGGGCCACGACGCGACCGCGCAACAGCCCGCATGGCAGCAGGGGCAGCAGTACGGCCAGGGTGGCGACCCCTACGCCCAGCAGCCGGCCTGGGACAACAACGCGGCGTACGTGCAGACCACCGGTGGCACCGACGGCGTCGCGGTCGCGGCGCTGGTCATCGGCATCCTGTCGCTGCTGACCTCGTGGTTCGTGATCGGCGGGCTCGGCGGCGTCATCGCGCTGGTGCTCGGCCTGGTGGCCCTCGGACGCATCAAGCGCAACCGGTCCGGCGGACGCGGCATGGCCATCACCGGTGTGGTCACCGGCGCGCTGGCCATCATCGTCGCGATCGTGGTCGTCATCATCGGGGTCAGCTTCTTCGGCGACGCCGCAGCCGAGTACGAGGAGTGCCTGCAGACCAACAGCCGCGAGGTGTGTGACCAGCAACTCGAAGAGGGCATCCTCGACCGCTTCGGGCGGTAGACCGACCGGCCGGCCGAGCCCAGTGTGACCTCGCCGTCCGCCTCCGGCGTCTGCCCCGAGTGCGGCGAACCGCTCGCGCCCGCGCCCGCACCAGGGCGCGAGGCGACGGTCGGCACCGTCGCGGGCGGCATCGAGCAGCTTCCCCGGTGGCGCTGCCCACACGGACACGACGCAGGCCCGGTCCTGACCGCCGACCGCGCCCGCGACGAGGTTGCCGCCGGCGTCGCCGTCGCCCGACGCCGACGACTGCGCGGTGGTGACGTCTGTGTCGCCTGCGGGTCGGCCCTGACCATGCCCGTGCGTCGGACCGTGTGGCCGGTCACCCTGACCGACCCCGACCGACGCTCGGCGATCACGCTGACCTACGACGTCCCGGCCACCCGCTGCCCCGACTGTGGGCAGAACCAGGTCCCGACCCGCTCGGCCGACGACCTCGCCGCCGTCCTCGACGAGTTGCTCAGGGAACCTGACGGACGGTGACACCCCGGCTCGCCATGCGGGCCTTGACGTCGCGGATGCGCAGTTCGCCGAAGTGGAAGATCGAGGCGGCCAGCACCGCCGAGGCGTGCCCGTCGAGGACGCCGTCGGCGAGGTGCTCGGCGGTCCCCGCGCCGCCCGAGGCGATCACCGGGACGTCGACGACGTCGGTGACGGCCCGCAGCAGGTCGAGGTCGAACCCCTGCTTCGTCCCGTCGCGGTCCATCGAGGTCAGCAGGATCTCCCCGGCGCCTCGCCGCGCCACCTCGCGGCACCAGGCCACGGCGTCCGCTCCCGTCGGCGTGCGTCCCCCGTGGATGAAGAGGCCCCACCCGGCCTCGGGGTCGTCGGCGACGTTGCGGCGGGCATCGACGGCGGCGACGACCGACTGGGATCCGACGGCGTCGGCACACTCGGTGAGCAGTTCGGGCCGCTGGACGGCCGCGGTGTTGAAGGCGATCTTGTCCGCGCCGGCGTGCAACATGCGGCGCGCATCCTCGACGCTGCGCATCCCGCCGCCGACCGCGAACGGGATCGAGACCTGTTCGGCGACCCGGTGCACCACGTCGACCATGATGTCGCGCGCGTCGCTCGATGCGGTGATGTCGAGGAAGACCAGTTCGTCCGCCCCCTCGGCGTCGTAGAACCGGGCGAGTTCGACCGGGTCACCGGCGTCACGCAGGTCGACGAAGTTGACGCCCTTCACCACCCGGCCGGCCGTCACGTCCAGGCACGGGATCACCCGTGCGGCCAGCGTGTCCGGCGTCGCGGCTGCCGGGACGCTCACGTCCGCTCCTCCGCCGATGCGCCGCCGACGCTCGCGAGCGCTTCTTCGAGGGTGAACGCGCCGCTGTAGAGCGCCTTGCCGACGATGGCCGCGTCGACACGCGGATGGCAGGCCGACAGCACCCGCAGGTCGTCGAGGGTGCTGACCCCGCCCGATGCGGTCACGTGGGCGTCCGTGGCGTCGGCCACCCGGGTCAGCATCTCGACGTTGGGCCCCTGCAGCATCCCGTCCTTGGCGACGTCGGTGTAGACGAAGCGCGGCACCCCCATCACGGTGAAGCGCTCGAGCGCGTCGAACAGGTCGCCGGCCTCCTCGGTCCAGCCGCGGGCCTGCAGGGTCGTCCCCCTCGCGTCGAGTCCCACCGCGATCCGCGGACCGACCGCGTCGAGCACCTCGGCGACGAAGTTCGGCTCGGACAGTGCCATCGTGCCGATCACGACACGATCGGCGCCGTACGCCAGCGACGCCTCGACATCGGCCAGGGTCCGTACGCCACCCGACGCCTGGACCCGGCAGCCGGTCGCGTCCACGATCGCCTCGATCAGGTGGCGGTTGCGCGGTTCGCCCGTGAAGGCGGCATCGAGGTCGACGACGTGCAGCCAGGTCGTGCCGGCGTCGGCGAAGCGTTGCGCGGCCGCGACCGGGTCGTCGTCGTAGACGGTCTCGGCGTCGGCACGCCCCTGGGTCAGGCGGACGGCGCGGCCGCCCTTGATGTCGACGGCCGGGTACAGGGTCAGCACGGTTGTTGTCTCCTGGAGCGGGCAGGGCTCAGGCCGCGAGCGTGGCGACCCAGTTGGCGAGCAGGCGTCGCCCGATCTCGCCCGACTTCTCCGGGTGGAACTGCGTGCCGACCACGCTCGACTGGCGGACCAGGCTCGGGAAGTCGACGCCACCGTACGCGGTGCGTCCGACGACGGGTTCCTCGTCGGTCGGCACCGCGTAGTAGGAGTGGACGTAGTACACCCGCTCCCCCGCGACACCCGCCAACAGCGGGTCGCCCTCGTGACCCTCGGAGGCGTGCAGGACGTCCCAGCCCATGTGGGGCACCACCGCCCCCTGCGGGAACCGCTCGACCCGGCCTGCCAGCAGACCCAGGCCGGGTTCGTCGCCCTCGTCGGAGCCGTCGTAGAGCAACTGCATGCCGACGCAGATGCCGAATACGGGGCGCGCCGCGGCGATCCAGTCCTGGAGCAGCGCGTGCAGCCCGGAGCGGCGCAGCGAGGCGACGCACGACCCGAAGTGGCCGACGCCGGGCACGACCAGACCGTCCGCGTCGGCCGCAGCGGAGGGGTCGGCGGTGACGAAGGCGTCGGCCCCCGCCGCATCGAACCCGCGCTTGGCCGACCGCACGTTGCCCGCGTCGTAGTCGAGCACCGCGAGCCTGAGGCGGGTCACTGCAGGACGCCCTTGGTCGAGGGCACCGTGCCCTCGCCGGTGACGGCCACGGCGCGGCGCAGCGCGACGGCGAACGCCTTGAACACCGACTCGAACACGTGGTGGGTGTTCTCGCCCGACACGTTGGTGATGTGCACGGTGATGCGGGCGTTGGCGACCAGGGCCTCGAAGAAGTGCTTGAGCAGGTGCACCTCGAGGGTGCCGATCGTCGGGACGGGCGGCTCGACCTCCCAGACCAGGAACGGCCGGCCCGACAGGTCCACCGCCACGCGGGTGAGCGCCTCGTCGATCGGGACCTGCGAGTCGCCGAACCGCTCGACACCCGCGCGATCGCCCCAGGCCTCGGCCAGCGCCTGGCCGAGCGCGATGCCGACGTCCTCGATGGTGTGGTGCTCGTCGATCTGCAGGTCGCCGTCGGCCTTGACGGTCAGGTCGAGGCGGCCGTGCCGTCCCAGCTGATCCAGCATGTGGTCGAAGAACGGCACCCCGGTGGCGACGTCGACGGTGCCACGACCGTCGAGGTCGACCTCGACCAGGATCTTGGTCTCCTTGGTGTCGCGGCTGACGCGACCGACACGGCTGCTCACAGGTGCTCCTTGCGGGGAAGTCGAGGTCAGGCCAGCGCGTGACGCAGCGCGGCGAGGAAGGCGTCGTTCTCGGTCGGTGTGCCGATCGTGACACGCAGGCAGCCGGCCAGGCGCGGCTTCGAGGAGAAGTCTCGCACCAGCACGCCCTGGTCGAGCAGACGTGTGAACAGATCGTCGACCGCGGTCCGGAACAGCAGGAAGTTCGCCGCCGACGGCCATACCTCGACGCCGCCGAGGTCCGCCAGTGCCGCCGCCACCCGGTCGCGTTCGTCCGCCACCTGCTGGCGGTGATCGAGGAAGTCGGCCTCCTGCTCGAGTGCGACGAGGCCGGCGACCTGCTTGATGGCGTCGAGGTGGTAGGGCAGGCGGACCTTCTGCACGTCGTCGACCACCCACTCGGCCGCGGCGAGATAACCCAGCCGCAGACCGGCGAGCCGGAACGCCTTCGAGAAGGTCCGCACGACCACCAGGCGCGGCAGGGTGCCGACCAGGTCGAGTACGGACGCGTCGGGCGCGCCGAACTCGACGTAGGCCTCGTCGACGACCACCAGTGCCCGGGTCGCGTCGTGCACGGTCCGGATCGCGTCGTGGCCGACCGGCGTGCCGACCGGGTTGTTGGGACTCGGGACCAGCACCAGGTCGGGGTCCTGCGCCGCGATGGCGCGGGCCACGTCCGGCGTGAGCCGGAAGTCGTCGTCGAGGTCGACCTCGACCGCCGGGGTGAGGCTGGTCCGGCACAACTCGGGATACATCGAGTAGCCCGGCCGGACATAGACGGCGCGACGGTCGGGACCGCCGTAGGCCTGCAGGAGTTGCTGCAGGATCTCGTTCGAGCCGTTGGCGGCCCACACCTGCGCGGCCGTCAGCCCGAGACGGCGGGCAAGCGCCTCGCGCAACCGGTGGTGGGGCCGGTCGGGATAGCGGTTGAGTTGAAGCGAGGTGATCCGGCGTGCCACCTCGTCGAGGTAGCCGGCCGGGGGCAGGTCCGCGGTCTCGTTGGTGTTGAGCCGGACCGGCACGTCGAGTTGGGGAGCACCGTACGGCTCGACGTCGGCGAGGTCGGTGCGCACGGGCAGCCGCTCGGCCGCGGTGCGCGGCGGCACACCGGCGCTCACGCCGGATCCCCGTCGCGGTCGCGGGGTTCGAAGCGCACGTCGACGGCCCGGGCGTGGGCGGGCAGGTCCTCGCTGTAGGCCAGGGCATCGACGTCGGCGGCGAAGTCGCGCAACTGCGCCTCGGTGTACTCGACGTAGTTGACCGGCACGAGGTAGGACGCCGTGGACAGTCCGCCCGAGAACCGGGCGGTGCCCGAGGTCGGCAACGTGTGGTTCGGCCCCGCGCCGTAGTCCCCGACCGACACCGGCGTCCACGGACCGATGAAGGTCGTGCCGGCGTAGCGGATCCGTTCGGCGACCTTGGCGGCGTCGGCGGTGTGGACCTCGAGGTGCTCGGCCGCGAACACCTCGGCGACCTCGATCGCCTGGTCGAGGTCGTCGACGAGCACGACCGTGCCCTGGTTGCGCAGCGCGGTCTCGATCCGCTCGGCGTGACGGGCGCGGGGCACCTCGTCCTCGAGCGCCGCTTCGACCGGTGCGACCAGGTCGGGCTCGGTCGTGATCAGCAGCGACACGACCAACTCGTCGTGCTCGGCCTGCCCGATCAGGTCCGCGGCGACGTTGTGGGCGTCGGCGGTGGCGTCGGCGACGATCGCCACCTCGGTCGGGCCGGCGTAGCCCTCGATGCCGATCAGGCCTTCGGCCGCCAACTGCTGCTTGGCCAGCGCGACGTAGAGGTTGCCGGGGCCGACGACCATGTCGCAGTGCGGGACCGCCTCGGTGCCGTAGGCCATGGCGGCGACGGCCTGGGCGCCGCCGACCCGCACGACCCGGTCGACACCGAGCAGCGCGGCGGCGGCCAGCACCGTGCGGTTGGGCCAGCCGTCGCGGTCGCCCGAGCCGGCGGGGTTGAACCCGGTGCCGGTGGGCGGGGTGCACAGCACGATCTCGTCGACGCCGGCGACCTGGGCCGGCACCACGGTCATGATCACGGTCGAGGGGTAGGCGGCCTTGCCGCCGGGGACGTAGACGCCGGCGCGGCTCACGGGCCGGTGCCACACCCCCATGCGGACGCCGCCGAGGTGGTCCTCCCAGTCGGTGGGGCGGCTCTTCTCGTGGAACCAGCGCACCTGGGCGATCGAGCGTTCCAGCGCCGCGCGCAGGGCCGGGTCGAGCCGGTCGAGCGACTCGTGGAGCACCTCGGCCGGGACGACGAGGTCGTCGAGGTCCTGCCCGTCGAACCGTGCGGTCAGCTCGCGCAGGGCGGCGTCACCTCGGTCGCGGACGGCGTGCAGCGTCGCCTCGACGCCCTGGCGGGCGGCGGCGAGGTCGGTGCGGGGCCGCGGCAGCCGGTCGCGGGGGTCGGACCGGTCGCCGCGCAGGTCGACAACGGTCAGGCGGGCCATGCGCGAGGACCTTGGGCGGGGAACCCCCCGAGCCTACCGAGAAGCCCCGCACGGCACCCCCCGACGACTATTCGCGCCACCGACACGGCACGGGATCCGCCGTCGAGGAAGCGACCGCAGATCGATCAGGGCACCGAGACGATCGCCGTCCCGGTCTCGATGAGGCCGTACAGCTCGATCACGTCGTTGCCGTACATGCGCACGCAGCCGTTGGACGAGGCGCTGCCGACCGAAGCCTCGTTGGGCGTGCCGTGGAAGCGGATCAGCGTGTCGCGGCCGTCGAGGGTGTTCCAGTTGATGGCCCGTGGACCGAGCGGGTTGTCCGGACCCGGGCCGATGCTCGCGGGCATGTCCTTGCCCCACCGGTCCGGGGCCGGGTTGACCCAGGTCGGTTCGAACCGCTTGGCGCCGACCACGAAGGTGCCCGTCGGGGTCGGGCTGTTGTTCGTGCCGACGGCGACGGACCAGGAGCGCAGCCGTTCGGCACCCTCGTAGAGGTGCACCCGCCGGGCCGACTGGTCGAGCAGCAGCACCTGGTCGAAGCTGTCCGCCGTGATTGCCGGTCGGGTCGTGACGAGTTCGAGTTCGACGTGGTCGCCGTCACCGGCGAGTGCGGCGCGGAGGTCGTCGACGGCGGCCTGCCGGTCGACGCTCACGCCGGTGCGTTCGGGGACGATCCGGAACTCGCCGTCGACGAAGCTGATCTCGGCGTTGCGTACCGCCACCTCGTGGGGGCCGGCCAACTCGTCGACGACGGCCGCGATCGACTCGTCGTCGAACGTCACCTCGAGTTCGCCGACGGCGACGTCGCCGGTCCGCGCGGCGCGGGCCACCGCGGTGTCGAGCACGGCGGCGGCGTTGACCGCGGGGGCGAGATCACCTGCCGCGACCGTGCGCGTGGTGCCGGCGACCTCGACGCCGACGGCGTGGCCGAGTGCGGTGGCGACCGCGTCCTCGACGGCGACGACGACGTCGCCGAGCAGCGCGTCGGTCAGGGTCGGTTCGACCTCGGTCACGGGCAGGTCGGCGGTGTGCTCCTCGCCGGCGAGCAGGCCGCGGAGCACGTCAGCGGCGGCCTCGCGGTCGAGGGTGCGTCCCGTGGTGGCGGGGGTCACCTCGGCCGTCGTGCCCGTCCAGCGGGCGGCGGCGTCGGCCGGTGCGACGTCGATGTCGTTCGCGATCGTCCTGACGAAGTCCTCGATACCGGACTCGGGCACGTCGATGCCGACCGCGGCCGAGAAGCTGGCGTCGTTCCCTGCCCACCGCAGGCGGGCGAGGTCGCCGAAGCCGGCCGTCTCGGTGCGCTCGCGCGCGGCGGCCACGGCCGCCTCGACGTCGGCGCTCCCGCCGAGTTCGCGTGCCGAGGTGGTCCAGGTACGCGACCCGTCGGTCAGGACGAGTTCCCGGTCGAGGCGGGCGTCGAGGTGGTCGCGCACCGCCTCGGTCGCCTCGCCGATGGTCTGGCCGCCGACGGGCACGGTCGCGATGGTGGTACCGGGCAACAGGCGGCCCTGGTCACGCAGTTGCTGGCCCCACGCCATGGTGGCCGCCCCCATCGCCCCGCCTACGGCCAGCAGCACGACGAGCAGAACCGACGCGGCGATCCACCAGGCACGACGACTGGGCCACGGTGTCCTGTCCAGCCACGTCGTGGTCGTCATGGGTGTCCCCGTGTCTCGCGGTGTCGCGTGCCCCTGTGGCTGCCGCCGGCGGCGAGGGTAACGAGGCCGGGCGAGCGTGCCGCGCCCGTGCGTTCCTCGCCGCTCGCTCAGGTCAGCGCGGGCTCGCGGTCCTTGCCCCGCCGCCATCTCGGTTCGGTGTCGTCGCCGCCGAAAGTCTTGTCGCCGGTGTCGTCGTCGATGGCGTCGGGGCCGAAGGCGGCCTTGATCTCGCCGAACAGTCCCGAGTGCCGCTCGACGCGCAGGTCGTCTCCGAGCCGGTAGGTCCGGCTGGCCCCGTCGGCCTCGTCGACCTGGAGGTGGACCGCGACGGGCCCCTGGTGATGGACGAGGATGTCCTTGAGCCGGTGGACCGCGTCGGCGGTGCACTGTTCCGCGGCGAATCGCACCACGACCGGCGACCCGAGGGCCTCGGACAGGTCGGGCTTGGAGACGCGGTTGGCCTGCAACTTGACCGCCTCGTCGCGGATCTCCAGCCGGCCGGTCACCACCAGCACCTCGTCTTCGCGCAGCACCTCGTGGGCGGCGCGGTAGGTGTTGGGCCAGAACACGACCTCGACGTTGCCGGTGAGGTCCTCGAGGGTGGCCACGAGATAGGTGTCGCCCTTCTTGGTGAACTTCTTGGTCAGCCCCGTCAGGACGCCGGCCACGGTGACGTTGTCCGAGTCGTTCTTCTCGCGCAGTTCGGCGCAACTGGCGTCGATGTGGCGTTCGAGCACCCGCTCGGTGCCGAACAGGGGGTGATCGGACACGTACAGGCCGAGCATCTCGCGTTCGAACTTGAGCAGTTGCGACTTGTCGAACTCGTCCTCGGGGATCTCGGGCGCGTCGTCGAGGTCGACCGCGTCACCGCCGCCACCGTCGTCCCCGAACAGCGACATGAACCCGGCGGCCTCGTCCTTCTTGGCCTTCTGCGCGGTGTCGACCATCATCTCGTAGACGGCCAGCAGGCCCTTGCGGGTGTGCCCGAGCGAGGCGAAGGCGCCGGCCAGGATCAGGTTCTCCAGCGTGCGCTTGTTCAGGACGCTGCCGTCGACCTTGGCGCAGAAGTCCTGGAAGTCGGCGAACGCGCCCTTTTCCGTGCGGGCCCGCACGATCTGATCGACGATCCCCTCGCCGACGCCGCGGACGGCCGACAGACCGAACAGGATCTCGCCGCCCCGCGGGGTGAAGTCGCTGCCCGAGGTGTTGATGTCGGGCGGGAGCACGTCGATGCCCATGCGCCGGCACTCGTTGAGGTACAGCGGCTTGTTGTCCTTGTGGTTCTTGACGCTGGTCAGCAGCGCCGCCATGTACTCGACCGGGTAGTGCGCCTTGAGCCATGCGGTCTGGTAGCTGATCACGCCGTAGGCGACCGTGTGGGACTTGTTGAACCCGTACTCGGCGAACTTCTCGATCAGTCCCCACAGCGACGACATCAGGTTGCGGTCGTAGCCGTTGTCGATCCCGCCGCTGATGAACTGGTCCTTGAAGGACTCCATCAGGTCGCGCTTCTTCTTGCCGACCGCCTTGCGCAGGCCGTCGGCGTCCGACATCGTGAAGCCCGCCAGGTCGGTGGCGATCTTCATGACCTGCTCTTGATAGACGATGATGGCGTAGGTGTCGCCGAGCACCGCCTCGAGGTCGGGGTGGTCGAAGGTGACGGCCTCCTGGCCGTTCTTGCGGTTGGCGTAGGCGACGTGCATGTCCATCGACAGTGGGCCCGGGCGGTACAGCGCGAGCAGGGCCGAGATGTCGTCGAACCGGGTCGGCTTGAGCTTGCGGACCAGCGCCTGCATGCCGGTCGAGTCGAGTTGAAACACCCCGAGCGTGAACCCCGTCGAGAGCATCTCGTAGGTCGTCGGGTCGTCCATGTCGCCGAGCAGCGCCTGGTCGTCGAGATCGACCTCGATCCCGCGGTTGGCGGCGATGTGACGTTCGGCGTCGGAGATGACCGTGAGGTTGCGCAGGCCCAGGAAATCCATCTTGAGCAGGCCGATGGCCTCGGCCGCGCCCATCTCGTACTGCGTGACGATTTCGCCGTTGTCGGTCTTGAGCAGCGGCACGACCTCGTCGAGCGGTGACGCGCCGATGATGACTGCGGCCGCGTGGATGCCGTGCTGGCGCTTCAGGCCCTCGAGCTTCTCGGCGGTCTCGAGCACCTTCTTGTAGGTCGGGTCGTTGCGGGCGTCGCGCAACTCCGATGACTTGTCGTAGGCCTCGGTGAGCGGGGCCTCCTTGCCCTGCACCGGCGGCGGCATCATCTTGCACAGTGTGTCGCCGACGCTGAACGGCTCGTCGAGCACGCGGGCGGCGTCACGGATCGCCGACTTGGCCTTGATCGTGCCGAAGGTGACGACCTGGGCCACGTGGTCGTCGCCGTAGCGCGACGCGGCGTAGCGGATCATCTCGCCGCGTCGGCGGTCGTCGAAGTCGATGTCGATGTCGGGCATCTGGATGCGGGCCGGGTTGAGGTAGCGCTCGCAGATCAGCCCGTACTTGATCGGGTCGACCCGCGTGATGTCGGTGCAGTAGGCCACGACCGACCCGCCGGCGGACCCACGTCCGGGCCCGACCCGGATGCCGGCGCTGCGGGCGTACTCGCACAGGTCGGCGACGATGAGGAAGTAGGCGGGGAAGCCCATGTTCTCGATCACGCCGAGTTCGTAGTCGATGCGCTGGGCGACGGGCTCGGGCAGCGGGTCGCCGTAGCGGGCCTTGGCGCCCTCGAGCACCTTGTGGCGCAGGAACGCGGCCTCGTCCATCCCCGGTGGGCAGGGGAACTTCGGCAGCAGGTCGAGGTCGAACTCGATCTTCGCGTCGCACATCTCGTTGATGTCGAGCGTCGCGTCGAGTGCGTCCTTGTACTGGTGGTACTGCTCGCGCATCTCGCGCGCGGTCTTGACGTAGAACTGGTCGCCCGAGAAGCGGAACCGGTCGACGTCGGAGATCTTCGAGCCGGTCTGGATGCACAGCAGGACGTCGTGCGCCTCGGCGTCCTCGGCGTTGGTGTAGTGCGAGTCGTTGGTGATGACCGTGCGCAGGCCCAACTCGCCGGCCAGCTTCTCGAGCACCGGCAGGGTGCGCCGCTGTTCCTCGATGCCGTGGTCCTGCAGTTCGACGAAGAACCGCTCGGCGGTGTAGATGTCCTTGAAGTCGCTCAGGACCTGGCGGGCGCCGGCCTCGTCGTCGGCGAGCAGGGCCTGATTGACCTCGGAGCCGAGGCAGCCCGACAGCGCGATGATCCCGTCGCTGTGCGCGGCCAGCAGTTCCTTGTCGACCCGCGGCTTGTACCAGTAGCCCTCGGTGTAGGCCTTGGTCGACATCTTGACCAGGTTCTTGTACCCGGTGTCGTTGCTCGCCAGCGTGGTGAGGTGGAAGTAGCGCTGGCGGCCGTCGGAGCCACCCAACCGCTGCTCGCGCCGCGAACCGATCGCCTGGTACAGCTCGGAGCCCAGGATCGGGTTGACCCCGGCCGCGGTGCCCTTCTTGTAGAAGTCGGCCAGGCCGAACAACACGCCGTGGTCGGTGATCGCGACCCCCGGCTGGCCGTCCCCGGCGACCTTGGCGAACAACTGGTCCAGGCGCGACGCACCGTCGAGCATCGAGTAGTCGGTGTGCACGTGCAGGTGGACGAAGCTGTCGCCGCTGCCGCTGGTCACCTCTGCACGCTCCCCGGTCTCGTCGAGCACGTCCACGTAGACGCGGCGTCGGCGGGTGGTGACCCGTGCCGTCGCAGCGCCGATCCCGGCGGGGGTTCTCGGGGAAGTGGCCGGCCCTGACCGCGACGAGATGGGGCCTCGTCGGGCGGAGCCGGCGCCAGAACCACACGCCTGTCGTTCCTCGGCGACGCTACCAGCCGGGCGCCGACCCACCCGCGAGGCGTGACCGTCGCCGCGACCGGCGCGCAGGGAGCGCCCGAGGGTGTCACACCTGCGCGCCGCGAAGATGTCGTGAAGCCTGAACCGATCCTGAAGCCATCGGGGTCGTCACTACGTATCGTTCGGACCGGCGGATCAGCCGCCCCCGAACCAGTGACCGATCCCATGCCTTCAGGCAACGACGCCCCCGAACGGGGTATCCACGCGCGGCCGACACCGACAGATCGGGAGGCCTGGTTCGGACCGGACGAACGCTTCTTCTCGACCACCGACGAGCGTGGCCGCATCCGCTCCGGCAACGCGGTGTTCCAGCGCACGAGCGGCCATCCCTACTCGGTCATGGTCGGTGCGCCGCACAACCTGATCCGCCATCCCGACATGCCGCGCGCCGCGTACCGGCTGATGTGGCAGCGGCTCCAGGCCGGCGAACCGTTCGTCGCCTACGTCAAGAACCTCGCGGCGGACGGGGCCTACTACTGGGTGACCGCGTTCGTGGTACCGGCACCCGACGGCTACCTGTCGATCCGGATCAAGCCGACGACCGCGCTGTTCGCCGTCACCCGCGGGATCTACGCCGAGATGCTCGCCCTCGAGGCAGCTGCCGAGAACGGCACCCGGGAGGGACGTGAGCAGGGCATCTCCGCCGCGACGGCGTGCCTGCTCCGACGACTCGCCGAGGCCGGCTTCGACGGCTACACCGCGTTCCAGCAGGCCGTACTGGTCGCCGAGCTCGCGGCCCAGCCCGCGACCCTGCGTGCCACCACCATGGTCGGCGGGACACCACTGGCCGCGGTCGGGGCGGCCTGCGCGGATCTCGACCACCTGCTGTCGGGACTGCTCGACGAGGCACGTGCATCGGCCGACCTGCACGAGATCATCGGCAGCCGCGCCCAGTTCATCCTCGGCCTGTCGCAACGCATGCGCACCTTCGCCATCAACGCGCTGCTCGCGGCCGGGCGGCTCAACGCGGCGGGCGCCGCCCTGGCGGCGATCGCCGAGTTGATGCGTGACTGCTCCGACGGCATCGGCGCCGTCATCGCGCGCCTGGATGCGGAGTTCTCGGCGGCGCTCGGCGAGCTCGCCGTGCTGTCGTTCCGCGCGGCCGCCGGCCGTCTGCAGATCGACATGGCCCGCGACTTCGTGGACGAACTCGCCACGTCCGAACACGACGACCAGGTGCTCGGCGAGGACCTGGCGGTCCTCGTCGCCTGCCTCGGCGACGGTGTCGACGGGCTGCTGTCCGCCCAGGCCGCCGTCACCCGTCGCACGCACACGATCCTGGGCGAACTGCAGCAGCTCGACGGGCTCCTGCGGCGTCTGAAGTCACTCGAGTCGAGCGGACGCGTCGAGACTGCCAGGCTCACCGGCACCGACAACGCGTTGGGTGTGCTGTTCGCGGCCATCGCCGAACAGGTCATGCTGGCCAGGGGCGAGCTCGACGGCGTGCGGGCGGCGACCCTGGGCCTCGGCGCCGCCGACGCTGCCGCGGGCACGTCCGCGCGGCGGCAGATCGAGGTCCTTCGACAGCTCGTGGCGATCGAACCCGCACGGGTGTGAGCGCGCCAGGGCCGCGGTCAGGGCGCGGTCAGGATGGCGGGTCCGTCCTCGGTGATCGCGATGGTGTGTTCGGCGTGCGAGGCGCGTGAGCCGTCGATGGTGCGGATGGTCCAGCCGTCGTCGTCGAGACGGACCTCGTCCTTGCCGCCGGCCATGAACATCGGCTCGATGGCGATGACCAGGCCGGGACGGATGCGCAGGCCCCGGCCGGGCTCACCCTCGTTGGGCACCGAGGGATCCTCGTGCATCGAACGTCCGACGCCGTGCCCGCCCCATCCCTCGGGGATGCCGTAACCGTGGCCGCGGCCGATCGCCCCGATCGCCGCCCCGACGTCGCCGAGCCGGGCACCGGGTACCGCCGCGGCGATTCCCGCGGCCAGGGCATCCTCGGCGGCCTGGCGCAGGCGGTCGTCGGCCTCGCTGGCCGCCCCGATCGAGAACGTGACGGCGGCATCGCCGACCCAGCCGTCGAGGATCGCGCCGAAGTCGATGCTGAGCAGGTCCCCGGCCTGCAGGGGGTCATCGGAGGGGATGCCGTGGACGACCACGTCGTTCTTCGACGCGCAGATCACGCCGGGGAACGGCGTGGGCGCGAAGTGCGGGTGGTAGTCGAGAAATGCCGAGGTGGCGCCGTGTTCACGCAGGACGTCGCGCGCGACCTCGTCGAGGTCGCGCAGCGTGACGCCGATGTCGGCGGCGGCGCGCATCGCCTCGTGCGCGAGCGCCACGACGCGTCCGGCCTCGCGCAACGCGGCGATGTCCTTGCGGGACTTGCGGATGATCATGGCGTGTCCTCCTCGGCGCTCCCGCCGCCTCCGCCGGCGTCGAGGCGTCGCCACCAGTCCTCCGGCAGGTCGAGCCCGACGCGGTCCAGCAGGGCGCGCAGGTCGTCGGGCAGCGGCTCGACGACCTCCACCTCGTCCCCGGTGACGGGATGGCGGAAGGCCAGCCGACCGGCGTGGAGTGCGATCCGGGTCGCGCCGAGGCGTTCGGCCGTGCCCGCCGAGGCACGATAGGTCGTGTCGCCGACGATGGGGTGCCCCAGCGCCGACAGATGGACCCGGATCTGGTGGGTCCGGCCGGTCTCGAGCGCGCAGGCGAGCAACGACACGTACTGGCCGCCGCCGAGGTCGGCGTCGTCGAGCACCAGGTAGCGGGTGACGGCGGCCTTGCCGTCCTCGCGCACCGCGAAGCGCGTGCGGTCCGACGGATCGCGACCCAACGGTGCCTCGATGCGGCCGCGCCGCGCCCGCGGTCGGCCCTGGGCCAGCGCGACGTAGCGGCGGGACACCTCGCGGCGCTGCAGTGCCGCGACGAGGCCGGCGTGGGCGGCATCGGTCTTGGCCACGGCCAGCAGTCCCGAGGTGCCCCGATCGAGGCGGTGGACGATGCCCGGGCGTTCGTCGCCGCCGGCCGGCGCCAGTGGGACCCCGGCGGCCAGCAACGCGTCGACCAGCGTGCCGTCGGGCTGGCCGTGCCCCGGGTGCACGACCATGCCGGCCGGCTTGGACACCACGAGCAAGTACTCGTCCTCGAACCGGACGGGCGGCAGTACCGGTGGCGGGGCGCTCGCCACGGGCGCGGCCGGCTCGTCGATGTCGATCCTCTGACCGGCGTGGACGCGTTGCTGCTTGCCGACGGCGCGGCCGTCGAGCTGCACGTCGCCGGCCTCGATCCGCGCGACGGCCTGCGAACGGGAGGTGGCCGTGATGGCCGCGACGACGACGTCGAGGCGTTGACCGTCGTGTTCGTCGGCGACGACGTGCTGCATCATGACGCCTCGGACGTTGCCTCGGACGAGGCCCGCATGGCGCGTTCCTCCAGCCACAACGACACGGTCAGCAGCACGAACCCGACCGTGATGGCCGAGTCGGCCACGTTGAACCGGGGAAAGGTGCCCCAGGCCACGAAGTCGACGACGTCACCCTGGAAGAAGCCGGTCACCTCGCCGATCCGGTTCGGGCGCAGCAACCGGTCGATGGCGTTGCCGAGCCCGCCGGCCAGCAGCAGCCCGTACGAGCAGGCCTGCAGCAGCGACGTCGTCCGCGGCAACGCGCGGGCCACGATCACGACGATGAGGATCGTGACGATCAGCAGGACCCAGACCGGGACGGGCACGCCGAACGCCGCCCCCGGGTTGTAGACCAACTGCCAGCCGACGGCATCGCCGAACAGGGGCACGTACTCGCCGAGGTCGAGGTGGTACTCGGCGATCTGCTTGGTCGCCTGGTCGAGCACGATCACTGCGGCGGCGACCAGGACCCCGAGCACGATCGGTAGCCGCGACGCCGACCGCGGCGCGTCGTCCGCGGCGGGCAACGGTTCGGTCACCGACCGGTCTCGTCGCGGCGCTTGCAGTCCATGCACAGCGTGGCGTGGGGCAGCGCTTCGAGCCGTTCGGTCTCGATCGGCTTGCCGCACCGTTCGCAGGTGCCGTAGGTACCGGCGTCCATGCGACGCAGCGCATCGTCGATCTGCGACAGCAGCCTGCGGGCGTGGTTGGACAGCGACTGGGCCGTCTCGCGCTCGAAGCTGGCCGAACCGGCATCGGCGGGGTCGTCGTCGAACCCGCCTTCACGCCAGTTGTTGACGTCGGCTTCGGCGTCGAGGTCGGCGACCTGGTCGACCAGCGTCGCGCGCTCGTCCAACAGCTCCTGACGGAGGCCGTCGAGCTGCTTCTTCGTGAGGGTCTTCTTGCGTGCCATGGCGGCGGACCGTACCAGACGTCCCCGCCGGCTCCGGAACCCCCGGCCACGCGGTCGCAACCGGCTGTTCCGGGCCGTTCAGGCCGCGTGGTGGCCGACGCCCGCACCCGCCGTGTCGCCCTCGGTCGGCACGCGCAGCCCGGCGGAGAGCAGCACACGGAAGGCCGCATGCACCCCGGCCTCGTAGGCGAGCGGGTCGTCGTGGAGGAACGCCCGCTCGAGTGCTTCGTGCAACAGGTCGTCCATCGGCTCGCTCCCCGTGCCCGGCGGTCCCGGCGACCGCCCCGCGACCTCGTCGACGCTACGGGGGCGCCGTTACCACGACGTTTCCCCACCATGAATGCTGGCGCCGTATGCTGGCCGGGTACGAAACCACGCTGTGACGCGGACACGGCGGCGGGGTCCCATGCACCACGAGCGAGCCGGGATGGTGGAAGCCGGCGGTGCCTGCCCGACGTCATCACCGCCGAGCGGCCGGCACGAAACCCGGGCACACCACCCGGGTGCGTAGGGCCGGACGGTTCCCGCACGACACGCGGGCCGGCCGGGTGCGAACCCGGCGGAAGCGAACGAAGAGGGCTCGCCCGCACCGCGGGCCGGTCAACGAGGGTGGTACCGCGGCGTCACGACGTCGTCCCTCGGGCAGCGTCACCCACGCCCCCGAGGACCCCATGAGCACCTGGCCCACCGTCGCCGCCCAGCCGGACCTGCCACTGGCCGAGGAGCGGATCCTCGAGTTGTGGCGCGAGCGCGACGTGTTCGCGCAGAGCCTGCAGCAGCGCGCCGACGCGCCCGTGTGGACCTTCTACGAGGGGCCGCCGACCGCCAACGGCCGACCCGGCACCCACCACGTCGAGGCGCGCACGTTCAAGGACATCTTCCCGCGCTATCGCACGATGAAGGGTCACCTCGTGCGCCGCAAGGGTGGCTGGGACTGCCACGGCCTGCCGGTCGAGCTCGAGGTCGAGAAGGAACTCGGGCTCAACTCCAAGGCCGACATCGAGGCGTACGGCATCGAGGAGTTCAACGCCCGCTGCCGCGAGTCGGTGCTGCGCTACGTCGACGCATGGGAGGAGTTGACCGAACGCATCGGGTTCTGGATCGACACCGACGACCCGTACCGCACCATGGACGCGACCTACGTCGACTCGTTGTGGTGGGGCCTCAAGCAACTGTGGGATCGCGACCTGATCTTCGAGGACTTCCGCGTCGCCCCCTACTGCGGCCGTTGCGGCACCGCGCTGTCGGACGCCGAGGTCGCCCAGGGCTACGAGACCGTCGAGGACCCCAGCGTCTACGTGCGCTTCCCGCTGCTCGACGGCCCGCTCGCCGACGAGGGGGCGGCGCTGGTCGTGTGGACCACGACGCCGTGGACGCTGCCGTCGAACACCGCCTGCGCCGTCGGCCCCGACGTCCGCTACCAGTTGGTGCGGGTCGGTGAGGACCGCCTGGTGCTGGCCGCCGACCTCGCGGACGCCGTGCTCGGCGAGGGCGGCTACGAGGTCGTGCGCGATGTCGCCGTCGACGAGTTGGTCGGCACCCACTACGAGGCACCGTTCACGATCATCGAGCCCGAAGAAGGGACCGACTGGCGCGTGGTGGTCGTGGCGGACTTCGTCACGACGACCGACGGGACGGGGATCGTCCACCTCGCACCCGCCTTCGGTGCCGACGACATGGCCGTCGGCCGCGCGCACGGTCTGCCGGTGCTCAACCCGGTCGACCGCGAGGCGAAGTTCACCGTCGGACCGTGGGCGGGCCAGTTCGTCAAGGACGCCGACCCGGCGATCGTCACGGCGCTCGAGGAGGCCGGTCGGCTGGTTCGCGTGGCCGCCTACACGCACACCTACCCGCACTGCTGGCGTTGCAAGCGGCCGCTGATCTACTACGCGAAGCCGTCGTGGTACATCCGCACGACCGCGCAGCGCGACGAGTTGCTCGCGAACAACGCCACCATCGACTGGCACCCCGAGCACATCCGCGACGGCCGGTTCGGCAACTGGCTCGAGAACAACGTCGACTGGGCCCTCTCGCGCGACCGCTACTGGGGCACGCCGCTGCCGTTCTGGCGCTGCGACGACGGCCACGTCACCGTGGTCGGCTCGCGGCGCGAGTTGTCCGAGCTGACCGGTGACGACCACGACGACCTCGACCCGCACCGCCCCTACGTCGACGAGGTCGTGCTCGACTGCGGCGAGTGCGGCACGCCGGCGCGGCGCGTCCCCGACGTCGCCGACGCCTGGTTCGACTCGGGCGGGATGCCGTACGCGCAGTGGGGCTACCCGCACCAGGGCGTCGAGGAGTTCGAACGCCACTTCCCCGCCGACTACATCTGTGAGGCGATCGACCAGACCCGCGGCTGGTTCTACACACTGCTGGCCGAGTCGACCCTGCTGTTCGATCAGAGCTCGTACCGCACCTGCGTCTGCCTCGGCCACATCGTGGACGAGGACGGTCGCAAGATGTCGAAGTCGCTCGGCAACATCCTCGACCCGTGGGAGTTGATCGGCCGCCACGGCGCCGACGCGGTCCGCTGGCTGATGCTGGCCGAGGGCAACCCGTGGGTGTCGCGGCGGGTCGGCCACCAGGCCGTCGAGGACGTCGTGCGCCGGTTCCTGCTCACGATCTGGAACACCCACGTCTTCTTCGTGACCTACGCCACCATCGACGGGTTCGAACTCGACGCGCCGGCCCCGCCGGTCGCCGACCGGCCGGCGACCGACCGGTGGGTACTGGCCGAGCTGGCCGACCTCGTCACGACCGTCGACACGGCGATGGACCGCTTCGACGTGTCGACCGCGACCCGCCGGCTCGAGGCGTTCGTCGACGACCTGTCGAACTGGTACGTGCGGCGCAACCGGCGCCGGTTCTGGAAGTCGGCCGCCGAGGACCCCACCGACAAGGCGGCCGCCTACCACACGCTCCACACGTGCCTGACCACGCTGGCCCAGTTGCTCGCCCCGTTCACGCCGTTCTTCGCCGAACGGCTCTGGCAGGACCTGGTCGTGTCCCAGGACCCGGGGGCGCCGACGTCGGTGCATCTGACCGACTTCCCGGCGGCCGCCCCGGACTGGCTGGACGACGACCTGCGGGACGCGATGGCGACGACCCGCCGGGTGGTCGAGCTCGGCCGGCAGGCCCGCACGAACGCGGCCGTGAAGGTGCGCCAGCCGCTTGGCCGGGCGCTGGTCACCGTCCCCGAGGCGGAACGGCCCGGCCTCGCGACCCTGCTCGACGACGTCGCCGCCGAACTCAACGTCAAGACGGTCGAGCTCGCCGACGGCACGGGTGAGCTGGTGGAACGCTCGCTCCGGCCGAACTTCCGCGCGCTCGGGCCGGCGTTCGGCAAGCGCTCCCCCGCCGTCGGCAACGCCCTGCGTGACGCCGACGCCGAACTGGCGGCACAGGTCGCCGCCGCACTGGCAGCAGACGGGCACGCGACCCTCGCCGTCGATGGCGGCGAGGTGACGATCAGCCCCGACATGGTCGAGGTGGTCGAGAGCCCCCGGACCGGCTGGGCGGTGGCCTCGCAGGGCAGTACGTCGTTCGCGCTCGACACCTCGCTGACCCGCGAACTCGAGGTCGAGGGCGCCGCGCGCGAACTCGTCCGCGCGGTAAACGACCTGCGCAAGAGCGCCGGGCTGGCGCTGGACGACCGCATCGTGCTCACGGTGGCGGTCGAACCCACCGACCTCGACGTCGCGCTGCACGACGCGGGCCTGTACGACCTGCTCGCCCGCGAGGTGCTGGCCACCGACATCGTGCGCGGCGTCGTCGCGGCCGAGGCCACCGAGGTCGACCTCGGGCTCGGCATGGCGTCGATCGAGCTCGAGGTGGCCCCGTGATCCGCCGGCTCGGCTGGGCGGCGCTGCTCGCCACGCTCGCGGCCGGACTGGTCGGTGCGGCGCGGCAGCGGCGCGAGATGGTGCGGCGGGTCCCGGTCGTGTCCCCACCGACACCTCCCCGCGAGCAGGGACCGGTCGGGCGGGCGCTGGCGGGTTGGGTCCCGGAGCGGCCGCGCACCCCGGCCGGGCAGGTGGCGGCGATGGTGTGGGCGTCACCGTTGACGGCGGTCGGGCTGCTGGTCGCGCTGGTGTCGGGTGGTCGGCCCCGGTGGCGGCCGGAGTACGGCTGCTTCGTGACCGACGGCGTGCGTGGCCCGTCGGCGCTGGCCCTGCGGCTGGTCGGCGCCGAGGCCAACGCCATCGGACACGTGGTGCTGTCGCGCCAGGGCACCAGCGCGAAGGCGCTGCTCGCCCACGAGGCTGTGCATGTCCGGCAGGCCGAACGGCTCGGCCCCCTGCTGTTCCCGGTGTACCTGTGGCTGTCGGCTCGCTACGGCTACCGCCAGCACCCGATCGAACAGGCGGCCCGCCTCGGCGCCCGCCGCGCCATGGAGCGCGACGCCGTCTGACGCCGCCGCCCAGCCGCAGCCCCGGATCCGCGCCGGTCAGGGCCGGTAGGGCCGGACAGCAAGCGCGGCCCACGCGCTCTGCCGCAATCGCGGCAACACGGCGGTTACTGGTAGGTCGCTCACCCGACGGGATCGCGGTCGCCCGGTCGAACCTCCCGTGCTCGGTCGAGTGAGACCGTCACCGATGACGGTCTGATCCGACCATGACGGCCTCCCTCGACCACGCGCGGCGGAAGCCGTGCGCAACGCCCGTGGGCGCCACCCTCTGCATCTGAGTCATCACCGTGGGGGCTCTTGAAGGTCTGTGCGCCATGGTTCCGTGCGCCCGGGCGGCTCGTTATCGTCGTCGAGAGGATGGGAGCCGGACGTGGTAGACGAGGACGACCCGGGTCCGTCGGTCACACGT
>DATHUR010000027.1:0-5585 GCA_035462025.1 Egicoccus sp. | reverse complement strand
CACCCGATGGCACGGTCGCGTTGCACCTGTTGCCCGTGGACCGACTCGTCGATCTGGCGCAGGCTCGGGTGACGCGAGCGTTGACCGACGACGAGTGCCGCCAGTACCTCCAGGTCCCGACGTGCGCCGAGGCCTCAGGCGGAGCGTTCGACGTCGGAGATCCGCGGGAAGGGGTCCAGCGAGAAGATCACCTCGACGGGTAGGTCGAAGAACCGGGCGATCCTGAGCGTCAGGTGCAGGCTCGGGGCGTCCTCCCCACGTTCGAGGTAGCCGACGGTCTGGTAGTGGACCCCGAGCGCGTCGGCGAGTTCGCGCCGCGTGACGCCCTGCTCGGCCCGGAGCAGGGCGATGCGGTTGTGGACCCCTTCGCTCATCGCCCGCGACCGTCCGTCAGCGAATCCATTGGCCCGCCTGTTCCCGCGCCGCCGCGACGGCCGACCCGGACTGGCGCTGCGCCATCCGTCGCAGCACGCGTGGCGTCAGCAGCGCCCCGACCACCGCCCAGACCGCGAGCACCAGCACGGTCTGGAGCGTGCGCCAGGAACCACCGACCTCCATCACCGCGGCGGCGTCGGGCAGGAACGCCGACCGCATGCCGAGTCCGAGCCAGTACAGCGGGAACACCTGGGCGATCGCCTGCAGCCAGCCCCACAGGGCCTGGAACGGGAAGAAGATGCCCGAGATGCCGGCCAGGACCATGATCGGCAGCATCCCCCACGTGCCGACCTTCTGCACGCCCGGGACGAGCGAGCCGATGATGATGCCGAGCGGGAGCGTCGCCAGCAGACCGAGCAGGATGACCCAGGTCACGGTGACCCAACCGGCCGCGCCGCGGTGCATCAGGTCGTCGAAGAGCAGCAGGCCGGGAACCAGGATGACCACGAAGGTCGGCACCAGGCTGGCGCTGTGGAGCACGACCTGGCCGGTGACGTAGCCGACCAGCCCACGCGGTAGCGCCTTGGCGCGCAGCAGCGTGCCGTCCTCGCGCTCCATGGCGAGCGCGTAGGCCGGCCCGATCACGAGACCGAACGCGATGAGGCCGCCCAGGATGCTCGGCATCGCGTAGGTGGGCATGAACAGGCCCGTGCCCTCGAGTTCGTTGTCCCGGTTGAACCACAGGTAGGCGAGGATTCCGAGCGCCATGAACAGGTAGAAGCCCTGGTCCTGCGGGCTCTTGAGGCTGAGCACGAACTCGTGCCAGCCCCGCCGGCTGCCGACCTTGATGGCATGCAGGTTGCGGTTCATCCTCGCCCCTCCCCCGACAGGGTCCGCGCTCTGGCCGCCGCGAAGCCGTCGTCACCCGCGGCCTCCGCGCCGAACTCGTGCCGCTGGACCATCGCGATGTAGGTGTCCTCGAGGCTGGCACGGCGGACCTCGAGGTCGTGGACGTCCTCGTGCTCGGCGAGCAAGGTGCGGACGAACGCGGTCGCATCGGCGGTGGCATGGACGAAGTGCTCGCCCCCACGGCTCCAGCGCACCTGCGCCTGCCCCGAGACCTCGCGTGCGAGTTGGTCCGCGCTGCCGTCGGCGACGATCCGCCCGGCCGCGAGAATCAGGATGCGGTCGGCCAGTTTCTCGGCCTCGTCGAGGTCGTGCGTCGTCAGCAGGATCGTGGTGTCCTCGAAGTCGGCAAGCCGGTGCACGAGGTCGTGGAACTCGCGGCGTGCGTGGGGGTCGAACCCGGCGGTCGGCTCGTCGAGGAACAACAGTTCCGGGCGGCCGATGATGCCGATGGCGACATCGAGCCGTCGCCGCTGCCCACCAGAGAGGGTGAGGATCTTCTGGTCCGCATGCTCGGCCAGGCCGACCAGGCCGATCAACTCGTCCACCTCGCGGGGGCGTGGTCGTTGCGGGCTGCTGTAGGGCGCGTAGTACGCGCCGAGGTGGGCGAGCAGGTCCCGCGGCGTCCAGCGGGCGTGGTCGCGCCACGACTGCAGGACGACGCCCGTCCTGGCGCGCCAGTCCTCGTCACCCTCGGCCGGATCCGACCCGAGCACGTCGACGGTTCCTGCCGAGCGCATCCGGAAGCCTTCGAGGATCTCGATCGTGGTCGTCTTGCCGGCGCCGTTGGGGCCGAGCAGCGTGACGACCTCGCCGCGGCGGACGTCGAAGGTCACCCCGTCCAGCACGTCCACGTCGCCATACCGCATGCGCAGATCACGGACCCGGATCACCGGATCGGCTGTGGTGTCCACTCCGACACTCCCCGCACTGGATGTAGTAGTCCTGCTACGGAACATAGCAGGACTACTACATCCGGGGTGCGGTTTCGTCACGGGTGTCGTCGTCGATCGTTGGTTGCGTGACCCCCTCCCGTACGAAGGCTCACCGGTGAGCGACGTACCGCAGCCACCGCCGACCGAACTGGTCCGCGGGCGCACGATGCTGGGCCAACCCGTGGACCGCCTGCTCGCCGTCGCCGCCGGCGTCGTGGTCACCTCGATCGTGCTCGGCGTCGGCCTGCTCGTCCCGACCTTGGCGCGCATCGACAAGACGATGGGCATGATCGAGGAGAGCCTGCCGCTCCTGCAGGCCGTCGAACCTCAGGTCGAACGCATCGCGCGCGACGTCAACACCATCACGCCCAAGATCGGCGACCTCGAGTCGGGCATGGGCGGCGTCCAGGGTGGCGTCTCCAGCCTCGATGCCCGCATCGCCGACGTCGCCGATCCCCTGACCCGCCTCGAGCTCCGGATCGAGGCGCTCGGGCAGCGCCTCGACACGCTCGACCAGCTGCCGGCGATGCGGCGCGGCCTCGACGACACCAACACCACGCTCGGCGAGGTGCGCGGCGACCTCGGCACGCTGTCCTCCACGCTGACCGAGGTGCGCGACGAGTTCGTCGCGACCCGGGGCGGGATCGACGGCATGGCCGGGTCCCTCGAGGCGCTCGTGGCCGACTTCGACCGGGTCGTCGCGCTGCTCGAGGAGACGGTGCACCACATCGAGCGCCTCGACCGCAAGACGGGCCCGGCCGTGCTCCCCGACCTCGACGGCTGAGTGCCGGTCTACGGCGTCGCGAGACGGTGACGCGCCAGGGCGCTGGTCGCCGCGGCGGCGAGGAAGGCAAGCGCAACCGCGGCCCAGGCCGCCGGGTACCCGACCCGACCCGCGAGGGCGCCGTAGGCCAGCGGGCCCATGGCGCCACCGGCGCCGAGCCCGCTGAGGACGGTGCCCGCCGCAGCCCCCGGCGCGGCGGGATTCGCACGGACCGCCGCGAGGAAGGCCAGGCCGGTCCAGCCCCAGCCCGCGCCGAGCACGACGACCGCGGCCAGGACCGCAACCGCGGCAGGCACGGGGGCGACCAGCACGGCGCCGGCCGCGGCACCGACCAGGCACATGACCGCGATCGCGTCGATCGGCGCGGCCGTCGGCCGGTCCGCCCACCGGCCGAACGACAGCCGCGCCACGATGCTGGCGATGCTGGCCGCCGACAGCGTCAGCCCGGCGGCGGTCGGGTCCAGTCCGCGGCTGAGCATCGCGGGGACCAGGAAGGTGGCGGTCGCGGTGGCGGCGCCCGCACCCAGACCGATGCCGCCCGCGAACAGCAGGATGGCGCCCGATGCCGCGCCGGCGTGTGCCGCGGTCCTGGTCGCAGCCCCGAGCTCGCCCGCCGCGACCCGCCGCGACGGATTGCGCGGCACCACGCCGACGACGGCGAGCGCGATGAGCGCGGCCGCGAGGTAGGCCGAGCGCCAGCCGACCCCGGCGGCCAGGGAGGGGACGGCCAGACCGGCGAGCAGGGACGCCGTCGGCACGCTGGCCTCCTTGATCCCGAACGCCGTGCCGAGGCGGTCGTCGGCGATCTGATCGGCGAAGGCGCGGGCCGCCCCGGTGTCGACCAACGCGATGGTCACGCCCACGGCCGCGAGGGCGACGCCGAGGTGCCACGGGCCGCCGGCCAGGGCGGCGGTCGCCGCCAGTGCAGCCGCACCGAGCACGCCGACGCGTAGCGGCAGCGCCGGCCCGGTCCGTTCGGCGAGCCGCCCCGCCAGCGGCGCGGCGACGGCCGCGACCAGGAACAGGGCCGTGACGACCGCGCCCAGGCCGGCCTCCCCGAGGCCGAGGTCGCGTCGAAGGTGATCGCCCAGTGCCCCGACGAGGAAGACCGGCAGCATCACGGCGGTCAGGGCGGCACAGGCCGCCGCCGTGGTTCGCCCCACACCCGCTCCCTCACCGTCGACTGCGCAGACTAGATCGCGTCCGGTGCCCGGCCGTCGTGCCGCGAGGTGGCCGTCAGGTCTGGGCGGTGGCGCGGTCCTCGACGACCTGACGCAATGCCTGCATGAACAACTCGCTCGGTTGGGCGCCGGAGATGCCGTAGCGGCCGTCGAGCACGAAGAACGGCACGCCGTTGATGCCGAGTTGTCGCGCCTGGGCGATGTCGGCGTCGACCGCGGCGGCGTAGCGCTGGTCCGCCAGCGCAGCCAGCGTCTCGTCACGGTCGAGGCCGACCTCGACGGCGAGATCGACCAGTTCGTCCTCGCGGCCGATGTGGCGCCCCTCGACGAAGTGGGCGGCCAGCAGCCGCTCCTTCATGGCCGCCTGCACGTCCAGCCCGTCGTGCTTGGCCAGGTGCAGGACCTGGTGCGCCATGCGGGTGTTGGCCGGCCGCTGCGAGCCGAAGTCGTAGTGCAGTCCGTCTTCGGCGGCGATCGCGGCGACCTGGGCCTGCATCTGGGCGGCCTGCTCGCGTGGGAGCCCCTTGTGTTCGGCCAGGAAGTCGGCGGCCGAACCCACGACGTCGGCCGGCGTGTCGGGCGAGAGTTGGAAGCTGTGGAACTCGACCTCGACGGGGGGCGCGGCCCCGTCGGCGGCGCCGGTGAACGCCGTGATGCCGCTCTCGAGCCGGCGCTTGCCGATGTAGCACCACGGACATGCCACGTCGGACCACACGTCGATCTTGATCGGCTCGGCCACGTGGACTCCACTGCTGCCGGAGGGAAGGTTGACGCGACAACCGTATCCGGCCGTGCGGCGTCCGTCGTCAGTCCGCATCACCGTCACGCGGGGTGCCGTGACCCTGGGCGTCCCAGACGGCCCCGACCAGCAGCCCGAGCGCGGCACCCGACAGCAGACCCATCCAGACCTCCGCCTCGAAGACCGTCAGAGCGAGGAGCATCCCGACCCCGGCGCCGAAGACGATCCCGAGTCCGGTTCCCAGTCCACGCATCCGCATGCTTTCGTCCGTGTCCGCCCACCATCCTCGGCGGCGCGGCGAGCCCGGACCAGGGCCGCCCGTCACTGGTTGACCCGCCCGACGGCAGGGGCGACGCTGCCGGGATGCAGATGACCTTTCGTCGACTCACCGACGACGACCTGCCCCTGCTGCACGCCTGGTTGAACGAACCCGGCGTGGTGCGCTGGTGGGAGGGTGACGACGTCTCGTGGGCGGCCGTCGTGCACCACTACGGCTCGGCGGCGACGGACCCGGTCGAGCACTGGCTGGCCTGTGTTGCGGGAACGCCCGTGGCGTGGATCCAGTGCTACGCGGCGGCGTCGTTCGCCGACGAGGCCGAGACGCGCGCCTGGTTCGCCATGGGGATCGAGCCCACCGCCGCCGGCATCGACTACCTCGTCGGCGA
>DATHUR010000026.1:0-32625 GCA_035462025.1 Egicoccus sp. | reverse complement strand
GCGAGTTCGACGAGTGGACCGAGTGGGCCAAGCGCCGTGGCGCCAAGGGCCTCGCGTGGGGCGTGGTGGAACCCGGCGAGGTGGGCTCCGGGGGAGAAGGCAAGCCGGCGCTGCGCAGCCCGTTGTCGAAGTTCATGTCCGCCGACGAGTTGGCGGGCGTCCTGCGCGAAACCGGTGCTCAGCCGGGCGACGCGGTCTTCTTCGGCGCCGGGCCGAAGAGCTTCGCCCGCCAGCTGATGGGTGCCCTGCGCGTTGCGTTGGCCGAGGACCGCGGCATGGTCCCCGCCGACCGCTGGGAGTTCTGCTGGGTCGTCGAGCCGCCGATGTTCGACGCGGCCGCGGAGTCCGACGACCCGACCGCGGCGACCTCGGCCGGGTGGGTGCCCAACCACCACCCGTTCACCTCGCCCGCCCCGGAGTTCCTCGACGACTTCGAGCAGCGTCCCGAGGTGGCGACGGCCCGCGCCTACGACATCGTGCTCAACGGCACCGAGCTCGCCTCGGGGTCGGTGCGTATCCACGACGCCGAACTGCAGCGCCGCGTGTTCCGCTTCCTCGGGATCTCCGACGAGGCGGCCGAGGAGAAGTTCGGGTTCCTGCTGCGCGGGTTCAGCCACGGCGTCCCGCCGCACGCGGGCATCGCGCCGGGCATCGACCGCACCGTCATGCTGATCTGTGGCGAGAAGTCGATCCGCGAGGTCATCGCCTTCCCCAAGACCCAGACCGGCGCGGACCCGATGACCGACGCCCCGGCGCCCTACGACCCGAACGCACTCAAGGAACTCGGCCTGCGCGAGCTGCCCAAGCCGAAGGCGGACTGACCGGAGACGCGATGGCCGGCGTGCAGGAACTGCGGTTGGTCGTGACCGCCGAGGACTACGACGCGGCCCTGCGGTTCTACCGCGACGTGCTCGGCATGCCCGAGCGGGCCGCGTACGAGGCCGAAGGCGGCCACGTCACGATCCTCGAGGCCGGTGTCGCCACGCTCGAGATCACCGACCCACGTCACGCGGCCTACATCGACGAGGTCGAGGTCGGCCGTCGCGTCGCCGGCCACATCCGGGTCGCGATGAAGGTCGCCGACAGCGCGGCGGCGACCATCGACGCAACGGCGGGCGGCGCCGCGCTGATCGCCGCGCCGACCCTGACGCCCTGGGGCGACCGCAACGCCCGTCTCGAGGCCCCCGCAGGACTGCAACTCACGCTCTTCTCCGACCACTAGGTCCGGGGGCGGCGGTACGGTGCCGCGGATGAGCGAGCAACTGTTCGAGGAGTCGGCGACCACCGGGTCGCCCGACACCTCCATGGCCGGGGACCGCTCACGGCCGGGCGCGATGCCCGCGGGCATGCCGCTCGCCGCCCGGATGCGCCCTCGCGACCTCGACGAGTACGTCGGGCAACTCGACGCCCTCGGCAAGGGCAAGCCGCTGCGGGCCATGCTCGACCAGGGCGAACTGCACTCGCTGATCCTGTGGGGGCCGCCCGGCGTCGGGAAGACCAGCCTCGCGACGGTCATCGCCGCCCACGTCGACGCGTCGTGGACCGAGCTGTCCGCCGTGACCGCCGGCGTGAAGGACGTCCGCCGCATCATCGACGAGGGCCGCAGCCGCCTCGAGCTGCGGGGCCGCCGCACCGTGCTGTTCGTCGACGAGATCCACCGCTTCAACAAGTCCCAGCAGGACGCACTGCTTCCCGGCGTCGAGGCCGGCTGGGTCACGCTGATCGGCGCGACCACCGAGAACCCGTTCTTCGAGCTCAACCCGCCGCTGCTGTCGCGCTGTCAGCTCGTACGGCTGGGCTCGCTCACCGACGACGACCTCCGCACGCTGATCGACCGCGCCGTCGCCGACCCCGACCGCGGCTTCGGCCGCCGGATCACGCTGACCGCGGAAGCGGTCGACCACCTCGTGCACGTCGGCGACGGTGACGCCCGCGCGGCGCTGACGTCGCTCGAGATCGCGGCGGCGGCCGCCGGCGTGACGCGGGCAGGTGCGGAGGGTCCGAGCGCCGACCTCGACCTCGACGCCGTCGCCGACGCCATGCAGCGCTTCCGCTACGACAAGGCGTCCGACCAGCACTACGACATCGTCAGCGCCTTCATCAAGTCGATGCGGGGATCGGACCCCGATGCCGCCGTCTACTGGCTGCTGCGCATGCTCGAGGGTGGCGAGGACCCCCGCTTCGTCGCCCGCCGGATGGTCATCTTCGCCTCCGAGGACGTCGGGCTCGCGGACCGTCAGGCGCTGCCGCTCGCGGTGGCGGCCTTCGACGCGCTCGACAAGGTCGGCCTGCCCGAGGCGCGATTCGCCCTGACCCACGCCGCGATCGCCCTGGCGGTCGCACCCAAGTCCAACAGCGTCACCCGCGCGATCGGGGCCGGTCTGGAGGCCGTCAGGAAGCACGGCAACGCGTCCGTGCCGCCCCATCTGCGCGATGCCCACTACAAGGGCGCGCAGGCCCTCGGGCACGGCGCCGGCTACGACTATCCTCACGACCACCCCAGCGGGTTCGCGTCGGATCAGCGGTACCTGCCCGACGAGCTGGACGGGGCGCGGCTGTACGAGCCGTCCCGTCATGGCCACGAGGCAGCCGTTGCCGAGCGTGTCGCCGCCCTGCGGGAGCAGGCACGGGACCGACCGACCAAACGACGACCGGGAGACGAGCCGACGTGACCGTGAGGGACTGGGCCATCGTGGCGGGCGCGCTGTTCTGGGGCGTGCTCGTCCTCATGTTGTCCCTGCTGGTCCTGCGTGCCATCAAGCTGCTCGACAGCGTGATCGGCACGGTCGGCCGCGTGACCGACGAGACCGTCCCGATCCTGCGGGGCGTGACCGACACCGTCGCCGGCGTCAACGTCGAACTCGCCCGCGTCGACACGATCGTGGCCGGCGTGCAGTCGATCACCTCGACCACCGACCGGATCGTCGGTGTCGTCCATGCCACCCTGGCCAACCCGCTGATCAAGGCCGCCGCCGTGGCCGCAGGCACCGCCAAGGCCGCCCGCGCCCTCCGCGACTGACCCAAGGCAGATTCATGCGCGTCTTCTCGCTCGCCCTCGGACTCGGCGCCGGGCTGCTGCTCGGTGCCTACGCCGTGCGCAGGCTCGACGCCGCCAAGCGGGCCACCTCGCCCGTCCACGTCGCCGGGCGTGCCGGCCAGGCCGCGGGCACGTTCAGCGAGCGTCTGCGGTTCGCCGCCGAGGAGGGTCGCCGCGCCGCTCAGGCGCGCGAAGCCGAGTTGCGAACGCGCTACCGGGTCCCGCACCTGGCTGACGCCGCAGGTGACGCACCGGCACGCGCGAGCGGCGACTGACGCCGCGCCGGGCCCGGACTGGTACGCGCGCCCCCCAGCGAGCACCGTGGGACGTGGCGCCACCGATCGCAAGTGAGACGACGTTGGACTCCCTGACCATCCGCAACACCTTCCTCGACTTCTTCGAGAGTCGCGGCCACCGCCGCTACGGCTCGGCGTCGCTGATCCCGCAGGACCCGACCGTCCTGCTCACGATCGCCGGCATGCTGCCGTTCAAGCCCTACTTCATGGGCGACGCCACGCCGCCGACGCCCCGCGCCACGAGCTATCAGAAGTGCGCCCGCACCAACGACATCGAGAACGTCGGCGTCACCACCCGGCACCTGACGTTCTTCGAGATGCTGGGCAACTTCAGCTTCGGCGACTACTTCAAGCGCGAGGCGATCCGCTGGGCGTGGGAGCTGTCGGTCGACCACTTCCACCTCGACCCCGAACGGATCTGGGTCACGGTCTACGAGGACGACGACGAGGCCGAGCAGCTCTGGCTCGAGGAGTCCGACATCCCCGCCGAGCGCATCCAGCGGCTCGGGGCCGACGACAACTACTGGTGGACCCACGCCGCCGGACCGGGTGGGCCCAACACCGAGCTGTACTACGACCGCGGCGAGGCCTACGGCGAGGCCGGCGGCCCCGCCGTCAACGACGAGCGCTACCTCGAGTACTACAACCTGGTGTTCATGCAGCACGCGCTCGACGACGAGGGCAACATCCTGGGCGACCTGCCGGCCCAGAACGTCGACACCGGCCTCGGCCTCGAACGCATGGCCGTGCTGCTGCAAGGCGTCGACAACGTCTTCGAGACCGACCTGTTCGCGCCACTGCTCGCCCGCGCGGGCGAGTTGACCGGGGCCACCTACGGTGTCGACGGACACCGCGACGTGTCGCTGCGCGTCATCGCCGAGCACGCCCGCACGGCGGCGTTCCTGATCGCCGACGGCGTACTGCCGTCCAAGGAGGGCCGCGGCTACGTGCTGCGCCGTCTGATGCGCCGCGCGATCCGACACGGGCAGTTGCTCGGCATGGACGTGTCGGGCGGCCAGAAGCTGTTGCTGCCGATGGTCGAGCAGGTCATCGAGCAGATGCGCGAGAGCTACCCCGACCTCGAGTCGCAGCGCGAACTGATCACCCGCGTCGCCGGTGCCGAGGAGAACGACTTCGGGGCCCGGTTGCGCCAGGGCCTCGAGCGCCTCAACATGGCCATCGAGTCTGCCGGAGCCCTGAGCGAGAACGAGGCTCAGCGGGTCGAGACTGCCTCCAGGCTCGTCAGCGACATGGCGTTCGAACTGCACGACACGTTCGGGTTCCCGATCGACCTCACCGCCGAGATCGCGAAGGACGAGGGTCTCTCCCTGGAGCGCGACACCTTCGACTCCCTGATGCAGCAGCAGCGCGAACGCGCTCGCGCAGGCGCCAAGAAGGGTGGCAAGGGGGTCCCGGTCGAGACGTACCGCGAGGCGGCCGCGCTGGTGGGCACCACCGACTTCCTCGGCTACGAGTCGCTGACCGCCGAGGCCGAACTCGGCGCGATCGTCACCCCCGGCGGCGTGCAGCACAGCGCCACCGAAGGCGACGAGGTCGAGGTCGTCCTGCCCCGCACGCCCTTCTACGCCGAGGGGGGCGGCCAGGTCGGCGACGTCGGCCTGCTCGAGACCCCGACCGGGCGGCTGCAGGTGCTCGACACCCAGGAGGCGATCGAGGGCCTGACCGTGCACCGTGCCCGTGTCGTCGCCGGTGAGGTCCGCCAGGGCCAACCGGTCGAGGCGCACGTCGACGCCTCGCGGCGCGTGGCGACCGCCCGCAGCCACTCGGCCACGCACGTGCTGCACGCCACCATCAAGGAGTTCCTGGGCGAGCACGCCCAACAGGCCGGTTCGCTGGTGCAGCCGGGCCGTCTGCGCTTCGATTTCCCCCACTTCGAATCCGTCTCGCGTGACCGTCTCGCCGAGATCGAGGGGTCGATCAACGAACGCGTGCTGCGCGACCCGCACGTGCACACCGACGTGATGAGCCTGGACGAGGCGAAGAAGGCCGGTGCGGTCGCCAACTTCGGCGACAAGTACGGCCAGGTCGTGCGCGTGGTCACGATCGGCGAGTTCTCGAAGGAACTGTGCGGCGGCACGCATGTCCCCTCGGGCGCCAAGATCGGCACGATCACGATCGTGCGCGAGGAGTCCATCGGCTCCAACACGCGCCGCATCGAGGCCCTCACCGGTGTCGATGCGTTCAGCTACCTGTCGAAGGAGCGGATGGTCGCCGAGGAGATCGCGCGGCTCGTGGACGTCCCGAGCGACCAGGCGGTCGAACGCGTCCGGGTCCTGCTCGACCGGCTCAAGGCGGCGGACAAGGAACTGGCCAAGCTGCGCGGCGCGAACCTGTCGCAGGAGGCGAAGCGGATCGCCGATGCCGCCACCAGGGAGGACGGCCTCGCGGTCGTGGTCACGCGCGCCGACGGTCTCGCGCACGACGACCTGCGTCGTCTGGCCACCGAGATCCGCGGCAACCTCGTCGAGCGCGCCGTGGTCGTGGTCGGCTCGGCGACCGACGACGGCAAGGCGCAGCTGATCTGCGCGGTGTCCGACGACCTGGCCGCCGCCGGCGTCGAGGCGCGACCGATCCTGCACCCGGCGGCCGTGGTCGTCGGTGGGGGAGCGGGCGGCAAGGGCGACCTCGCCCAGGCCGGAGGCAAGCAGGGCGACAAGCTCGACGAGGCGCTGCAGGTGGCGGCCCGCGAGGCCCGGTCCGCGGCGGCCAGCCGATGAGCTATCAGCTCGGCAAGCGCCGTTCGGACGACCTGCCCGCGGTGGGCCGGCTGCTGGCGATCGATCTCGGCGAGGTCCGCATCGGGCTGGCCGTCTCGGATCCGACCCAGACGATCGCCTCGCCGGCCGAGACCCTGACGGTGCCACGCAACCAGGACGGGCCGGCGCTGGACGGACTGGTCAACGCCGTCGCCCGCCACGAAGTCGTCGGACTGGTGGTGGGTGAGCCGCGCCAACTCGACGGCAGCGAGGGGGTGCCCGCCCAGCGGGCGCGCTGGTTCGCCGAGCGGCTGCGCGAACGCACCGGCCTGCCCGTCACGCTGTGGGACGAACGCTTCACCACCACGGAGGCCGAACGGGTGATGATCGCCGGCGACGCGTCGCGCGACGAGCGCCGCCAGAGCATCGATGGGGTCGCCGCGAGCCTGTTCCTGCAGGCGGTACTCGAGGCACAACGCCGGCGACGCGCCGGCTGACGAACGAGGAGCGACGAGGTGGCGCTGAGCCGGGGCTCGAAATGGTTCCTGGGATTTCTCGGGCTGGCGGCTGTCGGCGTCGGGGCCGGGATCCTGTGGTTGCAGGACGCCCTGCCCGACGTGAACCCGATCGAGGCGGGTCAGCCGGTGACGTTGACCGTCGCCTCGGGTGAATCGGTGCGGTCGGTGGCCGACCGACTCGCGGACGAAGGCGTCGTCCGCAACTCGACGACGTTCCGGATCGCGGCGGGTGAGGCCGAACTGGCCAACACGCTGCAGCCGGGCGAGTACGACCTCGAGACGGGCATGGACTCCGAGGCGGTCCTCGAGATCCTGCAGGCCGGCCCCGTGCGGGGCGGAGCCACGGCCGGCATCCGCTTCACCGTGCAGGAAGGGCTGACGGTCGAACAGACCCTCGAGCGGCTGGCCGAGCAGTTCGACGACCACGACGTGGCCGCCTTCCGCACGGTCCTCGACGAGCGCACCGAGGCAGGCGCCAACGGCGACGGTGTGCTGCGACTGCCGGACTGGGTACCGGAGCCTGCGGACGCGGCCACGGAGATCGAGCAACCCTACGAGGGCCTGCTGTTCCCCGAGACCTACGAGGTCCCCGGTGACGCGACCCCGCTGGACGTCCTGCAGCGGATGGTCGACCAACTCGAGGCGGTGATGGCCGAGATCCCGCAGGATGCGGTCACCGCGGCCGAGGGGCGGGGTCTGTCGCGCCACGACGTGCTGACGGTCGCGAGCCTGATCGAACGCGAGACCCGTGTGGACGACGAACGGCAGATCGTCGCCGGCGTCATCGCCAACCGCATCGACGAGGGCATGCGCCTGCAGATCGACGCGACGGTGCTCTACGCGATCGACGAGGAACGCGACGTCGTGCTCACCGAGGATCTCGAGGTCGACCACCCGTACAACACCTACGTGATCGACGGGCTGCCGCCGGGGCCGATCTCGGGGATGGGGGAGGCGTCGCTGCTCGCCGCATTCACGCCCGAGGACGTCAGCTACCGCTACTACGTGCTCGACCCCGCATGCGACGGCCGTCACGTGTTCGCCGACACCCTCGACGAACACAACGTCAACGTGGCGGCGTTCCGCGACGCCGGCCGCTGCCAGGGCGAGGACCTCCCCGAGTGAGCGGCGGCGGCCGAGTGAACCGAAGGGCGAGGCCGGCGGTCTCGGAGGTGTGGCAATGACGAGGCCGGCCGACGGCGCGCCGTGGCCGACCGCCGCCACACGGCCGGTCGTCCTGCTCGGCTGGCCCGTCGCGCACTCGCTGTCGCCGGTGATCCACAACGCGGCGTTTCGCGAACAGGGGCTCGACCTGGTCTACCTCGCGCTGCCCTGTCCGCCGGAGGCTCTCGGCTCCGTCGTTCGCGGGCTGGGTGCGACGGGGGCCGTGGGGGCCAACGTCACGGTCCCGCACAAGCGGGCCGTCGCGCGGTTGTGCGACCGCCTGACCGACGAGGCCGAACTGATCGGGGCGGTCAACACCCTGTGCTGGGACGCGGACGGCCTGGTCGGGGACAACACCGACGCCGTCGGTCTGGCCGACGCCCTCCAGGCGGACGTCACCGTCGCGCCCGGCGATCACCTGGTGGTACTCGGCACCGGGGGAGCCGCCCGCGCCGCGGTCGTGGCCGCCGGGCGACTGGCGTGCCGGCTGACCGTGGTGGGTCGCCGCGTCGAGGCGGCCGAGTCCCTGGCGGAACTCGGCGACCGTGCCGGCGCCCGCTCGGCGGCCACCGTCGACGTCGCCGACAGCGCCGGTCTCGAGGCCGTGGTCGCTGCCGGTCGGATCGTGATGAACGCCACGCCGCTCGGCCTGCACGGCGAGGAACTCCCGTCGGCGTTTCATGCGCTGCATCCGGGTCAGGTCGCCTACGACCTGCTCTATCCGCGGGCCGCGGGGATGCAGACCCCGTTCCTGCGTGCGGCCGCCGATCGTGGCGCGGACGGTTTCCACGGGCTCGGGATGCTGGTCGGCCAGGCGGCCGCCGCCTACCACCGATGGACCGGGCGTCCTGCTCCGGTCGGGGTGATGTCGGCCGCGGCGCTGGCCGCGATCACGCACCTCGAGGCGTAGCGCGGCCGGGCCGGGTCACGGTGTCGGCCGAATCGGGCGGTTCGTGCGCCCTAGCTCAAGTGGGTGGGGTGGCCGGCCGATGCTTCATGTGCGGACCGCCTTGCCCGTCGCGGCCGGTCAGCGATCCACGCACCGCCCGAACGGAGCCCACGTGTCCGACCACCTCGACAGCCGCGCCGGCCGACTGGCCGCCGCACTCGACGACTTCCTGGGCTCGTCGCCCGACGTCGAGGCAGCCGCGGTCGTCTCCTTCGACGGTCTGCCGATGGCGAGCGCGCTGCCCGACCACCTCGAAGAGGACCGCGTCGGCGCGATGAGTGCGGCGCTGCTCTCGCTCGGCGAGCAAGCCGCCGTCGGCCTCGGCCGTGGCCGGCTCAACCAGGTGTTCGTCGAAGGCGAGCACGGGTTCGTGTTCCTGATGAGCTGCCGTGACCAGGCCGTCCTGGCCGCCGTCGCGGCCCGCCCCGCCAAGATCGGGTTCATGCTCTACGAGATGCGCCGTGCGGCCGAGACCGTCGGCCACGTCCTGGCAGCGGACGATGCGCCGGACGTCGACGTCGCGACCGGCGTGACGCCGCACCTGGCCGCCGTACCGATGACGCCGGCGTGGACCCACCCCTCGACCTACGGCGACCGTGACGACGACGCGGTGCAACAGGCCGTCGAGGCGTTTGCCGTGCCCGTCCGGGACCAGCCGCCGGTCGAGTACGAGGAGTCCGAGCCGGCCTGGGCCCGGACGCAGGAGGAGCCGTTCGCGGCCCTTGGCGAACTGCGCGCCGTGTCCGCCGACGGGCCGGCAACCCCCGCTCCGTCGATGCCGCCGCCGGTAGCACCGGCGTCGCCGTACTCGGCCGACGACGCACGCGGTGACGACGAGGCCGACCTGCTCGCCGTGCTGGCGACCGAACCACTGGACCGGGACGACGACCGCGACCACGACCTGCTCACCGAGGCCCTGTTCGAGGTGCGCCGTGCCACCGGTGGCGACGCCTCGCAGGTGCCCTCGTGGGCCCGGCCGGACACGTCCGGCAACGGCTGGGGGTAGGTGAGTGCCGTGCTCGAGGGCCGTCTCGGAGACATCCGTCTCCTCGACCTCCTGCAACTGCTGACGACGACCGCAAAGACGGGCCGCCTCAGCGTTGCCCGACGTGACGACGTCGCGCACGTCGACGTCCGCGACGGCCGGGTGCTCGACGTCGTCGTGCCGGCGGGTGGTGCCTCGTCCGGAGACGCGGTGCCCGACGAACCGGTGGTCGAGCGCCTGACGGACCTGCTCGCCTGGCACGAGGGCCGCTTCCACTTCGAGGGACCGGCGGTGCAGCCGCCCGTCCCGGACTCGCCGCACACCGATCCGGTGTTCGAGGAGGCACGTGCCCGGCTGCGCCACTGGCCGCAACTGGTGGCACGACTCGGCGGGGAACAGGCAGTCCTCCACCTGGCCTGCCCGACCGGCGCCGCGCCCGTGACCCTCAGTCCCGACCGCTGGCGGCTGGTGACCCTCGTCGATGGCCGGCGGACGGTTGCGGGCGTCGTGGCCGCCGCCGGTGGCGGCGCGTTCCGGACCCACCGCGCGCTGGTCGACCTGCTCGACGACGGACTGGTGACGACGGCGGCACCACCACCGCTCGACGCGCGGGGCCTGCGGACGCGCGTCCGGCCCGAGCGTCTGTCAGGCGACGACGTCGCCGAGGTGGACATCGCCCTGATCGAACGGCTCATCCACGGCGTGGAACGGCTGTGACCGGGCGTGCGAACACCGTGCTCGACCAGGACGGGCCGATCGGTACCTGGGCGCCCGCCGGGCTCAAGGTCGTGGTGACCGGCCCCTTCGACGCCGGCAAGACCACCCTGATCGAGACCATCTCGGAGATCGAGGTGGTCTCGACCGAACGCGCCGTCAGCGGGTGGTCGCGGGAGGCCGCCGACGAACACTCCGGACGGACCACGGTCGCCATGGACTACGGCCGCGTCTCCCTCGATGCCGGACTCGCCCTGCACCTGTTCGGCACCCCGGGACAGGAACGCTTCGAGTTCATGTGGGACATCCTGGCCGAGGGCATGCTCGGGTTCGTCCTGGTCGTCGATGCCCGCCGGCCCGAGACCCTCGGGGACGCGCGGAACCAGCACGACCACTTCAGTGCCGCGGCGGACGTCCCGGTCGTCGTCGCGGTGAACCGGCTCCCGGTCGGGGCCGACGAGGCGGCCGCGCTGGCGGCCGTCCGCGAACGCCTCGACGTCACGGCGGACGTACCCGTGCTCGCCGTCGACGTGCGACTGCGGGAGGACGTCAAGCGGGTCCTGCTCGCCCTGCTGCGTGCGGTCCTCGCCCGCTTGACGGCCGGCGCCGCCAACCCCACCGCATCGGCGGTGACGCGATGAGGGCGCTGGCGCAGATCCTGCAGGACCGGGGCCTCGTCGAGCCCGATCAACTGCGTGAGGCGGAGGTCGAGCAGCAACAGACCGGCCGTTCGCTCGGCCGCGTCCTCGTGGACCGCGGGCTGCTCAGCGAGAAGGACCTGGTCGGCGCCCTGGCGGCCCAGATCGGCCTGGACTTCGTCGATCTCGCCGACACCGACATCGACGCCCGCCTGGCCACGCTGGTGTCCGCGAACACCCTGCGCAAGCACAGCGTCCTGCCCTACGCGATGCGCGACGCCAAGCTGCTCGTGGCCATGAGCGACCCGTCCAACGTGGTCGCGATCGACGACGTCCGCACGATCACGAAGCTCGACATCCAGCCGGTCGTCGCGACGCGGGACGACATCCACGCCGCCATCGACCGCTTCGCCCATCTCACCGACGACATCGAGGCGATGGCCGGCGACCTCGCTGACGGCGAGGACCCCGAGGACGACCTCAGCTCGATCCGTGCGGTGGTCGAGGAAGCCCCGATCGTCAAGTTCGTGAACCTGCTGATCTCGCAGGCGGTCGCGGACGGCGCGTCGGACATCCACATCGAACCGGGGGAGCGCGACCTGCGCGTGCGCTACCGCATCGACGGGGTGCTGCACGAGGTGATGCGCTCGCCGAAGTCGATCCAGTCGGGCGTCATCAGCCGGCTCAAGATCATGGCCGACGTGGACATCGCCGAACGCCGGATCCCGCAGGACGGCCGTATCAGCGTCACCTCGAACAACAAGGCCATCGACCTGCGCTTCTCGACCCTGCCGACCGTGTACGGCGAGAAGGTCGTGATGCGCATCCTCGACAAGTCCTCGGTGCTGCTCGAACTCGAGGATCTCGGGTTCCTCGAGCACAACCACAAGCGGTTCGAGGAGTCCTACCGCAAGCCGTACGGCACGATCCTGGTGACCGGGCCGACCGGGTCGGGCAAGTCGACCACGCTGTACGCGACGCTCAACGTGCTCAACGAGGCCGGCGTCAACATCATCACCACCGAGGACCCGGTCGAGTACCGCCTCGCGGGCATCAGCCAGGTCCAGGTGAACCCGAAGGTCGGCCTGACCTTCGCGACGGCGCTGCGCTCGATCCTGCGCCAGGACCCCGACATCGTCCTGGTCGGCGAGATGCGCGACCGCGAGACCGCCCAGATCGGCATCGAGGCCGCCCTGACCGGCCACCTCGTGCTCTCCACGCTGCACACCAACGACGCGCCGTCCGCGGTGGTCCGACTGACCGAGATGGGAATCGAGCCGTTCCTGGTCGGCTCGGCGGTCGACTGCGTGCTGGCCCAGCGCCTCGCCCGCAAGGTGTGCGCACGGTGTGTCGACATGGTGCGTCCGGACCCCGAGATGCTCGTCGCGGCTGGGTTCCCCGCGGACGTGGCGGCCGAGCGGCCCGAGCTGCCGCGTGCGGTCGGCTGCCAGGCCTGCAGCAACACGGGCTACCGGGGGCGCATGGCCATCCACGAGGTCATGACGGTGACCGAGGAGATCGAACGCCTCGCCGTCGCCCGCGCGTCGTCCGAGGAGATCGGGCGGATGGCGGTCCAGCAGGGCATGCAGACCCTGCGCGAGGACGGGCTGGCGAAGGTGTTGCTCGGGCGGACCACGCTCGAGGAAATCGGACGGGTCGTCATCTGATGCGGCCGACCACGAGGAGGACGATGTGAGCGCTCTCGGTGACGCGCTGGTCGACGGCGGGGTGCTCAGCCCTGAGCAGCTGCGATGGGCCGAGGAACGCTCCGCGGCGGGCGAGGGCAGCCTGCCAAAGGTGCTGCTCGACCACCGCCTCGCGGGCGAACCCGACCTGGTCAGGGCGCTCGCGACGACGCTCGGCATGCCCTACGCCGAGGTGGACGCCGCACACGTCGACCCGCACGCGGCCGGGCTGTTGCCGGGCGAGGTGGCACGGCAACTGCTCGCGTTGCCGGTCGGCTTCGGCGACGGCGACGAGGTGGTCGTCGCGATCGCCGATCCGCACGACGCCGGGGTGCGCGATCGGCTGGCCCAGGAGTTGGGCATGCCGGTCCGCCTGGCGCTGGCACCGCGCCGGGCATTGGCCGAGGCGATCGACGCGCAGGTGATGGCGGGTGCCGCCGTGGGCGCGGCGGCGATGACGCCGACCACGCCGCCCCCGTCGAGCGTCAACGGCCACGGCACGGCCACGGACGGGCTGCTGCCGTCCGAGGCCGGGACGACCATCGACCTCGACGAGTTGCTGCTCGCCCTGGTCGATCGCGGCGGCTCCGACCTGCACCTCACCGTCGGAATCCCGCCGACGATCCGTGTCCACGGTGACCTGACACCGATGGACGAGTTCCCGGTCTGCACGCCGGACGAACTGCAGAAGTTGCTGTACTCGATCATGACGCAGAAGCAGCGCGGGCAGTTCGAGAACGAACTCGAACTCGACATGAGCTACGCGATCCCCGGCAGGTCCAGGTTCCGCGTGAACGTGTTCATGCAGCGCGACGCGATCGGCGCGGTCATGCGCGTGATCCCCTTCGAGATCCTGCCGCTCGAGCAACTCGGGATCCCTGAACAGGTCGCCAACTTCGCCTACCTGCCGCGCGGCTTCGTGCTGGTCACCGGGCCGACGGGGTCGGGCAAGTCGACCACCCTCGCGTCGATCATCGACCTGATCAACCGCAACCGGCCCTCGCACATCATGACCGTCGAGGACCCGATCGAGTTCCTGCACAGCCACAAGCGCTCGGTCGTCAACCAGCGCGAGGTCGGCGCGGACACCCACGGGTTCAACCAGGCGCTCAAGCACGTGCTCCGGCAGGACCCCGACGTGATCCTCGTAGGCGAGATGCGCGACCTCGAAACGATCCAGATCGCCCTGACGGCGGCCGAGACCGGTCACCTCGTGTTCGGAACCCTGCACACGCAGGACGCGCCGCAGTCGATCGACCGCATCATCGACGTGTTTCCGCCCCACCAGCAGGAACAGATCCGGGTGATGCTCGCCGGTGCGCTGCAGGGCGTGGTCTGCCAGAACCTGCTCAAGACGGCCGACGGCAAGGGACGCGCGGTCGCCGTCGAGATCATGACCGCCACCTCGGCGGTGAAGAACCTGATCCGCGAGGGCAAGACGCACCAGCTGTACAGCTCGATCCAGGCGGGCGCCCAACACGGCATGGTCGCCATGGACCAGTCGCTGGCGACGCTGGTGAAGAAGGGCAAGGTCACCTACGACCTGGCGCTGGAGAAGGCCAACAACGTGGCCGAGTTCCAGCGCCTCGCCGGCCGGGCCTAGAGGAGGCGGACACGATGGCAAGCGCCACACTGCACAAGTTCGACTACCAGGTCCGTGACCGCACCGGCCGGCTGATCACGGGGCAGCTCGAGGCCGACAGCCAGGCCGCCGTGGCGACCAAGCTGGCGTCCATGGGCTACGCACCCGTGAACATCACCGAGGTCAACGAGCAGGGGCTCAACCGCGAGATCCGCATCCCGGGGTTGTCCGACCGCGTCGGCCTCAAGGACCTCTCGATCTTCTCACGCCAGTTCGCGACGATGATCAACTCGGGCCTGAGCCTGATCCGTTCGCTGTCGATCCTGCACGCCCAGACGGGTAACAAGAAGCTCGCCGAGGTGATCGACGAGATCCGCGGCACCGTCGAGGCCGGTGCATCGCTGTCGAGCGCGATGGTCGTGCACGACAAGGTGTTCCCCAAGCTCTACATCGCGATGGTCAAGGCCGGCGAGGCCGCCGGCATGCTCGACCAGGTGCTGCTGCGCGTGGCGATGATGCTCGAGGCCGACGTCAAGCTGCGCAGCAAGATCAAGTCGGCGATGACCTACCCCGTCATCGTCTTCATCATGGCGATCGTGCTGTCGACCGTGATGCTGATCTTCATCGTCCCGGTCTTCGACGGGATGTTCGCCGACCTCGGTGGCGAGTTGCCCTGGCTGACCCAGCAACTGGTCTACGCCTCGGACTTCGTGACCTCGTGGCTGGGCGTCGTCACCTACCTCGTCGTGCCGACGTTGCTGTGGACCGCGTACAAACAGATCCGTGCCAACCCGCGGGGCCGCTACCTGCTCGACGTGGTCAAGCTGAAGCTTCCCGTGTTCGGGCCGCTGTTCCACAAGATCGCGTTGACCCGGTTCGCCCGCAACCTGTCGACCCTGCTGGCGGCCGGCGTGCCGATCCTGCAGGCGCTCGAGATCACGTCCGACACCGTGAACAACGGACCGATGGCCCAGGCCATCGGCGAGGTCCAGAACTCGGTGCGGCAGGGCGAGTCGATGAACGGCCCGCTGAACCAGCACGAGGTGTTCCCCGCGATGGTGGTCCAGATGATCGCCGTCGGCGAGGAGACCGGCAACGTCGACGGGATGCTCGGCAAGATCGCCGACTTCTACGACACCGAGGTCGAGGCGACCACCGAGCAACTCACGGCGATGATGGAACCGCTGATGATCGGGGTCATCGGCGGCATCGTCGGAGGCATGGTCATCGCGCTGTACATGCCGATGTTCAAAATCTTCGAGATGATCGGCTGACTCGCGGGCTGCGCAGCGGGGGCGGGGAGTGCGCGGTTCGCACTAGTCGCGCAGCACCCCCTCAAGTAGTCACGCAGGGTGGCCGAGAACACGGGGGACCAAACCGCGAGCGCGTGACAAGGGCGACTCCGTCGAGAGGCGGGGAAGCAACGCCGACGGGACCTCATCCCCACCCATTCATCGGGGACGGTCGGCCGGGCTGCCTCGCGCAGGACGCTCCCATCGCCGATGGGGACCTGTGCAGGTTGAGCAAGCGGGGACGTCGCACAGGTTCATCGCCATCATTCCAAGGAGCGGTCCATGCTCAGCACCATCCGCACCAAGCGGGACGAAGAGGGCTTCACCCTCATCGAACTGCTCGTCGTGGTGATCATCATCGGCATCCTCGCCGCGATCGCCATCCCGGTCTTCCTCAACCAGCGCGAGAACGCGTGGCGCGCTGCGGCGGAGTCCGACGCCCGCAACGCCGCGATCGAGATCGAGTCGTACTACACCCGCGAGTCCGCGTACCCGGCCGACTTCACCATCGGCGGCGACACGCCGGTCGCCCCCGCTGACCCGATCGACATCAACGTCAGCGACAACGTGACCCTGACCTACGACCAGGACGGCGGCACCGACGGTGGCTGGCTGCTGACCGCCACGCACGCCGATGTTGACGGCAGCGTCTCGTACGACCCGGCTCTGGGCGGCGTCCAGGACTGGGCCGACCCGGTCGCTCCGCCTGAGTGAGCACCTGAACTGAGCACTGCTCAAGGGGCGGCCTTCGGGCCGCCCCTTCGGCTTGGGTTAGGGTCCCGGGCCGGTGCGAGGGGGTGGGCGTGGACGCGGTCGTGATCGGCCTCGCCGTGATCCTGGGGCTGGTGACCGGTTCGTTCGCGAACGTGCCGATCCACCGCTGGCCGCGTGGCGGGACCGTCACCTCGCCGAAGCGCTCGGCCTGTCCGTCCTGCGAGGCGCCGATCGCGCCCCGCGACAACGTCCCGGTCCTGTCATGGGTCCTGCTGCGGGGCCGCTGCCGCCACTGCGGAGCACCGATAGCGGCCCGCTACGTCCTCGTCGAGGCCACGACCGCGATCCTCTTCGGACTGATCGCCTGGCGTCGGGGGACCGACCCGCTCGTGCCCGCCCTGCTGGTGTTCGCCTGGGCGCTGGTGGTCGCGACCGCGATCGACCTCGAACACCGCATCATCCCCAACCGGCTCACCTACCGGCTGCCGTTCGTGCTCCTGCCGTTGCTGATCGTCGACGCGGGGTTGGACGGTGCCTGGTCGGACCTGCGGCGCGGCGTGATCTGGGCGATCGGCGTCCCGGCCATCATGTTCGCCATCGCCGAGGTCTTCCGTCTGCTCCGCGGACAGATGGGCATGGGCATGGGCGACGTGAAGCTGGCCATCTCGATCGGTCTCGTCGTCGGCTACCTCGGCGCCATCCAACTCGCGGTCTTCGCCTACGCCACCATGGCCGCCTCGATCGTCGTGGTCGTCGGCCTCCTGGCGGCCCGTCGCGCGCGGCTGGCCAGCAGGATCCCGTTCGGTCCCTACCTGGCCGTCGGGGCGCTCGTGCCGATCCTGGCACCGCAAGCGGGTGCCGGGCTCGTGCGTCGGCTGCTGGGCCTGTAGCCAGGGCCGATCGGCGCGCGATGACCGGCGTACATGGCTCAAGTCGGCTGGTCATCGTGCCGACTGTTGCAGGAGACGAGCGCCCGTGTCGCGCGTGCCTGATGTGGCCAGTGATGCGGGTGTGACAACCACCCGCCATCCCTGCGCCCGAGGACCGTCGTGCCGGCCCAGACCCGTGACCCGCTCGCCATCCGTCTGCTGACCGTGGCAGAGGTGGCCGGCGCGTTGCGCGTGTCGACCATGACCGTCTACCGCCTGATCAAGTCCCGCGAACTGCCTGCGATCAGGGTCGGGAAGAACTTCCGGATCCGCCAGCAGGACCTCGACGACTACCTCACGGCCGGCGCGACCGTCGTCGCCGACCCCTCGAACGGCTGACCGGTGCCCTCACGTGCCGTCGGGATCGACATCGGGACCCGGACCATCACGGTGGCCGAGGTCCGCGACGCGCGCGGCGGCGCGACCGTCAGCAACTTCGGTGGGGTCGAGCTGGGCCCCGACATGGTCCGCGACGGCGAGGTCCTGGACGCCATCGGAGCTGCCGGCGCGCTGCAGGAGCTGCTCGCGAGCACCAAGATCACCGAGAAGCGGGTCTGGCTCGGCGTTGCGAATGCCCGCGTCGTGGTGCGCCAGATCGACCTGCCGTGGATGCCCGAGGCCGAGTTGCGCAGCTCGATCCGCTATCAGGTGCAGGAGCACATCCCGATCCCGGTCGAGGACGCCGAACTCGATCTGCACGTCGTCGCCGACTGGATCACCGACGAGGGCGACCACCTGCAGCGTGTCCTGCTCGTCGCTGCCCACCGCGACATGCTCGCCGCCCACATCGAGGTCGCGACCCGGGCCGGTCTCAAGCCGGTCGGTGTCGACCTCAACGCCTTCGCGAACCTCCGCGCGGTCGGTTCCGCGTCGCTGCTCGAGGCAGGCCAGGAGGTGTTGGTCGATGTCGGTGCCGGGGTCACGACGATCCTGGTTCACGCCGCGGGCGCACCGAGCTTCGCCCGCATCCTGTCGGCGGGTGGCGATGCGCTGACGAACGACCTCGCCCATGCGTTGAGTGTCGAGCACGACGAGGCCGAGAAGCTCAAGCGCGAGGCGGTCCTGGGCGGCGACACCGAGGTGGATCGGATCCTCACCGCGTCGGTCGACCGCTACGTCGACGAGATCCGCAGTTCCCTGGACTACTTCCGGGCTCAACCGGGCTCGGAGCGGCTGTCGGGCATGGTTCTGACCGGTGGGAGTGCCGGCATGCGCGGGCTCGTCGAGCGGCTCGCATCCAACCTGAGGCTCCCGGTGACACTCGGCAACCCGTTCCAGCAGCTGCGCGCCACGAGGACCGTGTACGACGCCGAGCAGCTCGAGACCGTCGGGCCGACACTCGCCACCGCGGTCGGGCTCGCGCTCGGAGGCCTGGAATGAGCGTCCGGGTCAACCTGCTACCGCAGGCGACACGCGAACAGGTCCGCAGCGCACGCCGGCGCACGGGCATCATGGTGGCCGGACTCGTTCTGCTCGCTGCCCTGGGCGCATTCCACCTGTGGGGCGAGCGCCAGCTCGACGCCGAGCGAGCCCAGCTCGCGGCCCAGGAGCAGGCGACGACGGCGTTGCGGGGTGAGGTCGCCGAGCTGGCCGAATACCAGGGGTTGGAGCAACAGCGCGACCAGAGCGTGCTGTGGCTGCAGTCGGTGTTCGCGAGCGAGTACTCGATGGCCGATGTCCTGCAGGACGTCGCCACGGTCGTCCCCGACGACACACAGATCGACAACCTGACCATCACGACGCTGCAGTCGGACGGCACGGTCCCCTCCGTCACGACCTCGCTCGCCGAGTTCAACGCCACCGGCCAGACCGTCGCCTCGCACGCACCCGGGGTCGAGCGTCTCCTGCTCGAGTTCGGCCGGGTCGCGGCCTTCCGCGACCTGGCGTTCAGCTCCGCCTCAGCGAACGAGGACGGCGACGCGACCACGTACACGGTCGCCGGCCGCATCGGCCCGATCGCGCGTACGGGCCGCTACGACACGGGCCTGCCAGAGGCACTGCGATGAGGCGCCAGACCATCCTGCTGCTGGGCCTCGCCGCCGTCCTCGTCGTCGCGATGTACTGGCTGCTGCTGTTTCGTCCCCAGCAGGTCGAACTCGCCGACGTTCGAGCGCAGGTCGACGCACAGATCGCACAGCAAGCGCAGCTCGAGGGGCAACTCGTCAGGCTGCGTGGCGTCCGCGCCGGCGCCCCCGAGATCGAGGCCGAGCTGGCCGCGATCCAAGCGATCCTGCCTGAGGACGCCGCGCTTCCCCCGTTGCTCCGCCAGCTCCAGGCCGCCGCGGACGACGCGGGCGTCGTGCTGCAGACGATCACGACCACGCCGCCCCAGCCCGTCGTCGACGCGGCGACGCCGCTGTCAGCGGTCGGTGTGAATCTGCAGGCCCAGGGGAACTACTTCCAGATCGTCGACTACCTGCGTCGCATCGAGGACCCGGCGATCACGCCGCGTGGCGTGCTGTGGGAGTCGGCGACCGTGACCCGACAGGCATATCCGCTCCTGACGGTGACGCTGGCCGCCCAGGTCTTCGCCCAGCAGCCGGCGGAGCCGATCGCGGAAGACCCAACGGTCGACCCCGAGCTCGCCGAACAGCTCGAAGACCTCGACGTCGGCCTGGACATCGACATCGACGTGGAGGGCGACTCGTGAGTACCGGCGTGCCCGTCACCGGCCGTGGCCGGCTGCTGCGACGCATCATCCTGCTCGCGTCCGGATCGATCCTGTCCATGGCCCTGGGCTTCGCCGCGCTCACCGATGCCGTCGACCTCTTCGGGGGTTCGGGATCGCCGTCGGACGACGGCGCCATCGCGACTGCTCCCGCCGCCGACGACGCCGACACGGGCGCCTCGGGCGCGACCAACGGTGGCGGCGCCGCAGGCGGGGAGCCCACCGCGGGTGAGCAGCCCGACGAGCTGACAGACGGCGAGCCATCGGCGGGCGGCCAGGGCGTCTACCACAGCCGGGATCCGTTCGCGCCGGTCGTGACCGAGGAGATCGCCGACGTCACCAGCGCCGCGAACCAGCCGGTCAGCACCGCACCGCCGGTGACCGACCCCGAGCCGGAGACGGCCGCACCGCCCACGACCACGGTCGCCGAGGGGCCCGACGAGACGACCGAGCCCGCCGCCCCGACATCCGGGTGCGTCGCCGATGCCGAGGCCTACGTCTGCGACGGGGTGTACGTGTCGCTCGTGAATGTCGGCACCGATGCGACCGGCGTGCTGCGGGCCGTCATTCAGCTCGACACCACGGTCTACGAGGTCGTCGACGGTGTCGCGCTGCCCGGAGGCTTCGTGGTGACGCGGGTCGGTTCGAGCTGTGTCGACCTGCGCTACGGCGCGCAGGACCTCCAGATCTGCGAGAGCGACCGCGCGCTGAAGTGACCCGGACTCAAGTCCGAACCGCCCGGTGTCGATGAGGCGGGTGGCAGGAGGCACGCGGTGGGCCAGCGCGAGCGCGCCAGACAAGATGGCATCTCGCTCGTCGAGGTGCTCGTTGCCATGTCCGTACTCGCCATCGTGATGACCGGGTTCGCGCACCTGGTGATCGGCAGCGTCCGCAACCTGTCGCTGTCGGAGGCCCGCCAGCAGGCCTACACCGCTGCGACACGCGCGCTCGAGAGCGCCCGTTCGCTCGCGTTCGAGGAGATCGGTCACCCCAGGACCGACGAGTCCGGCTCGCCGTTCAGCTTCGACACCTTCGACCCCGTGGCCGGCACGATGGCCGCGCCCGGTACCGGGGAGACCGTCTGGCGGCTGACCGGCGGCGCTGTCGGCGACGCCGCACCGTTCCGGATGCAGACGGACGGGCTGGACCTGTCCACGGTCGTAACGCACCCCGACGTCGACGACCCCACGCAGGTCCGCGTCACGGCCGTCGTCGAGTTCGACCGGGGTGGACAGACCGAAGTCCTGCGGCAATCCACCCTGGTCAACCGCAACGTCGAGTGGGGGCTCGCCCAGCCGCGCTTCAGCGTGTCCCCGGTGACCGCCGGCATCCCGATCGAGCGTGGGAGCGAGCGCTGCGTCGACCACACCGTGCAGAACCTGGGCGCTGACGACCAGTACCGGCTGCTCGTTCCCGACCCCACGACCGATCCGGTGCTCGCCGGCGACTACGACCTTCGGTTCGTCGAGGTCCGCGCAGGTGGGGTCGAGGTACCGCTGATCCCGGGTGCGCTCACGGCCGAGTACACCACCGGCGCGACGTTCGGCATCCGTGCCTGTTACGACGCCGAGGCGACCGCCAGCACCGTCGAGGAGGTGACGCTCGTCCTGCAGTCACGCATCGCGGAGGAGACCTCGATCGACGCGGCCGAACTCGCCTCGCGAAGCCAGCAACTCGTGCACGGGCTCGACGTCGTGACCGAGCGACTGCTCCACCTCGGTAGCCGGAACGAGGAGGCTCGCGACCCGGGCACGCCGTACGTACTGGTCGAGGACGCACCGACCCTGGACACGCTGGTCAACTTCGACACGAACGTCGACGCCCGGCCCGGTCTGTTGCTGCCACGCGCCGTCGAATCGAGCGCTACCTGGGAAGGCCGCTGGCGCTACGCCCTCGGGCCCGACCGGGCACTGACCGGTGCCCAGTTGCACTTCTGGTACGCGTCGCCGGCCAGCCTCGAAGGCTTCCCCCTGCCCCCTGAGGAGGAGCCGACCGCACCGCCCGACCCCGAGGCCCCACCGGCCGAGGAGCCGCCGCCCGAACCGCCGCCCACGCTCACGCTCGTGATCGAACTGCGACGACTCGACGCCGCCGGAAGCACCCTCGCGGTGCTCCACCGAACGATCGCGACACTGCCGCTCGATGCGAGCACGTGGATGGAGCGGACGCTCGAACTGGGCGTCGCCGCTCCGGTGCGCTTCGACGCCGGCGACGACCTCGAGCTCGCCATCGCCTGTGACCCCGCCTCAGCGTCCGACTGCCTGCTCGCGTTCGGCGCGACGCCGTTCCCGACATCGTTGCGGGTGGTGTTCCCATGAGCGAACGGCGGCTGCGCGACCAGCACGGCGCCTCGCTCGTCGAACTGCTCGTCGCCATGCTCATCGTGGGGGTCATCGGTACCGCGGCAACGGCCTCGATCGTGGCGATGCAGCGGGTCGGTACGAGCGCACATCAGGTTCGAGAGGACCTCGACACCGCTCGCATCGCGCTCGACCGGGTCCGCCGCGAGATCCGTTCGTCGCGGGGTGTCACCCCGGACTCGACGCCGACGCTGCTGCAGTTGCGCGTCGCCGGGATCGACGGTGCAGCCGCGCAACTCGTCACCTGGGAACTGGTCGGCGGCGGCGATCGCCGTCAACTCCAACGCTACGTGGGGGCGTCGACCGCACCACGTCAGACGGTCGCCGACGACCTGCTGCCGACCTCCGTGTTCACCTACGACCAGTCACCGCCGCGCACGAGCCGGGTCGACGTCGTCCTCGAGGTCGCGTCCACCGACCAGGACTCGCTGCGCGCCGAAGCGTCCGTGAGGTTGCGCAATGTCCTGGACTGACCATGCGCCGCGGCGCGACACCGAGGGCGGTTTCGCCCTCCCACTGGTCCTGCTGCTCGTCGTCGTCATCGGTGCGATCGCGGCCGTGATCTTCAACAGCGCCCGCTTCGAGACCCGCTCGACGGGCGAGGCGCGCGACTACGAAGCGGCGTTGCACAACGCCGAGTCGGCGCTCGAAGTGGTGTTCGCCGACATGCTCGCGGGCGAGACGCTCCCCGCCGTGGACTGGCAGGGCCCGCAGCCGGGCACCGATCGGGCGAGCGAACGCGCCGAGGTCCTGCGCCAGATCCAGGTGCTGGGCGCGGACGCCGTCACGGTGCAGACCCCGGACGGGTTGGCGATGGCGGTCGGACCCTTCGAGGCGCTCGACGGCCACGACTACGTCTACGGGGTGGCGGGCATCGGTACGGGCGATGTCGTCGACGCTGACCAGGTGCGTATCGTGCGAACCCGGCTCGCCGACGTCGAGGTGGACGCGGTCCCGCCCGCCAGCGGCGCCCAGGCCGTGACCTTCGGCAGCTACGCCCTCCACCTCAACAGCTCCCTCCAGATCTCGGGGCACGTGCAGTCGATCACCGGCGGCGGTATCGCCGCCAACGGCGACCTCACCGTGCGTCAGGCCCTCGGCGAGAAGCTGCGGGTCGGCAACCTCACGATCGCGAGCGCGACGGGCGACATCGTCTGCAGCGACTCGTGGTGTCCGGTGTTCCGACAGACCGCCGGGCACCCCGCACCGATGGCCGGCAGCGTCGCGACGACCACTCCGCCGGTGCTCGCCGCGCGCGACGTGCACCGTCGCTACGCCGCCGAAATCGGTGACCGTCCCGGCGTCGGCGACTGGTACGACCTGTGCTATGCCGACCCGGCCCAGGGACGGCCCTACCCGGCCGTGCATGCCGCGCCGACCACGCCGGGCGCGGAGCCGTGCACGGGCGAGAAGATCCAGGACATCACCGGCTCGTGGCCCAACCGCACCTTCCGCGGGTGGCGCTACGAGACGGTCAACGTCCGCTTCTTCGGGCCGACGGGCATCGACCAGAGCCAGGACATCGAGATGTGGACCAACGCGTCGGGCGAGGGCGGCTACCCCGAGAACGGCGTGTACTACGCCCATGAGCGCAACGTCATGACGAGCAACCTGTGGAGCACCTCGGCGCGCCTGACCATCATCGCCTCGGCGGACACCGACGACCTCGCCGAAAACTACGGCGCCCGTAGCGGCAACATCTGGTGGCAGGGCAACAGCCACTACAACCACTACGACGGCGTACCGGGAATGCAGTTGGCGGCCTTTGCCGACCGCGATGTCGTCGCACAGGGGACGGCCAAGGCCGACGGCATCGTCTACGCACGAGAGCAGTTCCGCAGCTACGCCAACGACTTCCGCATCATCGGCTCGGGCCAGGCCGCCGGGGTCCCGATCGGCCCCGTCGGCGCGACGGCGCCTGCCGACCAGTCGTCCCCTGGATCGCCGATCCACCAGACGACGGCCGTGCTGTGGGGCCAGGGCGGCAGCTTCAGGTTCGACTACCAGGGCTACGGCTTCGAGGTCGATCCGGGACCCGACGCCGTCGACCCGGGCGATCCGCCCCCGCCGCCGCTGATCCAGGTGCGGACCTGGGACGAGCTCTGAGTCCACCCTGGGTAGGCTCCGGCGACCGTCGTCGTCGCCATGAGGACCGTCCGCCGTGCCGCGTCTGCGCTATCTCACCGCAGGGGAGTCGCACGGCCCTGCCCTGGTCGCGACCCTCGAAGGGCTGCCGGCCGGCCTGACCGTGTCCAGCAAGGCGATCGGCGAGGAACTCGCACGCCGGCGGCTCGGCCACGGCCGCTCGCCCCGCATGGCCTTCGAGGTCGACGACCTCGAGATCCTCGGCGGGGTCCGCCACGGTCGCACGCTTGGCTCGCCGGTCGCCGTCCTGATCCGCAACACCGAGTGGCCCAAGTGGGTCGACGCCATGGACCCCGAGCCGCGCGACGACCTCGACACCATCCGCGACACCGGACGCGGCCAGCGTCTGACCCGCCCGCGACCGGGTCACGCCGACCTGACCGCCGCGCTCAAGTACGGCTACGACGACGTCCGGGACGCGCTCGAACGGGCGTCGGCGCGCGAGACCGCCGCCCGCGTCGTGGTCGGCCTGCTCGCCAAGCGCCTGCTCGCCGAGGTCGGCATCACCGTGGTCAGCCACGTCGTCAACATCGGCGGCGTGCGCGTCCCCGACGACGCGGTCCGACCGGGCCCCGACGACCTCGACCGGATCGACACCTCGTCGGTGCGGTGCTTCGACGCCGACGCCGAGGCGGCGATGATCGAGCGCATCGACCGTGCGCACGCCGACAACGACACGCTCGGCGGCACGATCGAGGTCATCGCCTACGGCCTGCCACCGGGTCTGGGCAGCCACGTCCACTGGGACCGCAAGCTCGACACGCGGCTCGCGGCCGCCTGCCTGTCGGTGCAGGCGATGAAGGGGGTCGAGTTCGGCGACGGTTTCGCGCTAGCGGATCGGCCCGGCTCTGCCGCCCACGACGAGATCGTCCACGACGGCGACGCCTTCGGGCGACTGTCCGACCGGGCCGGCGGGCTCGAAGCCGGCATGTCGACCGGGCAGCCGCTGCGGCTGCGGGTCGCGATGAAGCCGATCTCCTCGCTGCCCCGTCCGCTGCGGACCGTCGACATCGACACGCACGACGAGGCCGTCGCCATCACCCAGCGTTCCGACGCGTGCGCCGTCCCGCGTGCCGGCGTCGTGCTCGAGTCCGTCGTCGCCTACGAACTGGCCGACGCCCTACTCGAGAAGACCGGCGGCGACACCGTCACCGAGGTGGCACGCAACCTGCGGGCCTACCTCGACGACATCGCGCGGCGCTGACCGCCGGGCGTCGTCCACAGGCTGTCCAGGCCCACCCTCGCTGCGTACGCTGAAGCTGGCAGCCTCGTCGGGCGCAGGAGGTGAAGCGGTGTCGGTCCCGGTCTCGTCCGGCCTGACCTACGACGACCTGTGGGCGCTCCCGCAGGACGACGGCCTCCGTCGCGAACTCATCGACGGGGAGCTGTTCGTGTCGCCCTCACCGGTCCGTCGGCACCAACGCGCGGTCGCGCGGATCACCGCGGCCCTCCTCGCGCACGTCGACGGGCACGGTGGTGAGGTGCAGCCCGCGCCCGCGGACGTGTACTTCTCCGATCGCACGGTCGTCGAGCCCGACGTCGTCTACGTCGGAGCCGCCCGGGTGGACCAGCTCACCGACGAGCGCTACGTCGACATCGCCCCCGACCTGCTGGTCGAGGTGTCCTCGCCCGCGACCCGGCGCCTCGATCTGGTGAAGAAGCGGGCGCTGTACGAGCGCGAACGCGTCGCCGAGTACTGGTTCGTCGACCTCGACGCCGACGTCGTCGACGTGTACCGCCTCGACCCCGACGGACACTACGGTGCACCGACCACGCTCGGCCGGGGCGAGGTGTTGACCTGCCTCGCCGCCCCCGGGTTCGAGCTGGACGTGGATCGGGCGCTGGGCGACTGAGTCGACCGTCCCGGTCGCGTACCACCCCGACGCCGACCGTCGACGAGGACCCCCGACGTGATGAGCCGCAACATCGCCCTGCACGGGATGATGGGGGCCGGCAAGTCCACCGTCGCCGTCATGCTCGCCGACCGCCTGGGCCGTCGCGTCGCCGACACCGACGCCGAACTTCGCGCCTGGACCGGGCGTTCGATCCCCGAGTTGTTCGCCGCCCACGGCGAGGCCGGGTTCCGCGACCTCGAACGTCGCGTGGTCGAGGAGTTGGCCACCTTCCACGACCTGGTGATCGCCCTCGGCGGCGGTGCCGTCCTGTCGGACGACAACGTCACCTCCCTGCTGCTGACCGGCGTGCTGATCGAACTCCGCGCCGACTCCGAGGTGCTGGTCGACCGCCTGCGCGGCTCGGCCGACCGGCCGCTGCTCGGCAGCCCGGACGAACTCGAACGTCGCGTCCGCGAGACCCACGCGGCGCGGGCCGCCCGCTACGCCGAGGTGGCCGACCTCACCGTCGACGCCAACCGGTCGCCCGAGCAGGTCGTCGACGACATCCTGGACTGGGCGATGGCGCAGGGTGACGTGCTGACCCCGTCCGAACACGAACAGGTGATGCGGTGACCGAACCCGTGCGCGTCGAGGTCGACCTGTCCGAACGCGCCTATCCGGTCGTGGTCGGGAGCGGCTGGCTCGACCGACTCCTCGACCACGTCACGCTGCCCGACGGCGTCACGCGTGTCCTGCTCGTGACCCAGCAGGCGATCGCCGAGGCCGGGCACCTCGACCCGGTCCTCGCTGCGCTCGAATCGGCCGGCGTCACCGTGCACCGCTACGACGTCCCCGATGGCGAGGCCGCCAAGTCGGTCGGCGTGTTGCGCGAGTTGTGGGAGGCGTGCGCTGAGGTGCCGCTCAGCCGCCGCGACCTCGTCGTGGCGCTCGGCGGTGGCGTCGTCGGGGACCTCGCGGGCTTCGCCGCCGCGACCTGGAACCGCGGGATCGGGGTCCTGCAGGTGCCGACCACGCTGCTGGCGCAGGTCGACGCGGCGATCGGCGGCAAGACCGGTATCAACCTGCCCCAGGGCAAGAACCTCGTCGGCGCGTTCCACCAACCCGTCGCCGTCGCCTGCGATGTCGCCACCCTGGCCACACTGCCGCACCGCATCCGCGTCGAGGGGCTCGGCGAGGTCGTCAAGTACGGGTTGATCGCCGACCCGGGCCTGCTGGACCTGCTCGAGGACCACACGGAGGCGGTCCTGTCCGGCGACCCGGATCTGCTGCAACAGATCGTCCAGCGAGCGGTCGCGGTGAAGGCCCGCGTGGTCGCCGCGGACGAGCACGAGGCCGGCGAGCGTGCTCACCTCAACCTCGGGCACACCTACGGTCACGCGGTGGAGTCGCTGACCGGCTACGGCGAGGTGCTCCACGGTGAGGCGGTCGCGATCGGCACCGTGGTCGCCCTGCGGCTGGGTGTCCGGCTCGGGCGCACCCCGGCCGAGCTGGCCGACCGGGCCGAGGCGTTGCTCGACCGGCTCGGGCTGCCCACCCGCGGCCCCGCCCTCGACCGCGACGAGATGTGGACCACCATCGCCCGCGACAAGAAGGCGGACGCCGGCGGTGTCCGCTTCGTGGTCCTCGACGGTCCGGCGCGCCCGACGGTCATCGTCCCCGATCGCGACGCCGTCGACGCCGTGCTCGACGGCCTCGGCGTGGTGGCCCCACCACGCTCCGACGTGGACGACGGCCCCGGCCGCTGAGCTTCCCGTCCTGTCACGGTCATCGGCGGGGGTCGGACAGGTTGCCGGACGCTGCGCGACGAGCAGGATGGGTGCATCCGACTACGAAGGAGCATCCATGGCAACCGTCGCCCGTGTCACCGAGATCAGCTCACGGTCCGAGAAGAGCTTCGAGGACGCGATCAACGCCGGTATCGACCGGGCCACCAAGACCCTGCGAAACGTCGAGTCCGCCTGGGTCAAGGAGCAGCGGGTCAGTATCAAGGACGGCAAGGTCGCGGGGTACCAGGTCAACCTGCTGGTCACCTTCCAACTCGAGGACTGACGCTCAGCCCTGCCGCAGTTGGTCGCGACGGCGGCACAGGTGCCGCCGCTCGGCCCCGTCCGGCGCCAGGTCGATGGCGCGGGACAGTTCGGCGACCGCTTCGGTCCGGCGCCCGAGCCGCTCGAACACCAGCGCCCGTGTCGCGGGCAACCGGTGGCCGCGCGCGAGCGCCGGATCGTGGGCGAGGCCGTCCAGCAGCGGCAACGCCGCGCCCGGGCCGTCCCGTTCGCCGACGGCCACGGCGCGGTTGAGCGCGACGACCGGCGAGCCGGTGATCGCGAGCAGTTCGTCGTAGGCCGCGACGATCCGCGGCCAGTCGGTCGACGCCCAGTCGGCGGCGGTGGCGTGTGCGGCCGCGATGGCGGCCTGCAGTTGGTAGGGGCCGAGGCGCCGGTACGCCTCGGCGCGTCGCAGTTGGGCCATGCCCTCCTCGATGCGCCCGCGGTCCCAGCGGTCGCGGTCCTGGTCGGCCAACAGGACGACGGCACCGTCCGCGTCCGCGCGGGTCACCCGGCGGCTGTCTTGCAGCAGCAGCAACGCGAGCAGGCCGCGTGCCTCGGGCTGGTCGTGCAGCAGCTCCACGGTCATCGCCGCCAGTCGCAGCGCCTCGACACAGGCGTCGGCATCGACGACCGGCCCCGCCTGTGGCGAATACCCGATGGTGAACAGCAGCTCGATCGCCTTGAGCACGACCGGCAGCCGGGTCGGCAGCTGGTCCTCCTCGGGAACCGTGAACGGGATCCCGGCCGTGCGGATCTTCGCCTTGGCGCGCGACAGCCGCTGTCCGGTGGTCGTGTCCGGTTCGAGCAGCAGGCGTGCGATCGTGGCGGTCGGCAGTTGGCAGACCAGGCGCAGCATCAGGCAGACCTGCGCCGCCGGGCCGATGGCGGGATGCCCGCAGGTGAACAGCAGCCGCAGCAGGTCGTCGGCGACGGCTCGCGGCTCGGGGGCGGACCCGCCGGCCGCGGGCCCTGACGCTGCCTCCCGTGCCGGCCGTTGCGTCTCGCGTCGCCATCGGTCCCGCAGCCGGTTGCGCGCCGTCACGAAGATCCAGGCGGCCGGGTCCTCGGGCACGCCCGCCTGCGGCCACGTACGCAGGGCGATCTCGAAGGCGTCCTGGACAGCATCCTCGGCGACATCGAGGTCACCGGTCGTGCGCACGAGGGTGGCCAGCGCGCCGCCCGCCGACTCGCGGAACGCGCGCGTGACAGCCCAGGGGACCGGCGACGTCATGCCTCAGGTCTCCCTGGCACGAGTAGCGGTCATGCGTCGAGCGGGGCGATGGGGCGCAGCTCGACCGCACCGTCGCCGACCGGGATCTGTCCCGCGATCGCGACCGCCGCGTCGCGACCGTCGGCCCAGAACTCGTAGTAGCCCCCGACGACCTCCGCGCCTTCGGCGAAGGGCCCGTCGGTCAGCAGCATCCGGCCATCGCGCACCCGCAGGGTCGTCGCGGTCTCCGGGGGGTGCAGGGCGGCGCCGCCCAGCAGGTGCGCGTCGTGCTCGGCACCGAAACGGGCGTGGTCGGCCAGTGCCGCATCCCACTGCGGCGTACCCGGGCGATCCGCCTCGGTCGGTGCGCCGTGCAACAACGCCAGCCAGCGGGTCGCCCCCGAGGGGGCCGCCCGTGACGGGGACCACTCGATCAACGGCCGGACCTCGAGCGTGCCGTACGCCGCGACCGGGATCTGCGCCGCGAGCGCGAGTACCTGGTCGAGGTCGTCGCCAGCCAGGACGTAGTAGCCGCCGACGACCTCGGCGCCTTCGGCGAAGGGACCTTCGGTGACCAGGAGCGTGTCGCCGCCGGGCCGCACGACCGCCCCACTCGACGGCTCCTGGAGTGCCTCACCGCCGCAGACGGCCTCGCCGGCGGCCCGCTCGAAGGCGACGTACTTCTCCATCTCGGCGTCCCACTCGGGGGTGCCGGGCTCCCAGGCGGGACCGCGGCCGTCGTCGTGCAACAGCACCAGGTAGTGCATCGTCTCGTCCTCGTTCGTCTCGGTGGACGGGCGGCGTGCCCATCATCCCCCGACGACGAACCCCATGGCACGACTTCGACGCACCGCCTCGTTGCGTGCGCGCGTTGCACACCTGCGGCCACGCATGCTGCAATGCGCCGACGCGTACCCGCGAAACGTCCCGCAGCCGAGAGGCCCCCGATGCCCCCGACCATCCTGTTGCTGCACGGCCCGAACCTGTCACAGCTCGGTACCCGTGACCCCGGCCACTACGGCACCGACACCCTCGACGACGTCGTGGCGGTCGCGCGTGCCGAGGCCGAGGCCGCCGGCGCGACGCTGGTCGCCGAGCAGTACGAGGGCGAGGGGGAGTTGATCTCGCGTCTCCACGCCGCGCGCACGGACGGCACCGGCGCCGTGGTCATCAACGCCGGTGCGCTGACCCACTACAGCTACGCGCTGCACGACGCGCTGGAACTGCTCGACGTCCCGTGCGTCGAGGTCCACCTGTCCAACATCCACGCCCGCGAGGAGTTCCGCCGACGCTCGGTCATCGCGCCGGCGTGCGACGGTTCGATCGCCGGCTTCGGCACGGCCGGCTACCCGCTGGCGGTCCGGGCGGCCCTCGGGCTGCTGCCGGCCGGGACGTGAGCGACGGCCCAACCGGCCGCCAGCCGGCCGGGCCACGGCCGGCGTTCCCGGTCGCCGACCACGCCGCACGGCGCGAGCGGGCCCGCGCGCGACTGGCCGACCACGGCGTCGACGGCCTCCTGGTCACCGCCCCGGCGAACGTGCGCTGGCTCACCGGCTTCTCGGGCAGCAACGGGCAGGTCCTGCTCGCCGCCGATCCGGGCGAGGACCGACTCGTCACCGACCACCGCTACGAGGAACGCGCGGCCGCCGAGGCACCGGGGATCGCCGTGGCGCTGACCCGCGACCCGCTGTCCGTCGCAGTTCCCACGGCAGCGGACCGGCTCGGGGTCGAGGCCGAACACCTCGCCTGGGGCGAGGCGCGACGTTGGCAGCAACGCGCCGACGAGCAGGGCCGGACGCTGGTCGGCACCGAAGGCCTCGTCGAAGCGCTCCGGGTGGTCAAGGACGACGCGGAACTGGCCAGGCTCGCCGCAGCCTGTGCCTTCACGGTGGACGCACTCGAGTGGCTGTTCGCCGAGGTCGTCGCCGTCGGCCGGACCGAACGCGAGCTGGCCCGGGTTCTCGAGCGGCGCTTCGTCGACCTCGGTGCGGACGCGGTCGCGTTCGATTCGATCGTCGCCGGCGGGCCCAACGCCGCCGTTCCCCATCACGCGCCGACGGACCGGGCGCTGCGGCCGGGCGACCTGCTGACCGTCGACTGCGGGGCGCTGGTCGAGGGCTACCACGCCGACTGCACCCGCACGGTCGCGATCGGCCACCTCGACGGCGACCTCGCTCGCGTGTACGTCGCGGTCGAGGAGGCCCAGGCGCGGGGCCGGGCGGCCGCGGTCGCGGGCGCGACCGGCGGCGAGGTGGACGCCGCCTGCCGGGACCATCTCGCCTCGGAGGGGCTGGGGGAGGCGTTCCTGCACGGCACGGGCCACGGCGTCGGCCTCGACATCCACGAAGCCCCGGCGGTCGCGAAGGGCTCCACTGCTACGCTGGCGGCCGCAACGGCGCTGACCGTCGAGCCCGGGGCCTACCTGCCCGGCCTCGGCGGCGTTCGCATCGAGGACACCCTTGTGGTCACCGCGGACGGCCCGCCGACTGTCCTGACGCCCGCCCCCCGCGAGCTGCGCATCCTCTAGACGCGGCACGGCAACGACCCGAGGTTCCACCGTGGTCTCGACCAACAACCTGAAGAACGGCATGACCCTCCTGATCGACGGCAAGCTCCAGCAGATCGTCGAGTGGAACCACCACAAGCCCGGCAAGGGCGGCGCGGTGGTGCGCACCAAGCTCAAGGAGGTCGAGACCGGTAAGACGGTCGAGAAGACCTTCCGTGCCGGCGAGGACGTCGAGCAGGCCATCGTCGAGCGCAAGACCCTGCAGTTCCTCTACCGCGACGGCGACGACTACGTCCTGATGGACTCCCAGACCTACGAGCAGCAGCACGCGCCGTCGAGCGCGATCGGGGAGGCCTCCGACTACCTGGTCGAGGGTGACGAGCTCCAGGTCTCCTCCTACGACGGCCGCATCGTCGGCATCGAGCTGCCCGCGTCCAAGGTCCTGGAGATCGTCCAGACCGACCCCGGCTTCGCCGGCAACACCGCCACCTCGGCGACCAAGCCTGCCGTGCTCGAGACCGGCAAGGAGATCCAGGTCCCGCTGTTCATCGAGCAGGGCGAGAAGGTCAAGGTCGACACGCGCAGCGGCTCGTACCTCTCGCGCGCGTG
>DATHUR010000025.1:0-1995 GCA_035462025.1 Egicoccus sp. | reverse complement strand
CGGCGTCGTGCCGGTCGTGAACGAGAACGACACGGTGGCGACCCACGAGATCAGGTTCGGCGACAACGACCGGCTGGCCGCACTCGTCGCGCAACTCGTCCACGCCGACGCGCTCATCCTGCTCTCCGACGTGGACGGGCTCTACGACGGCGACCCGGCGCTGCCGCACACCCGCCGAGTCGCTGAAGTCCGCGACCTCAGCGACCTCGACGGGCTGCACATCGGTGGCACCGGCCGGGCGGGCCTGGGCAGCGGGGGGATGCGGACGAAGGTCGAGGCGGCGCGGATCGCCACCGGCTCCGGCATCGACGTCGTGCTGGCCTCGGCGGGCGAAGTGGTGGCGGTGCTCGCGGGCGAGCCCGTCGGGACGAGGTTCCTACCGCGGGCCCGCGGCCGCCGCGCGCGCCGGCTGCTGTGGCTCGAGCACGCCACCGACGCGCTGGGCGAACTGCGGCTGGACCCCGGGGCCGTGCGGGCCGTGGTCGAGCTGGGCAAATCCCTGCTTCCTGCCGGCATCACCGGAGTGGACGGGCGGTTCGCGGCCGGCGACCCGGTCGACCTCGTGGACGAACACGGCCGAGCGGTCGCCCGCGGGCTGGTCAACTACGACGCGGCTGAGCTACCGGCCCTGCTGGGCAGGTCTACTCGCGAGCTGGCCCGCGAGCTGGGCCCGGAGTACGAGCGCGAAGTCGTCCACCGCGACGACATGGTCATCCTGCGTCCGTAGGCCGGTGGCACGATGATCGATGTGTAGTTCGATCCGGCTTTCGACAAATCCGTCACAACGATCATGAGATACCGGGGAGTGGACGGCCGCGCTACCGCCGCGGACGCGGGGCTAGCATCGAAGACATGACCGAGGACCTCGCCACCCCGGTGCTCGACGCCGCCCGCCGGGCCAAGCTGGCCGCCGCGGACCTGGCTGTACGCACCCGTGCCGACAAGGACGCCGCGCTGCTTGCGATGGCCGACGCTCTGGAGGCCAAGTCCGCACGGATCATCGATGCCAACGCCACTGACATCGCTCGCGCCGAGCAGGCCGGCAGCCCGGCCGCAATCATCGACCGGCTCCGGTTGGATGCCGGCCGCGTCTCCGCGATGGCCGATGGACTGCGCCAGGTCGCCGGTCTGCCCGACCCCGTCGGCGAGGTAGTGCGCGGCTACACGCTGGCGAACGGGCTGTCCGTCGAGCAGCGCCGCGTCCCCATGGGGGTGGTCGGCATCATCTACGAGGGCCGGCCGAACGTGACGGCCGACGCCGCCGGCCTGTGCCTGAAGAGCGGCAACGCGGCGCTGCTGCGCGGCTCATCCAGCGCGGCCGGTTCCAACGCTGCCATCGTGGACGTACTGCGCGACGCGGTGGCCGCGGCCGGGTTACCGGCGGACGCCGTCCAGCTCGTCCCGGGCGCCGGGCACGAGGCGGCCAAGCACCTCATGCGGGCTCGCGGGTTGGTCGACGTGCTGATTCCCCGCGGTGGTGCCGGATTGATCCGCAGCGTGGTCGAGGAGTCGACCGTCCCGGTGATCGAGACAGGCGTCGGGAACTGCACGGTGTACGTCGACGCCGAGGCCGATCTCGACCAAGCGCTCGCGATCGTGCTCAACGCCAAGACCCAACGCCCGAGTGTCTGCAATGCGGCCGAGACTCTGCTGGTGCATGAGGACGTCGCCGATGCCTTCTTGCCACGAGTACTCGCGGCCCTGGATGAGGCCGGCGTCACCGTGCATGGCGACGAGCGCGTTCATGCCCGCAGCAGCACGGTCGTCCCCGTCACCGACGACGACTGGGCGGCCGAGTACCTCTCGCTCGACATCGCAGCCGGCGTGGTCGGCTCGCTCGACGAGGCCGTGGCGCACATCCGCCGGTGGGGTAGCGGGCACACCGAGGCGATCGTCACCAGGTCGCTGCCCAACGCGAGGCGGTTCGCCGCCGCCGTCGACTCGGCGGCCGTCATGGTGAATGCATCCACCCGCTTCACCGACTGCGAGCAGTTC
>DATHUR010000024.1:0-15165 GCA_035462025.1 Egicoccus sp. | reverse complement strand
CACGGCGGCAGCGGCGTGTCGTGGAGGGCACGCACAGCGGCACCCGTGGCGGCCCACGCCGCCGGCGACGCCGTGGACGGCTCGCCGAGGCGACCCAGCGCGACGCCCGGCACCCGGGCCAGCGCGAGCACCGGTGGGCTGCGCCACAGAATCTGCGGTGTCGGCACCGGCGCCAACGCCATCGCCTCGACCTCCACGTCGATGCCGGCCTGGTCGGGGTCGACCTTCAAGAACACGTCACCGACGCGGAGCGTGGCGCGCGCCCGGTGGGCGACGACGATCTGGACCTCGTCCGGGGCGGCCGGTCCGGTGGTTTGCCCACTGGGGTCGCCGGGTGCGTCAGTCGGGCTCGACACGGGTCAGGCCGACACGGCGTGGTACACCGCCAGCCAGTGCAGCGTGATCGCGGCCAGTGTCAGGGCGTGGAACACCTCGTGGTAGCCGAACCAGCGTGGCCACGGGTCCGGCTGCTTGCGGGCGTACACCACGGCGCCGACCGTGTAGAGCAGGCCGCCGCCCCCGACCAGCAGTGCGAGCGCGACCGAGTCGCGCCACAACCACGGCAGCAGGAGCACGCCGACCCAGCCCAGCGCGATGTAGGGCACGACGCGTGCCCGCGGGCCGGCGTGGTGGAACACGTTGCGGATCGCGATCCCGCCCGCTGCACCGGCCCAGACCAGCACCAGCAGGACGGCGCCGAACGTGTTGCGCATCGTGGCGAGCACGATCGGGGTGAACGTGCCCGCGACGCCGAGGAAGATCGTCGAGTGGTCGGCACGGCGCAACGCGGTGACGACGCGTGGCGGCCACTCGGGGACGTGGTAGACCGCACTGGTCGCGAGCATCACCGTGACCCCCACGGCGTACACCACGACCCCGACACGCAACGTCGGGGTGGAGGCCGCACGCCACAGGGACACGCTGCTCGCGGCCATGACCAGGGCACCCACGAGGTGGAGCCAGCCACGCAGACGCGGTCGGGAACCGACCGTCGGTGCGGTGCGGGTCTCGCTGCTCACCCGAGCCATCGAACCCTCCGATCACGACCTGACGGCGAAGTTACTCGACCGTAGCTTACGTCTCGAGAACGGGAGCGTAGAACCCATGGAGCAGCAGATCGACGGCGGCCCGCAACGGCAGCGTGTTGCGTCGGGATCGCCGTACGAGCCCACGATCGGGTTCAGCCGCGCCTTCCGCGTCGGCGACCACGTTCACGTGTCCGGGACCGGGCCGGTGTGGCCCGACGGCGGCTGTGACCCGGATCCCGAGGAGCAGGCGCGCCGCTGCCTCGAGATCATCGCCACCGCGCTCGCCGAAGCCGGCGCCAGCCTCGACGACGTGGTCCGCACCCGCATGTACATCACGTCCGCCGAGGTGGCCGACGCCGTCGGCCGCGCGCATGCGGACGCGCTCGGGCACGTGCGGCCCGCCGCGACGATGGTGGTGGTCGCCTCGCTCGTCGACCCGCGGTGGGCGGTCGAGATCGAGGCGGACGCCGTCCTCTCCGAGCATCGGCGGCCGACGCTTCCGGGAGGGACGCAATGCGGCTCACACCGCGGGGACAACGGGTGCTCGGGTGTCTGGTCGAGAAGGCGCTGGCGACGCCGGACCAGTACCCGCTCTCGCTCAACGCGCTGCGGACCGCGTGCAACCAGACGACGGGCCGCGACCCGGTGGTCGACTTCGACGAGCGCGACGTCCAGGCCGGGTTGACCGACCTGCGCCAGCACGAACTGGTCAAGACCGAGTACGGCCGCTCGTCGCGGGTGCCCAAGTCGGCACACCGACTGGGCGACCACCTCGACCTCGACGTCGCCCAGCAGGCGGTGCTCGCGCTGCTGCTGCTGCGCGGCCCCCAGACCACGGGGGAGTTGCGATCGCGTGCCGGCCGCATGCACACGTTCGAGTCGGTCGAGTCGGTCGAGGCCGTACTGACCTCGCTGGCCGAGCACAGGTTCGGTGTCATGGTGCGCCTGCTGCCGAAGGAGCCGGGACGGCGCGAGGCCCGCTGGGCTCACGACCTCGGCGACGTACCTGCACCGGAACCCGCTGCCGCTGCCGCTGCCGCCGCCGCTCCGTCGGCCGCCGGGCGCCATCGCGCCTTCCACGACGCCGTGCTCGCCGGCGACTGGGACACTGCGGTCGCCCAGTTGGCCGACGACGTCGTGTTCCGCTCGCCCGCGGTGCACAAGCCCTACGAGGGCAAGGACGCCACGGCGATGATCCTGCGCGCCGTCGCGACCGTCTTCGAGGACTTCCGCTACGTCGACGTGCTCGATGCGGGTGACCGCGTCGGCCTCGTCTTCGAGGCCCGGGTCGGCGACCGCCGACTGCAGGGCTGGGACTACCTGCGCTTCGACGCCGACGGCCGCATCCGCGAGTTCACCGTCATGGTCCGCCCGCTGTCGGGCCTGCAGGCGCTCGTCCAGGCCATGGAAGCCGCCCTCGCCCGCTGACCCCGCTGGGTGCGTCGCCGCATCCGCATCCTCTCACCGTTCGGCGAGCGTCATGAGGGTGTCACGGTCCATCGGGACGTCGGCTTCCTCGCAGGCTTCGTAGCTGGCCACGAGACCGCCGAGGAACGGTGCTGCCTGTGAGTTGGCGCCCTCCATGCCCGCCGCCTGGACGACCTCGGCCAGGTCCGGCGACGGCTTGCCGTCCTGGTCGCCAATGGCAGCGACGACGAGGTGGCTGGCCAGGATGAAGACGTCGTCGGCTTCCTCGATCGGGACCTCCTGTGCGTTCAGTTCGGTCACCACCCGCTCGACCTCGGCACACAGCCGCTCGTCTGCGGACGGCGGCCCGCTGGCGCAGCCGCCGGCCACCACGCCGGCGCACAGGGCCGCCACCGACCGCAGCGACGATCGCATCGGCCGGTTCACCGGGCGGCCAGGAGGTCGATGCCGGCGGACCCGAGCTGGATCAGGGTCGTGTCGTCGAGCAGCGCGTCGGGATCGACCGCGACGGTCACGAGGACGTGCGCGTCACCGTCGGCCGACTCGAGGTACCAGCTCAGCGCCATCAGACCCGGCTCCGAGCCGCCCTTGAACCCGACGTAGGGCCAGACCTGCGGGTCGACGGCGACACCGGGGTTGGCCGCCAGGATCTCGCGGACGACCGGGTCCTGATCGCCGCGCCCGGCCAGACCGACGTGTGCCCGGCACAGGTCCTCGGCCGTGGCGAACCACTCGAGCGTCTCGAGTTCGGTCGGCGTGGTCACGTCGCCGACGTCGACGTCCAGCGGCCGTTCCGCGAGGTCGTCGTCGAGGAAGCCGCGGCGTCCCTCGGCGTCCGCCGCGAGGTAGGCCTCGCGCTCGTCGTCGTCGAGCTGCCACTTGAGCTGGAACAGCTCGCGGGTGGTCAGGAACGGGACGTTCAGCGACGGGTCGTGGTGGCCGTAGTCGGCCTGCGCCGCCTCGACCGTCTCGCGGCCGACCAGGTCGATCAGCAGGTCGGTGGCGGTGTTGTCGCTGATCTCGATCATGCCGAGTGCGGCGTCGCGGACCGACACGGTCGTGCCGTCGGGCTCGTCCTGCAGCCGGCCCGACGGCAGGCTCTTGCGTTCGTCGCGGATCGTGAGCTCGTCGTCCCAGCCCACCTCGCCTGCCGCGACGGCGTCGGCCACGGCGCCCAGGACATAGAGCTTGAAGATCGATCCGATCGGGACGACCGTGTCCGCGTCGTCGGCGTAGAGCGGTTCGCAGGCACCGTCGTCGACCTCCGCGGCCAGTACGACGCCGGTGTCGACCGCCTCGCCGAGGCGCTCGGCCAGTTCGTCGAAGTCCTCGGGTGGTTCGATCGGTTCGGTCGGGGGCCGGAACAGCAGGCCGGTGAACCGGTGCGGCGACGCCGCCTCGACGATGCCGAGCAGTTCGAACTCCGAGCCGCCTGGCTCGCGGATCGTGGCCACGCCCTCGAGTCCGTCGGGTGAGCCCTCGTAGGCCGTGACGGTCCAGTCAGCCCGGAACTGGCTGAACACCATGCGCAACTGCTGGACCGGGACCTCGGTCAGGAACGCCTCGTCGAACCGCGCGGTCCAGACGGACTCGTCGCTTGGCGGGTCGTCGGCGAGGGTGTCGAGCACCCAGGCGAGTTGCCCACCGACCGGTGTGTCCGGCAATGGCACCTCGACCGGTTCGTCGGCGGCACTCGGCTCGGGTTCGGACGGGTCGTCTGCGTCCGGCTCCGCGGTCTCGCTCACCTCCGGTGCCGGGTCAGCGGGTGCATCGTCGGGTCCGGAGCAGGCGACGAGCAGGCCCACCACCGCCACGGCCGCGATCGTCGGTCGTGCGATGCTCATCGCTGCACCCCCGGTCCTCGCTCACCCCGGACCGACCTTAGTCGGGGGCCTCGCGCACGACGCCCGCCCTAGCGTTGGCCCAACGACGAATCGAGGAGCGCGCGTGCCGACCGGCCCACGATCGTTGCGTCCCGACGTCGCCGGACGGGCGCTGGTGATCATCGGGGCGGTGGGCGTGGTCGCCGGGCTCGTCGGGCTCGTGGTCGGCCTGCGGCTGCTCAGTCTCCTCGACGACGCGCTCGAGGACTCGTTGGGGGTCAGCGCCGAGGCGGTCGATGCGCTCGGTGCGTCGGTCGAGGTGGCAGGCGAGACGCTGCGGGCGCTGGACACGACGCTGGCCGACACGGCCCAGACGACCCGCGACCTCGGCGCCAGCCTGACCGATGCCGAGACGGTGCTGCGTGCCACCGCCGACCTCAGCGAGGACGACATCGCCGGTGGTCTGGCCGCCGTGCAGGACACCCTGCCCGCGCTGATCCAGGTCGCCTCGGTGATCGACACCACCCTCAACGCCCTCAGCCTGGTGCCGTTCGGGCCCGACTACGACCCGGGCGAGCCGTTTCCCGACTCCCTGCGGGCGCTGCAGGACGAACTCGACGGCATGCCCGAGGCGCTGCAGGAGCAGGCGGCACTGATCCGCGACGGCGCGGACAGTCTCGGCACGGTGCGCGGCGGCACCGGCGACATCGCCGACGGCCTCGATGACCTGCACGCGACCATCAGCAACGCCGGTGAGCTGATCGACGACTACGCGACCACTGCGAGCGACGCCCGCGACCTCGTCACCGGCAACCAGGAGGCGTTGGACCGGCAACTGTCGTGGGCGCGGGTCCTGGTGGTGCTGCTCGCACTCAGTTTCGTGGCGGGGCAGGCCGTGCCGCTCGGCATCGGCTGGCTGCTGACACGCCCGGGCGCGCTGGCGGCGTTCGTCGCCACGGACGGCCCGTAGCGGTCCGGGTCGCTTGAGTAGCCTCGCGGCGTCCTGGCCGGCTCTCGCAAAGGCACGATGCCGTGGCCGTCTCCGTCCCCACCGATCTCGCCGCTGCACGCCGGCGTCACGACGAGGTGGCCCGCCGGGTCCGCGACGCGCGCTACCGCTACTACGTGCTGTCCGACCCGCCGATGCCCGACGCCGAGTTCGACGCGCTGTTCCAGGAGTTGCTCGCACTCGAGGACGCCCACCCGCAACTGGTCACCTCGAACTCGCCGACCCAACAGGTCGGCGCGCCGCTGGACACCGCGTTCGCCCCGTTCGAGCACCTGCAGCCGATGCTGTCGCTGGACAACGCGTTCTCGCAGGAGGAACTCGCCGCCTGGGCGCAACGCGTCGAGCGCGGTCTCGGCGACGAGGCAGCAGCCGTCGACTACGTGTGCGAGCTGAAGTTCGACGGCGTCGCGATCAACCTCGTCTACCGCGATGGGGTGCTCGCCACCGCGGCCACCCGTGGGGACGGCACCATCGGCGAGGACGTCACCGCGCAGATCGCCACGATCGACGCCGTCCCGTACCGCCTCGACGTCGCCGTCCCGCCCGCCGTGCTCGAGGTCCGTGGCGAGGTGTACTACCCCCTGGCCGACTTCGAGGCCATGAACGCCGCCCGGATCGAACGCGGCGAGGAAGCGTTCATGAACCCGCGCAACGCCGCGTCGGGTGCGTTGCGCCAGAAGGACCCCGAGGTCACCCGCCAGCGGCCGCTGGCGGTGTGGTGCCACGGCTTCGGCGTGGTCGAGGGCATCGAGTTCGAACGCTACGCGCAGGCGCTGGACTGGCTGCGCGACGCCGGCCTGCCGATCGCGACCGAGACCGCCGTGGTCGACACAGTCGACGACGTGTGGGCGTTCGTCGAGCGGTGGACGCAGGCCCGCCACGAGGTCCCCTACGAGATCGACGGGGTCGTGGTGAAGGTCGACGACCTCGCGCAGCGCGAGCGGCTCGGGTTCACCTCGCGGGCACCGCGCTGGGCGATCGCCTACAAGATGCCGCCGGTCGAGCAGGAGACCACGCTCGAGCGCATCGACATCAACGTCGGGCGTACCGGCAAGGTCACCCCCTACGCGGTGCTGGAACCGGTGGTCGTCGCCGGCACCCGCATCACCTTCGCGACCCTGCACAACGAGATCCAGATCCACGCCAAGGACGTTCGCGAAGGCGACCGGGTCATGGTCCGCCGGGCCGGTGACGTGATCCCCGAGGTGGTCGGACCGGTGCTGTCCAAGCGCAAGCCGGACGCGCAGGTGTGGCACATGCCGGCGACGTGTCCGTTCTGCGGGCAGCCGCTGGTGCGCCCCGAGGGCGAGGCCCACCACATCGACGAGAACGTCGACTGCCCCAACCGCCTGCTCGAGTCGCTGTCCCACCTCGCCGGCCGCGGCGCGCTCGACATCGAGGGGCTCGGCGGCCAGACCGTCGAACTACTGGTCAACGAGGGCCTGGTCGCCAACCTCGCCGACGTGTTCCGACTGCCCGACCACCGCGACCGCCTGCTCGAACTGGAGAAGTGGGGCGAGAAGCGCGTCGACAACCTCATCGCCGGGATCGAGGCGGCGAAACAGCAGCCGTTGGAGCGGCTCTTGGTTGCGCTCAACGTTCGCCATCTCGGCCCGACCTACGCCAAGCTCTTGGCCCGCAACCTCGGCTCGCTCGGGGCCATCCGCACCGCCACGGCCGAGGAACTCGAGGCGATCGACGGGATCGGCCCAACCATCGCAGCGGCCGTCGTCGCCTGGTTCGCCACCCCACGCAACGCCGAACTGGTCGACGAGCTGATCGGGCTGGGCGTCGACCCGCGCACCGAGGTCGTCGCGGCTGCCGGCGCCGAGGGCGGCGCCCCGCTCGAGGGCTGGACGCTGGTCGTCACCGGCACGCTGGAGGGGTTCACCCGCGACGAGGCCAAGGAGGCACTCGAGTCGCGCGGCGCGAAGGTCACCGGCAGCGTGTCGAAGAAGACCAGCGCCGTCGTCGTCGGCGAGAGCCCCGGATCGAAGCTCGCCAAGGCCGAGGACCTCGGGGTCCCCGTGCTCGACGAGGCCGGCTTCCGCCACCTGCTCGACACCGGCCAGCTACCGGAATAGGGCGGGGGGCAACGAGCGAGCGGAGCGAGCGAGACAGGGGACCCGCCCCGAATCTGACCTAGGCGCGGAGCATGGCGGGGTGCAGGCGGGTGGCGGTGCCGCGGCGGTAGCGTTTCGCCGGGCGTCCGCCGCCGGGGCCGGGGGCCGAGGTGCCCTCGACCTCGACCACGAAGTCGCGGGTCGAGACCACCTTGCGACGGAAGTTGGCCGCGTCGAGTTCGACGCCCCACACCGCCTCGTACACCCGTCGCAGTTCGCCCAGCGTGAACGGTTCGGCCACGAACGCCGTGGCGAGCGCGGTGTACTCGAGCTTCGAGCGGGCACGCTCGATCGCGTCTGGAACGATGCGGTCGTGGTCGTAGGCCAGCTGAGGCCCGTCGGCGGCAGAGAGTTCGGCGACGTGGAAGAACCGGGCGCGACCGTCGGCCAGCGGGCCGCTGTCGAGTGCCGATTCGAACGTCGGCGTCAGCGCCAGGTAGGCGACCGAGACGACGCGGCCCCGCGGATCCCGGGTCGGGTCGCCGTAGGTGCGCAGCTGTTCGAGGTGGGCGTCGGGCGCGGTGATGCCGGCCAACTCGCGCAGCGCCCGGTGGGCGGTCGCGTCCAGGCCCTCGTCGTCGCGTACCCGCCGGCCGGGCAGTGCCCACTGGGTCGTGAACGGACCCGCATCGGGTTGGACGAGCAGCAACTGCAACCGACCGTCGCGGACGGTGAGCATCGCCACGTCCACGGCGACCGCGCAGGTCGACACCCGCGAAGCCACGCGGCCCGCGGACGCGGACGCCGACGCCGACGCGCCGCTCACCCGGGCACGACCTCGACGTCGGCCCCGCGCAGTTCGGAAACGGCCCGGTCGCCGTCGCCCGGCTCGAGCTCGACGAACCGCGTGGTCGCCAGCGGCAGGGTCACGTCGTAGCCGAGGTTCCTGGCATCGAGCGCCGTCGCCTTGACACACACGTCGCCGGCCAGGCCCGTGACCACGACCCGTCGGATGCCGGCGTCGTCGAGGATGCGGCCGAGTTCGGTGGCCGACTCCTGGCCGCTGACCGGGTCGCGCACGCTGAAGCCGGAGTAGCCGTCGCCGCCGTCGACGCCCTTGCGCACGACCGGCCCGTCGACATCGAGCTGCGGGTGCAGTTCGGCGCCCCAGGTGTCCTGGACGCAGTGGGTTGGCCAGACACCGCCGTCCTTGGCGAAGTGGGGCGTGGAGGCCGGATGCCAGTCCTGGGTGTAGACCACCAGCGCACCGGCGGCGCGGGCCGCCTCGATCTCGGCGTTGACGGCCGGCACGACCTGCTCGCCCTCGGCGACGTACAACCCGCCGTCGGGGTCGGCGAAGTCGTTCTGCACGTCGACCACGACCAGGGCCGTGCGGTCGTCGTAGTGCTGGCTCATGTGTCCTCCTCGAAAGCGGCGGGGCTGCCGGGATCGTCCTCGAACACGGTCTCGAACGCCAGCGGGCCGTCATCCAGGCCGACCCCGGTAGAGCCGAGTTCGGCCAACGACGCGCGCGCCCGCTCGCGCGCCGCCCCGAGGTCGGGTTCGGCAACGCGTTCTCCACCGACGATCAACGGCACCTGCAGCGCGCGGACGTCGCCGTCGAGCGGTGTCGCGTCGTGGGGCCGGATCACCTCGGCGACCGCGTGGCCGTCGCGCAGCCGACGCCAGCTCGCCTTCCGCCCGCCCCGTGTCGCCTTGGCACCGCCGGCCTTGGCGACCGGTTCGCACGGTCCGTCCGCGGTCACACCGCGTGCCACGAGCTTGTACACGAACCCGGCGGTCGGGGCCCCCGATCCGGTCACGACCGATGTCCCGACGCCGAACGCGTCGACCGGGGCATCACCGAGGTCGGCGATCCGGTACTCGTCGAGGTCCCCGGACAGCACGATCTTCGTGCGCTCGGCGCCGGTCTCGTCGAGCAGGCGGCGGGCGCGGGCAGCCTCCACAGCGAGGTCGCCCGAGTCGATGCGGACGGCCCCGAGTTCGGTCCCGGCCACCCGGAGGGCCGTGCGCAGGCCCTGCTCGATGTCGTAGGTGTCGACCAGCAGGGTGGTGCCGGGTCCGAGCGCAGCCACCTGCGCGGCGAAGGCGCTCGACTCCGAGTCGTGCAGCAGGGTGAAGGAGTGTGCCGACGTGCCGAACGTGGGGATGCCGTAGCGGCGGCCGGCCTCGAGGTTGGACGTGCCGTGGAAGCCGGCCACGTACGCGGCCCGGGCGGCGGCGACGGCCGCGTCCTCGTTGGCACGGCGGCTACCGAACTCGAACAGTTGCCTGCCCGCCGCCGCCGTCACCATGCGGGCGGCTGCGCTGGCGACTGCGCTGTCGTAGTTGAGGACCGAGAGCACCAGCGTCTCGAGCACGACCGCGTCCGCGAAGGACCCGCGGACGGTGAGGACGGGCGAGTGGGGCAGGAACACCTCGCCCTCGGCGTAGCCCTCGATGTCGCCGGCGAACCGGTAGTCGCGCAGCCAGTCGAGTGTCGCGGGGGAGACCACGGCCGCATCGTCGAGCCAGCCGAGCACGTCGTCGTCGAACCGGAAGTCGGCCACCGCTTCGAGCAGCCGGCCCGTGCCGGCGACGATCCCGTACCGGCGGCCCGGTGGCAGCCGGCGGGTGAAGACCTCGAAGACGCACGGACGATCGGCACGGCCGTCGTGCAGGGCCGCGTCGAGCATGGTCAGCTCGTAGCGGTCGGTCAGCAGCGCGGTCGATCGGGCGGGTGGTGACACGGCGAGCCTGCCTGACGTCGTTGCCGGGCGCGGGGGGCGCCCCTCACCGCTGGACCGTAAGCCCGACCGGCCGACGATGCCACGGACGCGTGCCGCCGAACGATCCGACGCACGAGTGCCCGGACCTGCTGGACTCCACCGGTACGACCAGGAGCGAGACGTGCGGCTGTTGCTCGTCGAGGACGACCTCGACCTGGCGGCCCTGTTGCGACTCGTGCTCGGGCAGTCCGGCTTCGAGGTGGAGGTGACCGACCGCGTCGCCGGTGTGGTGGACCTGGCCGCGCACGTGCAGGGCGTGGTCACCGACGGGGCGTTGCTCGACGGGACGGCCGACGACGTGCTGGCGGCACTCGAGGCCGACCCGCGGACTTCGGCACTCCCGGTCGTGATCTGCTCGGTCCGGCCGGACGCCGTCCAGCATCGCCAGGTCGTCGGACGGCTTCGCAAGCCCCTGGACCCCGCCCGCACCGCGCAGGAACTCACCCGCCTGTTCTCGCGGGACGAGGCGGGTGCCCACACGGGCACCGTCCCGCCCTCGCCGCAACGAGAGGAGGGCGATGCGATCACCCTGCGGCAGCGCGGGTTGCAGGAACTCGAGGTCCGGGCGCGCCTCGTCGGCGATGCCGGTGCCGCGGTGCTGTGTGGCGACCTGACCGGGGATCTGCGCGAACGTGCGCGTGCGGCGGCCCACCGCAGCATCGGCCTCGCGGGCGCGCTCGGGGAGGCCGACCTCGCCGAGCCTGCCCGGCGCGCCGAGCACCTCCTGCTCGCCGACCGCGAGCTCGCTGTGGCAGACGCGGTCGTGCTGTGCGAGGTGGCCGCCCGGCTCGAGGACGGGGCCCGCTCGCGGGTGGAGAGCGCACCCGAACGTGAGGCACGAGCCGCCGCCCGCACGCTCGACGGCGGTCTGGTAGCGGTCGTGGACGACGACCCGATCCTGGTCGCGCTGGTCCGGCGCCGGCTCGAACGGGCCGGCTTCGAGGTCATCAGCTACGACCACGGCGGCACGGCCCTGCGCGAGTTGAGGACACGCGCGACGGCACCCGACGTGTTGCTTCTCGACGTCGACCTGCCCGGTCTCAACGGCCTCAGCGTCCTCGACGGGCTCGCTGCAGCCGGTGCGCTCGAGCACACGCGGGTGGTGCTGGCGACCGTGCACGACAACGAGGCGGAACTGGCACGCGCCCGCGCGGCCCTCCCCGACGTCGACCATCTGCCGAAGCCGTACGACCTCGATCGCCTGGTCGGTCTGGTGGTCGCACGCAGCCGGAGCGGGCCATGACGACCATGGACGTGGTCCTCGCCGCCACCCTGGTGCTGCTGACGGTCGTCGTCGTGTTCACGGCCGACATGCTGTTCGGCACCTGGCGGCGCCGCCGACGGTGGTTCGCCCGTCACCGCGCCGAGCGCGATTTGATGGCCAGCGTGATCGACGCGCTCACCTCCCGCGAGCAGGTCGAGGCCGCCGCCGAAGCCATGCGCGCCGCGGACCCGGCCGTCGCCGAGACGGTCTGCCTCGCGGCCGGCCGCATCGTGGGCGAGGAACAACGTGCCGTGCTCGCGCGACTGGCCCGCGCGGCGCAGGTGAACGAACGCGCACGCGTCGAACTGCGCTCGTCGCGCTGGTGGCGGCGACTGCGTGCCGTTCGACTGCTGCACCTGGCCAGCGACGACCCCGCGGATCTCCGGGTGCTCAACGATCCCCACCCCGAGGTGCGGGCCGCCGCGCTGTTGTGGCTGTCGGACCGCCCGCGACAACTCCAGTCGGCGCCGACGGGCCGGGACCAACGACGGTCGGGCTATCGCGATGCGACCGAACTGCTGGCCGACGCGCTGGTGTCGCCGGTCGCGATCGTGCGCATCGCGGCCAAGCACGTGTGTGTGAAGGTCGAGCCCGCGCCGGTCTGGGTCCTCGAGCGCGCGCTCGCCCTGGCGACCACACCGGGAGCGGAACCGCTGGCCGCCGTGGCGCCGCTGACCACGCTCGCCGCACTCGGCCGGCGGGTCGTGCTGCCGCTGGAGGGATTCCTGCACGACGAGGCCGCCGAGGTGCGGGCCGCGGCCATCCGTGCGGTCGCCGTCGGATCACCCGACCGGGTCCCCGGCCTCGTCCGCGAACACCTGGCCGACGCCGACCAGGCCGTGCGACGGGCCGTGGCGGCCATCGCGGGTCGCCATCCGGCGGCGGCGCCCGTGCTGCTGGAACTGGCCCGCGACCCCGCGTGGCAGGTCCGCCAGGTCGCCCGACGCTCGTTGCTTCGGGCCGGCCCGGTCGGCCGTGCGCTGCTGCGCCGGCTGCAGCAGACGGTCGGCTGATGGGCGACCTGCTGCAGTTCGTGCTGTATTCGATCGCGCTGCTGGCGTTGGTCTACTTCCTCGCGGTCAACGGCACCTACAGCCTGCAACTCGTCCTCGCCAGCCGTGAGCTCAAGCATCGGCAACGGCGCCTCGACCTCGCGACGCTGTCGTGGTGGCACCGCACGCCCGACACGGCACGCATCTCGGTGCTCGCGCCGGCGTACTGCGAGTCCGTGACCATTGTCGATGCGGTCGAGGGCATGCTCACCCTCGAGTATCCCGACGTCGAGATCGTGGTCGTCAACGACGGCTCGCCCGACGACACCCTCGAGCGCATGGTCGACGCGTTCGACCTGGTCCCCGACCCGCATGCGCCGACCGACCTGAGCGACCTTCGGACCCGCCCGGTGCGCACGGTCTACCGCTCGCGGATGCACGCCAACCTGGTGGTGGTCGACAAGGACAACGGCGGCAAGGCCGACGCCCTCAACGCCGGCATCGCCGTGGCGTCGGGCGACCTGTTCGTCGCACTGGACGCCGACACGATCGTCGCACCCGACGCCCTGCTCCGGTTGGCCCGCGCCTTCCTCGAGTCGCCCGGCAACGTCGCCGTCGGCGGCACGATCCAACCGGTCAACGGTGACGAGGTGCGCGACGGCCGCGTGGTGAACAAGGCGATCGACCGGCGCTGGCTGAGTGCGGTGCAGAGCGTCGAGTACGTGCGCGCGTTCTTCATCGGGCGACTCGGCTGGAACCGTCTCGGTGGCAACGTGATCATCTCGGGTGCCTTCGGCGCGTTCCACCGGCCAACCGCGATCGCGGTCGGCGGCTACCGCCACGACTCGATCGGCGAGGACTTCGAACTGGTGGTGCGCATGCGCCGCCACGGCTACGACACGGGCGGCCCGAGCCGCGTGCAGTTCCTGCCCGACCCGGTCGCCTACACCGAGACGCCGGTGTCACGGAAGGTGCTGAAGGCCCAGCGCATCCGCTGGCACCGCGGCCTGCTCGACACGTTGTGGACCCACCGCGACGCGATCTTCCGGCCCCGGTACGGCGGCATGGGCTTCGGCGGCCTCGGGTTCCTGGCCGCGGCCGAGGCGTTCGGCCCGATCGTCGAGGCGTTGGGGCTCGTTGCCCTGGCCGTCGGTCTGCCGTTGGGGGTGATCGACGTCGAGTTCGCGCTCCTCTACCTCACCCTGGCGTACCTGTGGGGGATCGCGCTCAGCGTCGGCGCGCTCGCAGTCGAGGATCGCGCGACCGAGTCCGAGTTGCGGGTCCGCGACCGGGCCTGGCAGTTGGTCGCGGCGTGCTCCGAGCCCCTGTGGTACCGCCAGATGTCGCTGTGGTGGCGACTGCGCGCCACCTGGCGCTGGCTGCGACGCGGCGAACGCACCTGGGGGACGATGACGCGGACCGGATTCGGCGGCGACACCGACTGAGCGATGTGGACCGACTGGCGCCCGGGTTCGGAGTCGTTCGCCCCCACCCCTTCAGGTCGATCGTCCAGCGGCCGACATGGGGGGCAGACGACCCATGCCCGCTAGCAGGAGTCCCGCTGTTGCGCGACCGCACGAGGGGACCCCATCTCGCGCCGGTGCTCGAGACGAGCCCCTTCGCCGCGTGGTGGTGGCTCGTCGTGCCGTCGGCCGTCGCGCTCGTGGTGTTCGTGGTCGGGTTGCCGTCGCTGACCGACCTCGGCGATGCCGGCAACGCCAACAGGCAGCTGCACGTCATCGTCGTGCTCGCCGAACTGCGTCCCGTGGTCGCCTCGGGTCGGCTCGACCCCGACGGGGTCTCGCTGAGCACCGCCTTCCTGTTCGCGGTGATGCTGGCCTGGGGCGCGGAGCTCGCGCTCTTCGCCGTCGTGCTCGCCACGGTTGCCGGCGAGTCCGCCAAGCGCAAACGCGTCTACGCCGCCTCGTTCAACGGCGCCCAGTACGTCCTGTCCTACGCGGCCGCCTGGGGCGTGCTGACGGTCTTCGCCTGGCCCGCGTCGCCGTCCGCGCCCGCCTCGCTGCGACCTGCCCACCTCGTGGTCATCGTGCTCGCCGGCGGCGCCTACCACCTCGTGAACCTGACCGTGGTCGGCACGGCCATCGCGGCGCTCGACGCGCGACCGCTGCGTCCGGCCATCTTCGAGAACGTGCGCTACTACACGCTGACGACGGGTGCGGTGCTCGCCCTGTCGCCGCTGGTCGTGGTCGTCGCCGAGAAGCACTGGGGCTTCCTGCCGTTGCTGTTGCTGCCGCTGTTCCTGCTGTGGAAGACCGCGGCCATGTCGCTGGAGCGCGAGCGTCATGCGCTGCACGACGGGCTCACCGGGCTGGCGAACCGCCTGTCGCTCGCCGAGCAGGTCGAGCAGCACATCGCGGCGGGCCGGCCCGGGGCGATCTGTCTGCTCGACCTCGACCGGTTCAAGGACGTCAACGACACGCTGGGCCATGCCGTCGGCGACCAGTTGCTGCAGATGGTCGGTGAACGGTTGCGGGCCGGCGTGCGTGACACCGACGTGGCCTCGCGCATCGGCGGCGACGAGTTCGTGCTGCTGCTCGACGTCGCCGACGAGGAAGCGGCCCGGGAGGCCGTCAACCGCCTGGCGAGCCAACTGCTCGAACCCTACGACGTCGGCGGTGCCCGACTCGAGGTCGAGGTCAGCATCGGGGTCGCGTTGTTCCCCGAGCACGGCGCCGACCTCGAGGTCCTGCAACGGCGGGCCGATGCCGCCATGTACGCCGCCAAGGCCGCCGGGGAACTCGTCGCGCT
>DATHUR010000023.1:0-8565 GCA_035462025.1 Egicoccus sp. | reverse complement strand
GAGGCGGTGAGCCTGCCGAGGTCGCGGCCGTCCTCGGACGTGATGCGCAGGGCACGGATCGCCTCGCGCAGGCGCTCGCACGCACGCACCGCCCGGTCGGCGTCGGCGTCGGCGAACACCAGTGCGAACTCCTCGCCGCCGTAGCGGCAGACGACGTCGCTGGTACGCAACAGGCCGTCGGCGGCCCGGGACACCGCGATCAGCACGGCGTCGCCGGTCGGGTGGCCGTAGGTGTCGTTGACCTTCTTGAAGAAGTCGAGGTCGAACAGCGCGACGGACAGCGGCCGTTGCTCGCCCTCTCCCGCGGCCCGCTCGACGCGCGCGACCTCCTCGCCCAGGCGCTGCTGCAGGAACCGGTGGTTGGGCAGACCGGTCAGCCCGTCGGTCGTCGCGAGTGCGCGCAGTTCGGCCTGCAGGCGGGCGTTGTCGAGCAGCAGCGATGCCTCGTCGGCGAGCAGGCCGAGTCGTCGGAGGTCCGCACCGCGCAGCGACGGACCGCCGAGCAGCGGAACGGCCACCTCGGCGCTGACCACGGCCAGCAGCCTCCCCTCGGCGTGCAGGGGCAGCAGGACCAGCGGTGCGTTCGGACCGTGGACGCGTTGCAGCGGTCCGGGTCGCGGGTCGGTACGGCGCACGAGGCTCACCCCGCCGCGTTGGATCGCCTCGGCCACGGGCGCAACCACCGTGGACAACTCCGCGGCCTCGCCGACGGCGTCCACGCCGCCCCGTCCCGCCTGCGCGACCGGCTGCAACCGGACGTCGTGCATCAGCCAGACGACGGCACCGCGGTAGCCGAGGCGATCGACCATGGTGGTGGCCAGCGTGTCGCAGACGCGGTCGACGCCCAGCCGCGGATCGAGGTCGCGGGTCACCTGACGCAGCATGTCCAGGTCGGTGAGCCAGCCGCGCAGGTCGCGTTCGGCCACGCCGTTGAGGAAGCCGACCAGGGCGGTCACGGCCCACAGCCCGAGGGCCAGCCAGATCACCCGCAGGTCCGGCGACAACGCCAGTGCCAGGCTGCTGTCGCGGTCGGTCAGCGCGGCGATCGTCTCGGGCAGCGCGGCGGGCGTGACGCTGTGGACCCAGATCAGGGCCAGCGTGAGCATCGCCGCCGCACGCACGCCACCTCCCCACCCGAAAACCAGCGTGACCGCCACCGCTTCGGCGAGCACGAGCCAGGCCAGTGGGCTCACGACGCCGCCCGTCACGGCGAGCAGGACGGCGATCGCCGCCGCGTCGGCCAGGGCCGTGGCCTCGGTGGCGAATGCCAGCGCAGCCAGCCGCCGCGGGGCCAACAGGGCCAGCGCGTTGATCGCGAGGTGGGCCGCCGCGACGGTGCGCAGCAGGCCGGCGCCCGCGGGGTCGACGAGGTCGGTGCCCAGCGTCGACAGATAGGCGATCAGCAGGAGGTCGGTGAGCAGCCGGCCGGTCGTGACGGCCTGCAACCGCGAGCGACGGGCCGTCTCGTCAGAGGCGGTGGCGCTCACGCGCGCCCTCCTGATCCGGCACCGCTGCCGCGGACATCGGCAGCACGCCCGGGCGGAACCGGCGCTGGACCACGAGGTAGCCGCCGAGTGCGGCGACGAGGCCGAGCGGGATCGAGAAGGTGCGTGCCCGGGGCGGGATGGCCGAGACCACCGCGCGGCCGGTGTCGCGCAGGAGCGCGCCGCCGGCGCGGAAGGTGCGGTCGACGACACTCCGCTCGTGGGTGAGCAGGTCGCTCTCCGCCGGGGCGGCGACCGGCGTCTGCGAATCGGGAGCGGCGGTCACGGCGGTGGGTTCGGCAGGTGCGTCCGCCGGTGGGGGAGGTGGCGCCGCTACCGAAGTCGCGACCTCCGCCTCGTCCTGCTGCGGTTCCTGGTCGGGCGTGACGCTCGGTTCGTCCGCGGTGCCCTCGTCGGCCGGCGTCTCGAGCCAGCGGCGCAGGTCGCGCTCGAGTTCGTCGGCCTGGCGCTGTGCCTCGGTGCTCGCGCCCCAGATCAGCCGATCGAGTTCGAGCCGGCTCTGGCGGTCGGCGCGCTCCGCACGGCGTTCGCGGGCGGCCCGCTCCTCGGCCTCCTGGCGCTCGCGTGCTGCGCTGGCCCGGGCCTCCTCGCGTTCGCGGGCCTGCTGCTGCCGGGCCTGTTCCGCCTGCTCCTTGGCGCGGCGGTCGGACCGGCGCTGGTCCTCACGCGCCTCGTCACGAGACCGGTCGCGGCCGACCTGCACGCTGGCGGCGCTGACGAAGCCCCCGTCGTCATCGTCCCGTTCGGCTCGACGGCGTGGCTCGTCGCGGTCCCGGTCACGGCGGTCGCGGTCCTGGCGCGCCTCGCGCCGCTCCGTGGCCCAACGACCGTCGCGATCGCGGTGGTCGTCGTCGCGGGCCGTGTCGTCACGGAATCCGAGGCGTGCGGCCCCGGTGTCGAGCCGCATGCGGGGTTCGCCCCCGTCGCGCTGACGGTCGAACTGGCCGCGGCTTTCGCGTCCGCCGTCGCCGCGTCCGCGGTCGCCGTGGTCGGCCCACGCGGTGGCGGGCAGGGCCGCGAGCAGCAACGACAGGACCGCGACCGCGGTCAGCTGCCGCGCTCGCGTGGGCCGGGTGCCGGTCACTGGTCCCCCCGTCGTCGTCGTCGACACGCGTCGTCCGCCGTCTCGACGTGGTGCGTCGTGCCGTACTCGTCGGCCGGGGGTGGTGGCGACTTGAGCGTCCATTAGGACATTCGTCCCTGTCCGCCCGGCGGGGTCGCGCCAACGAAACGGACCCCCGGCTGGGGAGCCGGGGGTCCGTTCAAGCCGGGACGCGCGGGGCACGGCGTCGACCGGCGTGTGAGCGGCCCTTGGGGGAAGGGCTGATGCTCACGTGGCGCGCCACCCGATGGGGCGTCGGGCGTGAAGATCGGCGCGCACTGGCAGTCAGGGGCAGACCGCCACAGCTGATTCAACGCGTCCGTCGCCGCATCCGTGCCCGTACGTGCGTCGATCGCACGACGCAGAGCGCTGGCCTCGTCCTGCCGCACCCCTAGGCTGGTGGGACCACACCATGGAGGGGCCGGCGTTGCGCGTGGTCGCGTCGCTGTCGCGGACCTCGGAGGGTCCGCTGGCGGCCGCCGAGGCGGCGGACGCGGTGGCTGCGGCGCTCGGTGACGTGTGCGACCTGGCGGTAGCCTTCGTGCGCCCCGAGCACGCCGGCGACCTCGAGGGGATCGGGCTCGCCGTCGAGGCGCGTCTCGAGCCGGGCGTCCTGGTCGGGGCCGTCGCACAGGGCGTGGTGGGTCCCGGCGAGGAGATCGAGTCGGGCCCGGGCGTCGTCGTCTGGGGTGCGCGGCTCCCCGGTGCCGAGCTGCATCCGTTCCGGGCGTGGACGGTCGCGTCGCGCGACGAGCGGATGGCCGTCGCCGGCTGGCCGGACACCGGCGCGAGCGACGTCGTGCTGGTCCTGGCCGATGCCCTGTCCTTCCCCGCGGCCGAGGTGGCGGTCAGGCTCGACGAGCGCGGCGACGCAGCGACGCTGACCGGCGGCGCGGTGACCGGCGGCGCCGGTGCCAGCCGCTTCCTCCTCGACGGGGTGGTGCACGACGACGGTGCCGTCGGCGTGGTCCTGCGCGGCCTCAACGCGAGTGCAGCGGTCTCGCAGGGGTGCCGGCCGGTCGGCGAGCCGCTGACGGTCACGGCGGTCGACCGCAACCGGATCCTCGAACTCGGCGGCGTGCCGGCGGCCGCACGACTGCAGGAGGTGCTGGCCTCGCTCGACGCCGAGGAACGCGACCTGCTCGAACTCGGCGGCCTGCAGGTCGGGTTGGTCGTCGACGAGGTTCGCGACGCCTACACGACCGGCGACTTCCTGGTCCGGGGGGTGCTGGCCATCGACCCCGAGCGTGGCAGCGTCACGGTCGGCGACCTTCCGCGGGTCGGGCAGACGATCCAGTTCCAGGTTCGCGACGCCGTGACCGCGTCGGCCGACCTCGCGGCGACGCTCGCCGGCATGGCGCCGGCAGCGGGCACGTTGCTGTTCACCTGCACGGGCCGCGGGCGCGGTCTGTTCGGCGCGCCCGACCACGACGTCCGGGCGGTCGAGGCGTCGCTCGGGGGTGCGGTCGCCGGCGCGTTCTGCGCAGGCGAACTCGGCCCGGTCGGCGGCCGCTCGCACCTGCACGGCTACACCGCCAGCCTGCTCACGTTCCACGCTTAACGCGGACGAAACGGAGGTGACACGGGTGGGACACCGCCCTCCACGATGCTGCCGCGACCGCGACAGGTACGCGGACGGTGGCGAGCGTTGGCCGTCACCTGGTCTCGAGGGGGTCGCCGACCGCGACCCCGGCAGAGGAGGACGACGTGAAGCTCGTCACGGCGATCGTGAAGCCCCACAAGCTCGACGAGGTCAAGGAGGCGCTGCAGGACCTGGGCATCCAGGGCCTGACGGTGACGGAGGTGCGGGGCTACGGCCGCCAGCGCGGTCACACCGAGGTCTACCGCGGTGCGGAGTACACGGTGGAGTTCGTGCCGAAGGTCAAGCTCGAGATCCTGAGCTCGGACGCGCAGGCGGGCGAGATCGTCGACACCGTGGTGAAGCACGCACAGACCGGACAGGTCGGTGACGGCAAGGTCTTCGTCACGTCGGTGGACTCGATCGTGCGCATCCGGACCGGGGAGCGCGACGGCGACGCGATCTAGACGCGCGTCCCCATCGAGCCCTCCATCGCCCTCGACGCAGCCGAACCGCCGCGGCAGGCCGCCGCGGCGGTCGCCGCACGCCTGAAACAGCGCGGCGAGGCGTTGCGGAGCGACGGTCCGCCACCGGGCCGTGCGTGGTGCGAGGCGTGGAGCGACGCCGTCGACGAGGCACTGGCGGCGCTCGCCGCGCCGGTGCTCGACTCCCACCGCCTCGCGGTGGTCGCGGTCGGTGGCTACGGCCGGCGCGAGCTGTGCCCGGGTTCGGACGTCGACCTGCTGCTGCTCCACGACAAGCTCGAGAAGCAGGCGCTCGAGTTCGTGGTGCGCCAGATCGTCTATCCGCTGTGGGATGCGGGCCTGAGCGTCGGTTACGCGGTGCGCAACCGGCGCGAGGCGATCGGCGCGGTCGACGACGTCGACACGGCGACCTCGATGCTCGAGTTGCGCACCGTCTGCGGTGACCGCGGGCTGGCGCACCTGGTGCAGGTCGAGGTGCTGCGGCGGCTGCGTCAGCGACCGCACAAGTTCCTCGAGTCACTGCGGCGCGCCGACGCGGACCGCAAGCGGAAGGCGGGCGACGCCGCCGAGGCGATCGAGCCCGATCTCAAGAACGGTGCCGGTGGGCTGCGTGACGTCCAGTCGTTGTCGTGGGCGGCGGCGGCCCTGGTCGGTGTCAGCGGCCTCGATCCGCTCGTGCCGGCCGGCTACCTCGGCGCCGCCGACCGGCCCCGCCTCGTGCAGGCCCGCGAGCGGCTGCTGGCGGCCCGCGTGGCGCTGCACCTCGAGGTGGGCGCGCGGGCCACGTCCGCGCCGGTCAAGAGCGAGGTGCTGCGGCTCGAGATGCAGGACGCCGTCGCGGGGCGGCTCGGGTTCGTCGACCGCGACGAGCACCACCTCGCGGCCCACGAACTGTTGCGCGAGCTGATCCTGGCGGCGCGGGTCATCGACCACGTCCACCGGCGGGCGTGGTCACTGATCGACGCCGACCTCGCCCGCGGTGCGCGGCGGCGCCGGCGCCCGACCGAGCGCGAGCACGACGGGTTCGAACTGGTCGACGGGGTGCTGCGACTGCCCGACGGGTTCGACCTCGACACGACCGAGGTGCCGACGCGGGTGCTCGCGGCGCTCGCGGACACCGGCGCGGTGCTCGAGCGCGGCAGCGCGGCACGGCTGCGCCGGCGTGTCGAGGACGGAGGAGCGGGTTGGGCCTGGACCGACACGCAGCGCGAGCGGTTCGTCCGCGTGCTGTGGCGGGGCAGCGTCATGATCCCGGCGCTGGCCGAACTCGACGACGTGGGGCTGCTGACGGCGATGCTGCCCGAGTGGGAGGTGGTGCGTGGCCGGCCGCAGCGCAACCCCTACCACCGCTACACCCTCGACCGCCACGCCTGGCACGCCGCCGCGAACCTCGGTGACCTCGTCCGCCGCGAGCCCTGGGCGGCCGAGGCGCTGCGCCTGGTCGAGGACCGGGAAGGCCTGCTGCTGGGTGTGCTGCTGCACGACGTCGGCAAGGCCGTGGGCGAGCCGCACAGCGACACCGGCGTGCCACTGGCCCGGAAGATCGCCGCGCGGATGGGCGCGTCGCCGGCGACGGTCGACCTGGTGGGTCGCCTGGTCCGGTTGCACCTGCTGATCCCCGACGCGGCCCGGAAGCGCGACGTGACGGACCCGGACCTGGCACGCGCACTCGCCGCCGAGGTCGGCGATGCGTCGACGCTGGCGTGCTTGCATCTGCTTGCCGCGGCCGACGGCCAGGCCACCGGCCCGACCGCCTGGAGCGCCTGGACGGGTTCGCTGGTGCAGACCCTCATCACGAAAGTCGATGCCGTGCTCGACGAGCAGGACGGGAACAGCGCCCGCGACCTCGAACACGAGGCGGCCGTCGAGACGGTGCGCGAGGCCCAACGCCTGGCGCCGGAACTGGGCACCGAGGCCGCCGCGGTCCGCGAGCACCTCGCGCTGCTGCCGACCCGCTATGCCCGCTCGGTCTCGCCGCGCGCGGTCGTGCGACACACGCTGATGGCGCGGCAGACGCCCGGCCCGACCGAGGTCCGAACGCGCGTCACGCCGGGCGAGGACCTCGCCGTCGGGGAGGAACGCATCGACGAACTCGACGTCGTCGCGCTCGACCACCCGGGCTGGTTCGCCAAGGTCGCCGGTGTCGTCGCCCTGCACGGCGGCTCGATCCTGGCGGCGGATGCGTTCTCGCGCGAGGACGGGCTGGCCGTGGACACCTTCAAGGTGCGGCCACCCGAGGGTGCGGCCGGTGCCTGGTGGGCCGCGGTCGAGGGCGACCTCGCCGAGGCGGCGGCGGGGAAGCTCGCGATCCGCGCCCGCGTGCTGCGCCAGGCTCGGGCGTCGGGGTGGCGGCCGTCCCCGGCGGACGACATCGCCACCCGCATCACGGTCGACGCGGACCCGGCGGGACGGTCGACCTCGATCGAGGTCCACACGATGGACCGGGTCGGCGTGCTGTACGCCATCGCGACCGCCCTGGCCGAACTGGAACTCGACATCGTCGTCGCGAGGATCCAGACGCTCGGACGCGAGGTGGTCGACGTGTTCTCGGTGCGCGACGCGGACGGCAACCCGCTGGACGCCGACCACCTCGACGAGCTGCAACTGGCCGTGGCCGGCGCCATCGAGGAACTGGCCGGCGCCGCCTGAGCGTGTCCGCCGTGGCACCACCAGCCCGCTGGACCGCAGGGGCCCGGCCGGACGCCTACGATTGGGGGTCCGGTGGGCGGTTGCCTGCCGGTCTCCTTCCTCCTCCCGCGGAGAACTCTCGTGCCCGACGTCTCCTCAGACATGCGTCTGCCCGCTCCCGACATCGCACCGGCCGACGGCAAGCTCGGTGTGGTCTGCGTCGGCCTGGGCGCCGTCGCGACCACCTTCATCGCCGGCGTCGAACTGATCCGCCGCGGGATGGCCGAACCCATCGGCTCGCTGACCCAGATGGGCACGATCCGACTCGGCAAGCGCACCGACGAGCGTTCGCCGCTGATAAAGGACTTCGTGCCGCTCGCCGACCTCGACGACATCGTCTTCGGCGCCTGGGACCCGTTCCCCGACGACGCCTACGTCTCGGCCGCGAACGCCGGCGTGCTCGACACCGCCCGCCACCTCGAGCCGATCGCGGACGCGTTGCGCGAGATCCAGCCGATGCAGGCCGCGTTCGACCCCGCCTACGTCAAGAAGCTCGACGGGCCCAACGTCAAGCCGAACAAGCACAAGCGGGCACTGCTCGACGGCATCCGGGCCGACCTGCGCGACTTCCGCGAGAAGCACGGCTGCGACCGCATGGTCGTGGTCTGGTGCGGGTCCACCGAGATCTACATCGAGATCGGCGCGGCACACACCGACATCGAGTCGTTCGACGCCGCCATCGACGCCGACGATGCGTCCATCTCGCCGTCGATGCTCTACGCCTACGCGGCGCTGCTCGAGGGCATCGCGTTCGCCAACGGTGCCCCCAACCTGACCGTCGACGTTCCTGCGTTGCGCCAGTTCGCCTCCGACCACGGTGTGCCGATCTGCGGCAAGGACTTCAAGACCGGCCAGACGCTGGTCAAGACCGTGCTGGCGCCGATGTTCAAGGCGCGGATGCTCGGGATGGCCGGGTGGTACTCGACCAACATCCTCGGCAACCGCGACGGCGAGGTGCTCGACGACCCGGAGTCGTTCAAGACCAAGGAGACCTCCAAGCTCGGCGTGCTGGACACGATCCTGCAGCCGAGCGTCTACCCGGAGCTCTACGGCGACCTCCACCACGTCGTGCGCATCAACTACTACCCGCCCCGCGGTGACAACAAGGAGGGGTGGGACAACATCGACTTCTTCGGGTGGCTCGGCTACCCGATGCAGCTGAAGGTCGACTTCCTGTGCCGCGACTCGATCCTCGCGGCGCCCCTG
>DATHUR010000022.1:0-5066 GCA_035462025.1 Egicoccus sp. | reverse complement strand
CAGGACCGGGCCGCCACGGGAGCCCGGGGTCCACATGACGTCCCATTCGCTCAGTGGGGCCGACACCAGTTCGTCCGCGACCTCGACGCGGTCGTCGTTGCGGCCGAGGAGGGGGAGCGAGTCGCTCCAGCCGAGTGGGAGGGTGAGACCGGCGAGGGCGACCAGGACCACGGCCGCGGCGACCTGGCCGACGCGCTGCAACCGGCGCTGCCGGCTGGCCCGCTGCCACAGCTCGTCGAAGTCGGTGCCGGTCGACACCGGCGGCGCCGCGTCGTGCAGCAGTTGACGGGTCTGCTCATCCATCGTCGACCTCCCGGTGCAGCCGGGACGGGCCCGGCTCGGTGAACTCCTCGCGCAGCGCGGCGACGGCCCGCTTGGTCAGCGAGCGGACCGCGTCCGAGGAGACGTCCATGACCTGGGCCGCCTGCTCGGCCGGCAGGTCGAGGTAGTAGCGCAGGATCAGCGCGGTGCGCTGCCGCTCCGGCAGGGCCGACACCGCGTGGCGGACCGCGACGGCGTGTGCGCCGTCGGGGTCCTCGTGCACCACCGAACCCGGCCCCAGCCGGATTCGTGCCCGCGCCGCGGCCTGCTGGCGCCGCTGGTGGCTGGTGGCCAGGTTGGTCGCGACGCGCCAGACCCAGCCGCCGGGGGACTCGAGCGCACTCACGTGCTTCCAGCGCCGGAACGCACGCAGCATCGCCTCCTGGGCCAACTGCTCGGCGACGTGGCGGTCGCCGACGTGCAGGGTCAGCCCGCCGACCAGGCGCGGGAACTCGCGCTGGAAGAACACCTCGGCCGTGTCACGCCCCGCACCCGGCACGTCACCCCCTCACGTCACGTCGTACAGGACACACGCACGAGCCCCCGTGGGTGTGTCACGCCAATCGAAGCAGGCGGTCAGACGCGGCCGTAGCCCACGATGTCGTTGCGGGTCATGCCGTCGCCCCGGATGCGCACGTTGGCACCCGAGTAGGGCGCCTCGACCACGCGGGTGCCGCCGAGGTAGATGGCGACGTGGGAGATGCGCGAGACGGACCGGCCGTAGAACACGAGGTCACCCGGCTGGAGTTCGCTGCGCGAGATGCGGTTCGTGAAGCCGTACTGCGACCGCGACGTCCGCGTGATCTCGACCCCGGCCGCCCGCCAGGCGAACGAGGTCAGTCCGGAGCAGTCGAAGCTGCCCGGCCCGCTGCCGCCGTAGCGGTACGGCTTGCCGACCTGGGCCAACGCGGTGTCGATCGCGGTCTGCGCCGATCGCCGCGTCGACGGGGCGGGAGCGGGGGCTGGTTCCTCGGACGGCGTCGGGTCCGGCGATGCCTCGCTCCGGGGGGCGGGCGCGGGGGGCTCCGACGCCGGCGCGCGCTCGGCCTGACGCCGCTGCTCCTCCGCCGCCTGCCGGGCGCGCTCCTCGGCCTCGCGGCGCAGACGCTCCTCCTCGGCGCGGCGACGCTCGGCCTCCTCGCGCGCCTCCGCCTGCGCGATCTCGTCCTCGAGGTCGGCGATCTCGTCCTGCTGCGACGCCACCATCGCGTCGAGTTCCGCGCGCCTGGCCTCGACCACGCCGGCCCGTTCGGCCGCCACCGTGCGCTGCTCCTCGAGCCGGTTCGCCGTGGCCGCGATCGCGGTCCGCGCCGCCGCGAGGTCTTCGAGGTCGGCCCGCTGCCCGGCGAGGACGCGCCGCAGCGTGGCGGCCTTCGCTCCCGCGTCGGTCGGGTTCCCCGAGACGAAGATCGACGACAGCTCCAGGCTCGGACCCAGCTTGTGCATGCGCCGGACGTAGTCCTCGGCGAGCGTGGTCAGCGCGTCGACGTCGTCCGACAGCCGGGCGTGCTCGGCGGCGGTGGCGGCCCGTGCCGCTTCGGCCTCCTCGAGCGCGACCGCGGCCTCGTTGTAGTCCTCGACGACCTCGGCGACGTCCATCATCAACGCGTCGAGCCGGGACTGCGCGTCCTGCTGCCGCCCGCGCAGGTCCTGCGAGCTCGGCTGCGCGGCCGCCGGCAGGACCATGGCCACGACCAGCAGCAGTGCGGTCACCAGGGCCGCCACCGTGCGCGGTGACCGGCGACCCGGGACAAGCGACACGGACGACCTCGAACCGTCGGCGGCGGTGGTCCGGGCGACTCGGCCCCGGACGGCGCAAGGCTACAGCTCGCGGGCCGCCACAACGCCCCCCGCGACGAGGATCGCGGCCACCGCGACCAACCACGGCCCCACCGCCGGGCGCACGTCCAGTTCAAGGGCGATCCCCAGAGGCAGCCGCTCGGCCAGCCCCAGCAGCTCCCGCCCCTCGCGGCCGGCGACGCCCGCGAGCTCGGGCACGGGTCCGAGCCAGCCGTACAGCGCGGCCGCGGCCAGGCCGAGTGCGACCCCGACGAGCACCGTCCGGGCCCGCCCCGGCGGCCGGTCCAGCGCGCAGGCGACGCCGAGTACCACCGCGACCACGCCGAGCGCGAGCGCCACCCACCCCGGCACGGTCGCGGGCAGGCCACGCACGCTGCCGACCGCGCGCGCCTGCGCCGATCCGAGCATCGCGATCTCGGCCATCGCGTGGTACCAGGGCTGGGTCGCGGCGAGCACGGCCAGTGCCCCGCCCGCGGCGATGACCACGCCGGCCACGCCGTCGCCGCGCAGCAGCAGGCGGGCGGTCAGGAGAGCGTCGCCCCGCACCGGTCCCTTTCCGCTCGTCGCGTGCGGGCGGAGACTACTCGTCGCGCAGGTTTCGCCCGTCGGCCGAATCGGTAGGCTCCGCCAGCGAGGCCCCCGAGCGCGGGGGTTCACGGTCGCCGCCCACTACGCGCCACTCCGCACGACCGTCGCCACGCGAACCACCTCCCGGGAGCCACCGTGCCGTCTGCGTCGCGCCCTCCGGCCCGTCTGGCCGTGCTCGTCTCCGGCGGGGGCACGAACCTGCAGGCGCTGCTCGACGCCATCGACGCCGACCCCGGCTTCGGCGGCGAGGTCGTCGTCGTCGCCGCCGACCGGCCCGACGCCGGTGGCCTGCTGCGGGCACGTGACCGCGGCATCGCGACCGTCGTCCAGGAGTTGTCCTCGCATCCCGACCGGACGAGCTGGGAGGCCGCGCTGCGTCGCGACGTCGAGGCGCACCGGCCCGACGCGGTCGTGCTCGCCGGGTTCATGAAGATCCTCTCGGGGGCCTTCCTCGCCGGGTGGCCGGATCGGGTGATCAACACCCACCCGTCGCTGCTGCCGGCGTTCCGGGGCGCACATGCCGTCGAGGAAGCGCTGGCCTACGGGGTGCGGGTCACCGGTTGCACCGTCCACCTCGTGGACGAACAGGTCGACCACGGCCCCATCGTCGCGCAGCAGGCCGTCGAGATCGCCGGCGACGACACCAGCGAGACCCTGCACGAACGGATCAAGGCGGTCGAGCACGCCCTGCTGCCCGCCTGCGTGAAGCTGCTGTGCCACGACCGTCTCGCGGTGAGCGGCCGGACGGTTCGCATCCTGGAGGAGACCCGATGAGCACGCCACTGTCGGTGCCTGTGACGACCCCGGTCCGCCGCGCGTTGGTCAGCTGCTACGACAAGACCGGTGTCGCCGAGTTCGCCCGGGCGTTGCACGAGCACGATGTCGAGCTGATCTCGACCGGCTCCACGGCCCAGGTCCTGCGTGACGCCGGCGTGCCCGTCACCGCGGTCGCCGACCTGACCGGGTTCCCGGAGTGCCTCGACGGACGCGTCAAGACGCTGCACCCCCGGGTCCACGCGGGCATCCTTGCCGACCGCACCGACCCCGCCCACGTCGACGAACTCGGCGACCTCGGCATCGATCCGATCGACCTCGTCGTGGTCAACCTGTACCCCTTCCGCGACACGGTCGCCTCCGGCGCCAGCGACCACGACGTCGTCGAGATGATCGACATCGGCGGACCGACCATGGTGCGTGCCGCGGCCAAGAACCACAGCTCGGTCGCCGTCCTGGTCGACCCCGCCGACTACGAGCGTGTCCTGACCGAGTTGCGCGAGTCGGGCGAGCTGACGTTCGGGCTCAAGCGCGACCTGGCCGCCAAGGCGTTCCAGCACACCGCGGCCTACGACACCGAGATCGCGGCCTGGTTCCAGCGCGAGTCCGGCTTCCCCGTCCAGCTCGGCATGGCGCTGCCACTGACCTCGACGCTGCGCTACGGCGAGAACCCGCACCAGGCGGCCGCCTTCTACACCCACACCGGCGGGGGCGGACTCGGCGAGGCCGAGCAGTTGCACGGCAAGGAGTTGTCGTACAACAACCTGCTCGACACCGACGCGGCCTGGGGACTCGCGGTCGACGTCGACGAACCGGCCGTCGCCATCATCAAGCACACCAACCCGGCAGGGTTCGCCACCGGCGAGGACCTGCCCACCGCGTACAGCCGCGCGCTGGAAGGCGACCCGGTCAGCGCCTTCGGCGGCATCGTCGCCGCCAACCGCCCCATCGACGGTGACACCGCCCGCAGGATCAGCGAGGTGTTCACCGAGGTAGTCATCGCCCCGGGCTTCGACGACGACGCCCTGGCCGTGCTGCGCGAGAAGAAGAACCTGCGGATCCTGCGGATGCCGTCGGCGTCCCGGCCGCGGTTCGGCTGGGACCTGCGCAGCATCCGCGGCGGGCTCCTGGTGCAGCACAGCGACGTCGGCGACGAGCCGTGGGACGAGTGGCGCGTCGTCACCGATGCGCAGCCCGACGAGGCCACCCTCGCCGACCTGCGCTTCGCCTGGATCGCCTGCAAGCACACCAAGTCCAACGCGATCGTGCTGGCCAAGGACCAGCAGGTCGTCGGCGTCGGCGCCGGCCAGATGAGCCGGGTCGACAGCGTGCGGCTCGCGGTCGAACGCTCGGGCCGGCGTCACACCGGCAGCGTGCTGGCCAGCGACGCGTTCTTCCCGTTCCGCGACGGGCCGGACGCGGCGGCCGCTGCGGGCATCACCGCGATCGTCCAACCCGGCGGGTCGGTGCGCGACGACGAGGTGATCGCCGCCGCCGACGAGCACGGCATCGCCATGGTCTTCACCGGCCGGCGTCACTTCCGCCACTGACATCAGCCGGCCACCGCACGCGATCGTCGCGCT